>NZ_CP091716.1:325000-626833 GCF_022009635.1 Variovorax paradoxus
GACTAGTGTTGCAAAACTAGCGGATGAGCTGTGGATAGGGGTGAAAGGCTAAACAAACTTGGAAATAGCTGGTTCTCTCCGAAAACTATTTAGGTAGTGCCTCAAGTATTACCATCGGGGGTAGAGCACTGTTTTGGCTAGGGGGTCATGGCGACTTACCAAACCAAGGCAAACTCCGAATACCGATGAGTACAGCTTGGGAGACAGAGCACCGGGTGCTAACGTCCGGACTCAAGAGGGAAACAACCCAGACCGCCAGCTAAGGTCCCTAAAATTGGCTAAGTGGGAAACGAAGTGGGAAGGCTAAAACAGTCAGGATGTTGGCTTAGAAGCAGCCATCATTTAAAGAAAGCGTAATAGCTCACTGATCGAGTCGTCCTGCGCGGAAGATGTAACGGGGCTAAGCCAGTTACCGAAGCTGCGGATTTGCAATTTATTGCAAGTGGTAGGAGAGCGTTCTGTAAGCCTGTGAAGGTGCGTTGTAAAGCGTGCTGGAGGTATCAGAAGTGCGAATGCTGACATGAGTAGCGTTAAAGGGGGTGAAAAGCCCCCTCGCCGTAAGCGCAAGGTTTTCTACGCAACGTTCATCGGCGTAGAGTGAGTCGGCCCCTAAGGCGAGGCAGAGATGCGTAGCTGATGGGAAACAGGTCAATATTCCTGTACCGATTGTTAGTGCGATGTGGGGACGGATCTTAATAGGTCATCCGGGTGTTGGATATCCCGGTTTAGATGGAAGTAGGCGTGCATTAGGCAAATCCGGTGCACATATACCGAGGCCATCGATCGAGCCAGCTTGCTGGTGAAGTGATTGAACGAGGTTCCAGGAAAAGCCACTAAGCTTCAGCTAACAACGACCGTACCGCAAACCGACACTGGTGCGCGAGATGAGTATTCTAAGGCGCTTGAGAGAACTCAGGAGAAGGAACTCGGCAAATTGACACCGTAACTTCGGAAGAAGGTGTGCCCTATTAGTGTGAAGTGAACAACGGAGCATGAATGGGTTGCAAAAATCGGTGGCTGCGACTGTTTATTAAAAACACAGCACTCTGCAAACACGAAAGTGGACGTATAGGGTGTGACGCCTGCCCGGTGCTGGAAGATTAAATGATGGGGTGCAAGCTCTTGATTGAAGTCCCAGTAAACGGCGGCCGTAACTATAACGGTCCTAAGGTAGCGAAATTCCTTGTCGGGTAAGTTCCGACCTGCACGAATGGCGTAACGATGGCCACACTGTCTCCTCCTGAGACTCAGCGAAGTTGAAATGTTTGTGATGATGCAATCTCCCGCGGAAAGACGGAAAGACCCCATGAACCTTTACTGTAGCTTTGTATTGGACTTTGAACAGATCTGTGTAGGATAGGTGGGAGGCTTTGAAGCAGGGTCGCTAGATCTTGTGGAGCCAACGTTGAAATACCACCCTGGTGTGTTTGAGGTTCTAACCTAGGTCCATTATCTGGATCGGGGACAGTGCATGGTAGGCAGTTTGACTGGGGCGGTCTCCTCCCAAAGCGTAACGGAGGAGTTCGAAGGTACGCTAGTTACGGTCGGACATCGTGACGATAGTGCAATGGCATAAGCGTGCTTAACTGCGAGACTGACAAGTCGAGCAGATGCGAAAGCAGGACATAGTGATCCGGTGGTTCTGTATGGAAGGGCCATCGCTCAACGGATAAAAGGTACTCTGGGGATAACAGGCTGATACCGCCCAAGAGTTCATATCGACGGCGGTGTTTGGCACCTCGATGTCGGCTCATCTCATCCTGGGGCTGTAGCCGGTCCCAAGGGTATGGCTGTTCGCCATTTAAAGAGGTACGTGAGCTGGGTTTAAAACGTCGTGAGACAGTTTGGTCCCTATCTTCCGTGGGCGCTGCAGATTTGAGGAAGCCTGCTCCTAGTACGAGAGGACCGGAGTGGACACACCTCTGGTGTATCGGTTGTCACGCCAGTGGCATTGCCGAGTAGCTAAGTGTGGAAGAGATAACCGCTGAAAGCATCTAAGCGGGAAACTCGTTTCAAGATGAGATCTGCCGGGGCCTTGAGCCCCCTGAAGAGTCGTTCAAGACCAGGACGTTGATAGGTCAGGTGTGGAAGCGCAGTAATGCGTTAAGCTAACTGATACTAATTGCTCGTGCGGCTTGACCCTATAACTTTGATCAAAATACTGATCAAGGTGTTATGCCAAGTTGACGCATTCAAAACAATTCGCCAAAAGTTGATTCCAAACTCTATGAATTCGTTTGGTTGATCATGTGATCAGCCAAGCAACCCTTTATGCCTGATGACCATAGCGAGTTGGTCCCACTCCTTCCCATCCCGAACAGGACAGTGAAACGACTCAGCGCCGATGATAGTGCGGGTTCCCGTGTGAAAGTAGGTCATCGTCAGGCTCTTACAGCCCAGAAAACCCCAGTCAGATACAACTGACTGGGGTTTTTTGCTTTGCTGGGCGCCAATCTAAAGATTGCATCAGCTAAATACGCAGAAGTAAAAAAAGCCCGATGGACGCGAGTCCATCGGGCTTCTTATTAGGTGCCAATGCCGATCAGGCTGCCAGGCGCTGCTCAATAGCAGCCTTGGTCTCCGGCAATTCCTTCGGCAGGTGATGCTCCAGTTGTTTGAACAGCTCGGCATGCAACTTCAACTCGGCTTCCCACGCAGCCTTGTCGATGCTGGTCACAGTCGCAAACTGCTCCGCGCTGAAATCCAGGCCCGTCCAATTCAGATCTTCATAGCGCGGGCTCACCCCGGTGATGTGCTCGACGCCTTCCGTCTTGTTGCCTTCGACGCGATCGATCATCCACTTCAGCACGCGCATGTTCTCGCCATAACCAGGCCATACGAACTTGCCATCCGCGCCTTTGCGGAACCAGTTGGTCGTGTAGATCTTCGGCAGCTTGGCGCCCGAGGCTTCAAGCTTCTTGCCCAGGTCCAGCCAGTGCTGGAAATAGTCGCTCATGTTGTAGCCCATGAACGGCAGCATCGCGAACGGGTCGCGACGCACGACGCCTTGCTGACCAGCAGCGGCAGCGGTCGTTTCCGAACCCATCGTCGCTGCCATGTACACGCCCTCGACCCAGTTGCGAGCTTCGGTGACGAGCGGCACGGTCGTCGAGCGGCGGCCGCCGAAGATGAAGGCGTCGATAGTCACACCCTTCGGGTCATCCCAAGCCTCGTCGAGGGCCGGGTTGTTGGTCGCTGCTACGGTAAAGCGGGCGTTCGGGTGTGCGGCCTTCGCGCCGGTTTCCTTGGCGATCTGTGGCGTCCAGTCCTTGCCCTGCCAGTCGATCAGGTGGGCCGGCAGTGCCTTGCCCGGCGCGTCCTGCTCCATGCCTTCCCACCAGACGTCGCCATCGTCGGTGAGCGCGACGTTGGTGAAGATCACGCCGTCGTCCAGGCTGCGCATGCAGTTCGGGTTCGTCAGCATGTTGGTGCCCGGTGCTACGCCGAAATAGCCCGCTTCGGGATTGATGGCGCGAAGCGAGCCATCGGCTTGCGGCTTGATCCAGGCGATGTCGTCGCCGATGGTCGTGACCTTCCAGCCTTCGAAGCCAGCCGGCGGCACGAGCATCGAGAAATTCGTCTTGCCGCAAGCGCTAGGGAATGCGGCAGCCACGTGGTACTTCTTGCCTTCGGGATTGGTCACGCCCAGGATGAGCATGTGCTCGGCCAGCCAGCCTTCGTCGCGGCCCATGTTGGAGGCGATGCGCAGCGCGAAGCACTTCTTGCCCAGCAGCGCGTTGCCGCCGTAGCCCGAGCCGTAGCTCCAGATCTCGCGCGTCTCGGGATAGTGAACGATGTACTTGGTCTTGTTGCAGGGCCAGGAAACGTCCTTCTGGCCGGCCTCGAGCGGTGCGCCCACAGTGTGCACGCAGGGCACGAATTCACCGTCGGTGCCCAGCACGTCGTACACGGCCTTGCCCATGCGGGTCATGATGCGCATGTTGACCGCCACATAGGGGGAGTCGGACAACTCGATGCCGATATGGGCGATGGGCGAGCCCAGCGGGCCCATGCTGAACGGCACGACATACATCGTGCGGCCCTTCATGCAGCCGTCGAACAGCGGCTGCAGGGTCGCGCGCATTTCGGCGGGCGCCATCCAGTTGTTGGTCGGGCCGGCATTCTCTTTCTGCGCGGAGCAGATGTAGGTGCGGTCTTCGACGCGCGCCACGTCGCTCGGGTCAGAAACCGCGAGGAACGAGTTGGGGCGCTTGACGGGGTTGAGCTTCTTGAACGTGCCGGCGTCGACCAGTTGCTGGCACAGGCGATCGTATTCTTCCTTGCTGCCGTCGCACCAATGGATGGCTTCGGGTTTGCACAGCGCGGCCATATCGGCCACCCAGGCGATCAGCTTGGCGTTCTTGACGTATGAGGGCGCCTGAATGGTAAGGCCCTTCATCGTGGGTGCGTTCATCGGAAAATCTCCTAAGTTGAAAAATCGTCTTTCCGAACGGGGCGCCGTGCCTGCTCAGGCACGGAGGTCCGTTTGAGAAAACGTTTCGCTTCGGGAGACTGCGTCAACGCGGGCCGCACTGCCCGCGGACAAAAGCGCCAATGCCTGTCAGTGTCAGGCCAGAAAGACCGCGATCGACGCCAGCAGCAGCATCAGCACGCCGCCTGCCAGTGGAAGCACCAGCGGCATCAGGTGGACGACCGATTCGACGGCGTCCTTTTCGACCGCGGCGCTGTGGCCGGGCTCGACGGGAGTGGGGTTGGACATCGGGAAGTACCTCGAATACACAAATTGACAGACTGAGGGGCATTTTACCGGCGGGTAGGCGCGAAGGGCTCTAGGGGCTTCCGAGCCCCCATGCCCGCCCGCGACCCGAGGGTCAATGCTGCTCCTCGGCTTCGAAGCCCGCGTCCTTCAGCGCCGTCAGCACGCTGGCCAGGTGGGCGCGACCGCGGGTCTGCAGCACCAGCTCGATGTCGACGTTCTGCGCCGCCAGCATCGTGAACGCACGTTGGTGATGAACCTCGTCGACGTTAGCGCCCGCTTCGGCCACAGTGGCCGTGATCTGGGCCAGCGAGCCCGGCACGTCGCGCGCGCTCACCCGCACTCGGGCCAGCCGTCCGGCCCGGACCATGCCCCGTTCGATGATGGCCGCGAGCAGCAGCGGATCGATGTTGCCGCCGGAAAGAACCAGCCCCACGCGCTTGCCCTTGAAGCGCTCCGGATGTCGGATCAGCGCCGCAAGCCCGGCCGCGCCGGCACCCTCGACCAGCGTTTTCTCGATTTCGAGCAGCATCAGAACGCCCTGCTCGATATCGCCTTCGTCCACCAGCAGCAGGTCGTCGACCTTCTTCGCGATGATTTCCTGGGTCAACACACCCGGGGTGCCGACCGCGATACCTTCGGCGATCGTGCTCTTGCCCTGCGCATGGTGCGTGCCCTTGACCGCGTTGACCATTGCAGGAAAGCGCGTGGTCTGTACTCCGACGATCTCGATACCGGGCTTGCGCTCGCGCGCCGCCACGGTCATGCCGGCGATCAGCCCTCCGCCTCCGACGGCCACCACCAGCGTGTCGAGATCAGGCACCACGTCGAGCATCTCGAGCGCCACCGTGCCTTGCCCCGCGATGATCGCCTCGTCGTCATAGGGATGGACGAAGGTCAACCCCTCGCGCTCTGCGAGCTCCAGGGCATGGGCACGGGCCGCGTCGAGGGTGTCGCCGTGCAGCACCACTTCGGCGCCGAAGCCGCGCGTACGTTCGATCTTCACGCCGGGCGTGAAGCGCGGCATCACGATCAACGCGCGCAGACCGAGCCGCTGCGCGTGATAGGCCACACCCTGCGCATGGTTGCCGGCAGACATGGCGATCACTCCCCGTGTACCGTTCTCGGAAAGATCGACCAGCTTGTTGCACGCACCACGTTCCTTGAACGACGATGTGAACTGCAGGTTCTCGAATTTCAGGAATACCTGAGCACCGACGATCTCCGACAGCGTGCGCGATTCGACACAGGGCGTATTGAGCACCTGGCCTTGCAGGCGCGCCGCGGCGCGCTGGATTTCTTCGATTCCGACCATGGCGCGCATTGTGGCTGGAATCGCACCATGAGGGTTTTTACGGTTTGCTGGTCTTCCCGAAGCCAAAAGTCTGCGTTATGGTCTCTCCGAGATTTTCCTCGTTGGAGGTTGCCTGATGGCGAAGCGTGCGGGTGTCGATGTCGTGGCTGCTGCGGTACGCGGGCAGGCATTGCCGTCGCCCGGACTCAAGGAGGCACCGGTGCTCGAGCTCATGTGCTCGCACTTCGTGCTCACGCTTGCTGCCAAGCAGGGGCCGCGCTTTAACGTGCGCCGCGACATCAACGGCCTGCTGTCGCTCACCGGGCGGCACCTGGTGTGGCCCGCGGCGGTGCTTCAGCGCCTGCGCGAATTCCTCGGACGCCGCTGCGCCGGCAATGAAGCCTGGAAGGGCGTCGAGGCCTTCGACGGCCGCACGCTGCTCGAACGCCACGGCGTGTGGCGCGGCCCGTATGAAGAAGGCACGCTCTTCTTCTACCTCGACGAATACGCAAAGGACCAGCCCAAGGACCTGCTCTCGGTACTCGCCGTCACGCGAGACTGGCTCACGCACGCGCTGCGCAAGCAATCCACGCTGGTCGAAAAGAACATCGATGCCCTCGCCGGCCTGCTTCAGCTCAACAAGGCCGAGCGCGCGCTGCTGCTGTACGGCACGCTCGCGCGCTATCAACGCGACCTGCGTTCGCTCTTGGTCGAGTTCAAGGTCAACAACGCGCCCGAGGCCTATGCCGCCATCGCCGACATCGCAGGCGTGAATGCGAGCGAAGTAGGCGAGGCGCTGCGCGCGGGCTCGCGGCTCGAACGCATCGGCCTTGTCGAGAACCTCATCTCCGAGCACAACATCACCGACCTGGCCGATCTCATGAAGGTCAGCGAGAAATTGCCGCCGGTGCTCATGCGCGAGTACCGCGACCACAACGAGCTGATGGCCGTGTTCACGCGGCCTTCGGCAAAGAGCACGCTCACGCCGCACGATTTCTCCTTCGTGCAGGAAGACGCGCAGATGCTCGTCACGCTGCTGCGCGCGGCCGTCGCGCGCAAGGAGCCCGGGGTCAACGTGCTGCTCTACGGGCCGCCCGGAACCGGCAAGACCGAGCTGGCCAAGGTCGTCGCGCAGGCCGCCGGGCTCGAGCTTTTCGAAGTCGAATACGCCGACCGCGACGGCAACTCGCTGAGCGGCCGCGACCGCTACCGCTCGCTGCAGATCGCACAGGTCTTTCTCAAAGGCAGCGCGCAGGCCGCGCTGCTGTTCGACGAAGTCGAGGACGTCTTCCCGCCCATCAGCACCGAGGCCGCGCAGTTCATGGCGCGCGCGGAGCAGATCCCGGCGCCCACCAGCGGCAGCGTCAGCGGCAAGGCCTGGGTCAACCAGATCCTCGAGGCCAACCCCGTGCCCACGCTGTGGGTCACCAACCGCATCGAGCAGATCGACCCGGCCTTTCGGCGCCGCTTCGCCTATCACCTCGAGCTCAAGTCGCCGCCGCCTGGCGCGCGCGAGCAGCTCGTGAAGAAGACGCTCGAAGGCGTGGTCGTGTCCGAAGCCTTCACCGCCAAGCTGGCCGAGCGCAAGGGCCTCACGCCCGCGCAGATCCGCACCGCCGTGCGCTTCGCCGGACTCGCGAAGACCGACGACGCCTCGGTCGAAGCACTCATCGAACGCCAGCTGCGCAATGCCGACCTCGCGCTGGGCACGCTCGACACCGGCCGCGGCGAGCGTCGCAGCGTCACCACCTACGACCTCGACATGCTCAATGTCGAGACCCGCTTCGAGATCCCGCGCATCGCCCAGGCGCTGAAGGCGCGCGGTCACGGCACGCTGTGCTTCTACGGCGCGCCCGGCACCGGCAAGACCGCGCTGGCCGAGCACATCGCCAAGGCCCTGGGTCGGCCGCTCCTCGTGAAGCAGGCCAGCGACCTCATGAGCAAGTACGTCGGCGAGACCGAGCAAAACATGGCCGCCATGTTCCGCGAGGCCGAGAACGAAAAAGCCGTGCTGCTGCTCGACGAGGCCGACAGCTTCCTGCAGGACCGCCGCGGCGCGCAGCGCACCTACGAGGTCACCGAAGTCAACGAGATGCTGCAGGGCATGGAGCGCTTCAACGGCGTCTTCGTCTGCACCACCAACCTGCTCGACCGGCTCGACCAGGCGGCGCTGCGGCGCTTCACCTTCAAGATCAAGTTCATGCCGCTCACGGCCGTGCAGCGCGAACGCATGTTCGTGACCGAGGCGCTGGCGGGCGACGCCGAGCGCATCACGAGCGCCATCCGGGCGCGGCTTGCGCAATTGACACAGCTGTGCCCCGGGGATTTCGCGGCCGTGAAACGGCAGACAGATATTCTGGCGGCCGAGTTCTCGGCGGTCGAATTCCTCGACCAGCTCGAGGCCGAGCACCGCATCAAGCCCGAAGTGCGCGAGTCGCGCGGCATGGGCTTCCTGCAGTAGCGGGCAGACAACAGAACAACCGGGTTCGGAACCCGCAGGAGCGCACCGGGGCGGCGAAGCCTTCGCCCCTCGATGCTGAACACCCGTCCGCCAACACGGACACGAGGAGGAGCAGCAAATGGAATTTCGCAAGGTCGACGTGCGGCGCTCGCCGCGTTCCGGTGCCTGGGCGGCTTGTGCCGCGCTTGCCGTGGCCTGTTTCGTGACGGCCTGCGGTGGAGGAGGCGGCGGAGGCGGTGGCGGCGGCCTGCCGATCGGCCTGCTGCCCGGCAACAACACCACGCCCCCCGCCAGCAGTGGCTCGGGCATCGTGCCGTCGGCATCGGTCGCCGGCCTTTGCGCCGCGCCGCGCACCGGCACCAACCCCGAAACCGGGCGGCCCTACCCCGACAGCGCCGGCTCGCTCGACAACGAGAAGAGCTGGGTGCGCGCCTGGATCGACGAGACCTACCTCTGGTACGGCGAAGTGCCGACCACCCTCAAGGCGTCCGACTACGCCACGCCGGTCACCTGGTTCAACGTGCTCAAGACGCCGCTCACCACTTCGTCGGGCAAGCCCAAGGACCGTTTCCACTTCGTCTACGACACCGAGGCGTATCGCCAGCTGTCGCAGGGCGGTGTGTCGGTCAGCTACGGCGCGGAGTTCGTGTCCATCGCCACCAGCCCGCCGCGCGAACTGCGCGTGGTGCTCGTCGAGCCCGGTTCGCCCGCCGACCTCGCGGGCCTGAAGCGCGGCGCCAAGCTGCTGACGGTGGACGGCGTCGACTTCGTCAACGCCACGGGGTCAGCCAACGCCGCCACGATCAACGGCGCGCTGTCGCCGAAGACCGTGGGCGAGTCGCACAGCTTCACCTTCAAGCTGGGCAGCGATCCTGCCGTTTCCTACAACCTGAAGGCGGCCAACGTCACGAGCACGCCGGTGCAGAACGTCACGGTCTTGGACGGAGGCGGTGGCAACAAGGTGGGCTACATGCTGTTCAACGACCACATCACGACCTCCGAACAGCAACTCATCAACGCGGTGAACACCTTCAAGGCGACCTCGGGCGGCATCCAGGACCTGGTGCTCGACATGCGCTACAACGGCGGCGGCCAACTCGCCATTGCCAGCCGGCTGGCCTACATGATCGCCGCGCCCGCGACCACGGCGGGCAAGACCTTCGAGCTGCTGACCTTCAACGACAAGAACCCGTTCCGCCTCTCGGTGGCGCAGAGCCTGATGCCGTTCTACAGCACCAGCCGCACCGGCACGGCGTTGCCCTCGCTCGGTCTTTCGCGCGTGACGGTGCTGACCAGCCCCGACACCTGCTCGGCGAGCGAGTCGGTCATCAACAGCCTGCGCGGCGTGGGCGTCACGGTCAACCTCGTGGGCGGCACCACCTGCGGCAAGCCCTACGGCTTCTACCCGCAGGACAACTGCGGCACCACCTACTTCGCGATCCAGGTCAAAGGCGTGAACCAGCTCGGCTTCGGCGACTACGGCGACGGCTTCGCGCCCAACTGCACCGTCGCCGACGACTACGACCACCAGCTCGGCGACCCCAACGAAGCCCGGCTGGCCGCCGCCCTCGCATTGCGCAGCGGAGGCGCCTGCCCCGCACCGATGGCCAAGGCGATGGCGCGAGGCCTCGAGAAGGCCGAGCCGGCCGAAGCAGAGACGCCTTTCCTGATCGACCAGTCGCCGCTGCGCCGCAACCGCCTGCTCGACTTCGCCCCCAACCCGGGCTGACGCACCCTCCACCGCACCTCGCGGAAAACCCCTAGGCCGCAGCGCTTGCCACGCTGCCGGCTTGCGCCCTAAAGTTTGGCAAACGTTTGCGCAAAGCTTTGCGCAAACGTTTGTATTTCAGGTTCCTCGACTGAAAACCAAACGCTTAGGAGAAGCAAGATGCGCAAATGGATCGGGACGATGTTCATCGTCGTCATCGCGGTACTGGCAGGTTGCGGCGGTGGTGGTGGCGGAGGCGGTGGCATCGGCCTCGGCCCGGGCTTCGGCGGCACGCCCGCGCCCACCGCGCAGAAGATCATCATCGACAGCGACTACAACACCATGAGCGACGACGGCCAACTCGGCGTCATGGCCGCGCAGCTTCAGGCGCAGGGCAAGGTGCAGGTCATGGGCATCAGCGTGGTCTCGGGCAACCAGTGGCTCAGGCAAGGCGTGGCCGATGCGCTGAAGTCGGTCGAGCGGCTCGGCGTGGGCGACCGCATCGGCGTCTACGTGGGAGCCAATTACGCGCTCAACCACACCTATGCCGACGTGCAGGCCGAACTGGCCGCGGGAGCCGGCGGCGACGGCTACCTGGGCGCCTGGGGCGGACCGGAGCCCAAGTCCGATGCTGACCTCAAACCCTCGCCCGACGGCTTCGCCACCCACACCGTGGTGCAGCGCAAGAGCGCGGTCGACTTCATCGTCGACACCGTGAAGGCCAATCCCGGCGAGATCACCATCCTGGCCATCGGCCCGCTCACCAACATCGCGCTCGCGGCCAAGCAGAACCCCGAGATCGTGCCGCTCATCAAGCAGATCATCTACATGGGCGGCGCGATCGACGTGCCGGGCAACACCACCAAGGCGGCCGAGTTCAACTGGTGGTTCGACCCCGACGCCGCGCAGTTCGTGGTTCGGCTGCCCATCCCGCAGGTGGTGGTGCCGCTGGACGTGACCGACACCGTGTTCCTCACCAAGCCCATCTATGACCGCATCGCGCACCCGGCCAAGCCCACGGCCGTGACCGACGTGTTCCAGAAGCTCAACGGCTACGGCTTCGACGGCAAGAACGGCTTCGAGACCAACCCGAACTACACCCAGAACATCTGGGACACCCTCACGCTCGCCTACCTGATCGACCCGGGCTATGCCACGCAGACGGTGGACCGCTACGTCGACGTGATCGCCAAGCCCGGCGCACCCGACAACGGCCGCTCCATCGGCTATTCCTCGCAGCCTTCGGGCCCCACGCTGCAGAAGATGAAGGTGGTGAAGAAGTTCGACAACGCGCGCTTCTTCGAGCTGTATGTCGATCTGCTGACGCGGCCGGTTCCCATCACGCTGCCGGCGGCGAACTGACTGCTTCTATAAGCCCAGCTTATCCAAACGCAACCGGGAGACACGTTCCAAACCGGCGTTTCCCTGCGGATACTCGCCCACGTTCGCGCCTCGCGGACGCACAACGATTACCGCCAGAGACAACGCCGTGCCCCCCGCCGACATCACCGCCATCGACAGCCACGCCCACGTGTTCGTGCGTGGCCTGCCCCTGGCGGCCACGCGTCGGCATGCGCCCGACTACGAGGCCACGCTGGCCGAGTACCTCGCATTGCTCGACGCGCACGGCGTCTCGCACGGCGTGCTGGTGCAGCCCAGTTTTCTCGGCACCGACAACAGCTTCCTGATCGACGCGCTGCGCGCCTGCCCGCGGCGCCTGCGCGGCGTTGCCGTGGTCGATCCCGGCGTGGACGATGCCGCGCTGCAAGCGATGGCCGATGCCGGTGTCTGCGGCATCCGCCTCAACCTCGTGGGCATGCCGTTGCCCGATTTCTCGCTGCCCGACTGGCGGCGGCTCTTCGCCCGTGTGCGCGCGCTGGACTGGCATGTGGAGCTGCACCGCGAATCGCGCGACCTGCCGCTGGCCGCCCAGCCCGTGCTCGATGCCGGCTGCGCGCTGGTGGTGGACCATTTCGGCCGCCCCGCTTCGGCGCCCGCGTCCGCCGACTCGGGCTTTGCCTGGCTGCTCGATGCCGCGGCCTGCGGACGCGTCTGGGTCAAGTTATCGGCCGCCTACCGCAACTGGCCCGTGACCATCGCCGCCGCGGCGGCGCGTGACGCCGCGCAGGCGCTGCTGAAGGCCTGCGGCCCCGATCGCCTCGTGTGGGGCAGCGACTGGCCGCACACCCAGCACCGCGAGATCGCCGACTACGCCGCCGCCCATGCGGCGCTGGCCGACTGGGTGCCCGACGCCGCCGCGCGCCGCCGCATCCTGGCCGACACGCCCGCCCGGTTGTTCAAGTTCAAGACAGGAGACATCGACCAATGACCCATGAAATCCCGCGCGCGCGCCTGCTGCGCGCCATCCCCCTTGCTCTCGCGGGCGCGGCCCTGCTGCTGGGCGGCCTGTGCGCCCATGCCGACACCTGGCCGTCCAAGCCGGTGCGGCTGGTCGTGAGCTATCCGCCGGGCGGCACGGTCGACGCGGTGGCGCGCATCGTCGCGCCCAAGCTCTCGGCGAAGCTGGGCCAGCCGGTGGTGATCGACAACCGCGGCGGTGCCGGCGGCGCCATCGGCGGCGACCTCGTCGTCAAGAGCCCGGCGGACGGCTACACCGTGCTGCTCGACGCCTCCAACCACGCGCAGAACCCGGCGCTGCGCAAGATGCCCTTCGACACCCTGCGCGAACTGGCGCCGGTGTCGCTGCTGGTCAGGGTGCCCAACGTGCTGGTGGTGAACCCGTCGGCGCCGTTCAAGAGCGTGGCCGACCTGATCGCGCAGGCCAAGGCCAAGCCGGGCGGCATCAACTACGCCTCGTCGGGCAACGGCTCGGCGCAGCATCTGGCGGGCGAGCTGTTCGCCTCGATGGCCGGCGTGCAGATGACGCACGTGGCCTACAAGGGCGGCGGCCCCGCGCTCACCGACGTGATGTCGGGCCACGTGCCGGTGTTCTTCGCCAGCCTGGCTTCGAGCCTGCCCTTCATCAAGGACGGCAAGCTGCGCCCGCTGGCCGTCACCGGCAAGGCCCATGCGCCCGCGCTGCCGCAGCTGCCCACCGTGGCCGAAGCCGGCCTGCCCGGCTACGAGGTCTACGAGTGGAACGCGGTGTTCGTGCCGGCCGGCACGCCCGCGCCGGTGGTGGAGCGGCTGTCGAAGGAGTTCGCCGCCACGCTCAAGGACCCGGAGGTCCGCGGCCGGCTCGAGGCGCTGGGCGCCGAGGTGATCGGCTCCAGCCCCGCCGAGCTCGACGGCTTCCGCCGCGCCGAGATCGCCAAGTGGACCAAGCTCGCCAAGGACAACAAGATCCAGCTCGACTGAGTCCGCCGAGGCAGCGTCAGTCGCGCAGCATCGCCGCGAACGTGTCGGCGAAGGTCGGCCGCGAACGCGCCAGCCACAGCGCCGACAGCTCGAAGGCCGGCAGCCCCGCGCCGTCGCGCACCTCTGCGTAGCGCACGCCCTCGTGCTGCAGCGCGCGCACCGAGCGCGGCAGCAGCGACCAGCCCAGCCCCGCCGCCACGCAGGCCAGCACCGTCAGCGTGCGGTTGGCGTCCTGCACCACCCGCGTCTCGTGGCCGGCGCGGCGCAGCGCTCCCAGCAGCTGCGCGCGCAGGGCGGGAATCTGCTGCTCCGGGAACCACACCAGCCCGTGGCGCGCGACATCGGCGAGCGACACGCAGCCGTCCTCATGCAGCGGCCATGCGGCGGGCAGCGCCGCGATCAGCGGTTCCTCGCCCAGCCGCAGCTCGTGCACACGGGCCGTGACCGTCACCGGCGGATGCAGCAGCGCGATGTCGATGCGCCCGCCCTCCAGCGCCGCCACCTGCTCGGCGTTGCTCATCTCGCGCAGCACCACCTCGAGCTGCGGATGCCCGGCGCGCAACCGGCGCAATGCGTTCGGCAGCACCTCGTAGACCGCGTGCGTCACGAAGCCGATGGTGAGGCGGCCCGCGCGCCCGGCGCCCATCGCTCGGGCACGCTCGGCGGCCGTGTCGCCATAGGCGAGGCTCGCGCGCAGGTCGTCGATGACGGCCAGGCCCGCGTCGGTGAGCGCGGCGCCGCGTCGCGAACGCGTGAAGAGCCGCGTGCCGAGTTCCTGCTCCAGCCGGTTCAGCGTCTGCGTGAGCGCCGGCTGCGCCAGGCCGAGCCGCTCGGCCGCCTTCGTGAGACTGCCGGCCTCGGCAATCGCGACGACGCAGCGCATCTGCCGGGTGTCCAAGGCCGCGCCCGCCTTCCCGAGGTCAGAACGCTTCGCAGACCCGCAGCACTTCGCTGCCGTAGGCCTCGAGCTTCTTGGTGCCGATGCCGCTGATGCCCTGCAGGTCCTCGAGCGTGGCCGGCGCACGCTCGGCAATGGCGGCCAGCGTGGCGTCGTGGAAGATCACATAGGCCGGCAGGTTGTGTTCCTTGGCCACTTCGGCGCGCCAGGCCTTGAGCGCCTCGAAGCGCTTCTTGCCAGTGTCGTCCAGCTTGGCGGCGGCCGGCGAGGGCGCGCCCTTGACGGTCTTTTCGCGGCGCGACTTGCTGCGCTCCGCCGGCGACGACACCGATTCGCGCAGCGTCACCTGGGCCTCGCCCCGGAGCACCGCGCGCGAGCCTTCGGTGAGCTTCAGCGTGTTGAAGGCTTCCGCGTCCACCGCCAGCGCGCCGGTGGCGATCAGCTGGCGCAGCACGCCGCGCAGCGCCACTTCGCTGAACTCCGCGCCGATGCCGAAGGTACTGACCCGCTCGTGGCCGAACTGCTTGACCTTTTCGGTGGCCTTGCCGCGCAGGATGTCCATGATGTGCCCCGCGCCGAAGCTGATGCCGCTCAACTGCTGCACGCGGTAGATGGTGCTGAGCAGCTTGCGCGCGGCATCGGTGCCGTCCCACACCTGCGGCGGGTTCAGGCAGTTGTCGCAGTTGCCGCAGGGCGTGCTCTTCTCGCCGAAGTAGCCCAGGAGGCGCACGCGGCGGCAGTCGCTGGCCTCGGCCAGCGAGAGGAGCGCGTCGAGCTTGCCGCGCATCACCTGCTTGAACTCTTCGCCGGCGGGGCTCTCGTCGATCATGCGGCGCTGGTTCACCACGTCTTGCAGGCCGTAGGCCATCCAGGCGTCGGCCGGGCCGCCGTCGCGGCCCGCGCGGCCGGTTTCCTGGTAGTAGCCCTCGATGTTCTTGGGCATGTCGAGGTGGCCGACGAAGCGCACGTCGGGCTTGTCGATGCCCATGCCGAAGGCGATGGTGGCGACCATCACGATGCCTTCCTCGCGCAGGAACCGGTCCTGGTGCTTCTGGCGCACCGCCGCGTCCAGGCCCGCGTGATAGGGCAGGGCGTTGATGCCCGCGTCGCGCAGGGTCACGGCCACGTCTTCCACCCGCTTGCGCGACTGGCAATAGACCACGCCCGCGTCGCCCTCGTGCTCGCGCTCGATGAAGCGCAGCAACTGCGTGGTCGCGTCCTTCTTCTCGACGATGGTGTAGCGGATGTTCGGCCGGTCGAAGCTGGAGACGAACTGGCGCGCCTCTTCCAGCTGCAGCCGCTCGACGATGTCGGCCCGCGTCAGGTCGTCGGCCGTGGCCGTGAGCGCGATGCGCGGCACGCCCGCATAGCGCTCGTGCAGCACGGTGAGGGCGCGATATTCGGGGCGGAAGTCGTGGCCCCACTGGCTCACGCAATGCGCCTCGTCGATGGCGAAGAGCGACAGCTTGCCGCGCTCCTTCAGCGAATCGAGCTGCGACAGGAAACGCGGCGTGTTCACCCGCTCGGGCGCCGCGTACAGCAGCGTGATCTCGCCGCGCAGCATGCGGCGTTCCACGTCCTGCGTCTCTTCCCAGTCGAGCGTGGAATTCAGAAAGGCCGCGCTCACGCCGGCCTCGTGCAGCGCGCCCACCTGGTCGTGCATCAGCGCGATGAGCGGCGACACCACGATCGCCACGCCGTGCCCCGCGCGCTGCCGCGCGATGGCGGGGATCTGGTAGCACAGCGACTTGCCGCCGCCCGTGGGCATCAGCACCAGTGCGTCGCCGCCGCCCACCACGTGATCGACGATGTCCTGCTGGGCCCCCCGGAACTGCGCATAGCCGAAGACCTCATGAAGGATGTCGGCGGGAGCGCTGCTGCCGGAGGCGTCGATGGGGCGGGGAGCGAGAGAGGACACAGGGGAGGCGGTGAGGGGGCGAAAAGGGACGGAGGGCGCGGGCCGTCGATTGTCCCCCAGTGGCACCGACGCGGCCGTGGCACGAGGTTTGCAATGGTTGCCTCCGTCCCGCGACCTTCCTTGTCTAGACAGCAAACCGGTGCATTTCCCAAGGCTGTGCACCAAAAATGACCTGTCGGGTTATCCTGTATATACAAGTTGGGGCGCTTGGCAACAATGCGAGGCGCGCGTTCCCCGGCCATCGGGTGCATCCGCCGAGCCTTTTCCCAAGAAACAGACCCAGGAGTACCCATGGTCAAGAAGACGGTAGTTGTGAAAGTCGCTTCGCTGCTGGCAGCAGGTGCATGTGCGGCGGGCATGGCCGGAACGGCCGCCGCCCAGGAAACGAAGATTGCGCTCGGCATGTCCGGCTGGACCGGCTTCGCGCCGCTCTCGCTGGCCGACAAGGCCGGCATCTTCAAGAAGAACGGGCTGGACGTCGAACTCAAGATGATTCCGCAGAAGGACCGCCACCTGGCGCTGGCCTCCGGCGCCATCCAGTGCGCGGCCACCACGGTTGAGACGCACGTGGCCTGGAACGCCAACGGCGTGCCCATCGTGCAGATCTTCCAGATGGACAAGTCCTACGGCGCCGACGGCCTCGCGGTGCGCGGCGACGTGAGCAAGTTTTCCGACCTCAAGGGCAAGACCATCGGCGTCGACGCCCCCGGCACCGCCCCGTACTTCGGCCTGGCCTGGATGCTCAGCAAGAACGGCATGACGCTGAAGGACGTGAAGACCACCACGCTGTCGCCGCAGGCCTCGGCCCAGGCTTTCGTGGCCGGCCAGAACGACGCCGCCATGACCTACGAGCCGTATCTGTCGACCGTGCGCGCCAACCCCGCCGCCGGCAAGATCCTGGCCACCACGCTCGACTATCCGATGGTGATGGACACCGTCGGCTGCGCGCCCACCTGGCTCAAGGCCAACGCCAAGGCCGCCGCCGCGCTCACCAAGTCGTACTTCGACGCGCTCGACATGATCAAGGCCGAGCCCGAGAAGTCGAACGAGCTCATGGGCTCGGCCGTCAAGCAGAGCGGCGAGCAGTTCGCCAAATCGTCGGCTTTCCTGCGCTGGCAGGACAAGGCCGCCAACCAGAAGTTCTTTGCCGGCGAACTCACCAGCTTCATGAAGGAGGCCGCGCCCATCCTTCTGGAAGCCGGCGTGATCCGCAAGGCGCCTGAAGACCTGTCCGTGACCTTCGATGCAAGCTTCGTCAAGTAAGGCCATGCCGCAGATGACGCAGGTGCCGTCCGCCGCGGCGGTGGCGGCGCCGGCTGTCGTCGTGCCCGCGCGCCGCCGCGCGCTCGCGCCGCTCGAGCCCATCGGCACACGTGCGCGCGTGCTGCTGGGGCTCGCGTTCTTCGTCGTCTTCGTGCTAGTGTGGGCCATCGCCACGCTCGGCGGCTTCGTGCCGCCGACCTTCCTGGCCAGCCCGCCGACCATGGTCAAGGAAGGCTGGCTGCTCTTCACCGAGTACGGCTTCATCGGCGACATCGGCATGACCGTGTGGCGCGTGTTCGGCGGCTTCCTGCTGGCGGCCGTGTTCGCGGTGCCGCTGGGCATCGCTATGGGCACATGGAAGACGGTGGAAGCCTTCTTCGAGCCCTTCGTCTCGTTCTGCCGCTACCTGCCGGCCTCGGCCTTCATTCCGCTGCTGATCCTGTGGGCGGGCCTGGGCGAAATGCAGAAGCTGCTGGTGATCTTCATCGGCTCCTTCTTCCAGATCGTGCTGATGGTGGCCGTCACCGTGGGCGGCGCGCGGCGCGACCTCGTGGAGGCGGCCTACACGCTGGGCGCCAACAGCCGCGGCATCGTGGCGCGCGTGCTCATTCCGGGCGCGGCGCCGGGCATCGCCGAAACGTTGCGCCTGGTGCTGGGCTGGGCGTGGACGTACGTGATCGTGGCGGAGCTGATCGGCTCCTCGTCGGGCATCGGCCACATGATCACCGACAGCCAAGCGCTCCTGAACACCGGCCAGATCATCTTCGGGATCATCGTGATCGGCGTCATCGGCCTGCTGTCCGACTTCGCCTTCAAGGCATTGAACCGCCGTCTGTTTGCATGGGCCGCACTGTGAAGAACCAACTTTCCATCCAGGGCGTCTCGCGCGTCTTCACCGGCGCCAAGGGCCAGCGCACGCAGGCGCTGCAGCCGATCGACTTCGAGGTGAAGGAGAACGACTTCGTCACCATCCTCGGCCCCTCGGGCTGCGGCAAGTCGACGCTGCTGCGCATCGTGGCGGGGCTCGACTTCCCGACCACCGGCCAGGTGCTGCTCGACGGCCGGCGCATCGAGGGCCCCGGCGCCGACCGCGGCGTGGTGTTCCAGAGCTACACGCTCTTTCCTTGGCTCACGGTGGCGCAGAACATCCGCTTCGGCCTGCGCGAGCGCGGCATGAGCGAGGCAGACCAGAAGGAGCGCAGCGAGTTCTTCATCGCCAAGGTCGGCCTTCGCGGCTTCGAGCATCACTTTCCGAAGCAGCTCTCGGGCGGCATGCAGCAGCGCACGGCCATTGCGCGCGCGCTGGCCAACGACCCCAAGATGCTGCTGCTCGACGAGCCCTTCGGCGCGCTCGACAACCAGACCCGCGTGCTCATGCAGGAACTGCTGCTGGGCATCTGGGAATCGGCGCAGAAGACGGTGCTGTTCGTCACGCACGACATCGACGAGGCCATCTTCATGGCCAACCGCGTGGCGGTGTTCAGCGCGCGGCCGGGTCGCATCAAGACCGAGATCGCGGTCGACTTTCCGCATCCGCGCAGCTACACGATCAAGACTTCGCCGGAGTTCATGGAAATCAAGGCGCGGCTGACGGAAGAGATCCGCGCCGAGTCGATGGCGGCGGCGGAGCATTGACCCGAGACACGATGAAACGCGACCTGCCGACCCTCGCGCTCTACGCGCAAGTCAAGGATCACATCTCCAGGAAGATCCAGGACGGCACGTGGCCGCCCGGCCACCGGCTGCCTTCGGAGCATGAGCTGGTGGCCCAGTTCGGCATGGCGCGCATGACGGTGAACCGCGCGCTGCGCGAGCTGGTGGAGCAGGGGCGCATCGTGCGCGTGGCGGGCGTCGGCAGCTTCGTGGCCGAGAACAAGCCGCAATCGACGCTGCTGCAGATCGCCAACATTGCGAGCGAGATCCGCCAGCGCGGGCACGACTACCGCTGCGAAATGATCGAGGTCGAGCGCCTCGCCGCTTCGCCCGACGTGGCCGCATGGCTCGACATGCGCGCCGGCACCTCGGTGTTCCACAGCGTGTGCCTGCACCTGGAGAACGGCACGCCCGTGCAGCTCGAGGAGCGCTACGTCAACCCGCAGGTCGTGCCCGACTACCTCGACCAGGACTTCACCGCCATGCCGCCCAGCGAGTACCTGGTGCGCAATGTGCCCTTCGACCAGATCGAACACGTCGTCGACGCCGTATTGCCCAACGCCGAACAGGCCGGCCGGCTCGCGATGGCACCCACCGACCCTTGCCTGCTGCTGACGCGCCGCACCTGGATTCGCAACACGCCCGTGACCTGGGTGCGCTGCCTGCATCCCGCCTCGCGCTACAGCCTGGGCAGCCGCTTCAAAGCCGACGGCAACCCGAGCTTCGGGTAGCTTTTTTTCGTCCTCAGAGACCTACGTTTTCTCTCGCAACCACTTGTATAGACAGGTTCACATGCCAAGCAATCACACCGCCAAACCCGAAGCCACTTTGACCCTCACGCCCGGCAAGGTCGATCTTGCGATGCTGCGCCACATCCAGGCCGGCGGCGTGCAACTCGCGCTCGATGCGTCGGTGCGTGACGGCATGGCGCGTGCCGAGGCGGCCGTGCGCCACATCGTGGAAAACGACCAGGTCGTCTACGGCATCAACACCGGCTTCGGCAAGCTCGCGAGCACGCGCATCGGCAACGACCACCTGGCCGAGCTGCAGCGCAACCTGGTGCTGTCGCACAGCGTGGGCACGGGCGAGCCGCTGACCGCGCCGGTCGTGCGCATGATCCTCGCGACCAAGGCGGTGAGCCTGGCGCGCGGCCATTCGGGCGTGCGGCCGGCGCTGGTCGATGCGCTGCTGGCCCTGTTCAACGCCGGCGTCACACCGAGCATTCCGTGCAAGGGCTCGGTCGGCGCATCGGGCGACCTGGCGCCGCTCGCGCACATGGCCTGCGTGCTGATCGGCGAAGGCGAAGCAACGCTGGCCGACGGCAAGAAGGTCAGCGGCGCGGAAGCCATGCGCAGCATCGGCCTCGAACCCTTCGTGCTCGGACCCAAGGAAGGCCTGGCGCTGCTCAACGGCACGCAGGTATCGACCGCGCTGGCGCTGGCGGGCCTGTTCGGCGCGGAAGACGTGTTCGCCTCGGCGCTGATGTCGGGCGCGCTGTCGCTCGAAGCCATTCAAGGCTCGATCAAGCCCTTCGACGCACGCATCCACGCCGCGCGCGGCCAGCCGGGCCAGATCGCCGTGGCGGGCGCGGTGCGCACGCTGCTCGAAGGCAGCGAGATCGTGCCTTCGCACGCCGACTGCGGCCGCGTGCAGGACCCGTATTCGGTGCGCTGCATCCCGCAGGTGATGGGCGCCTGCCTCGACAACCTCGCGCACGCCGCGCGCGTGCTGGTGATCGAGGCCAATGCCGCATCGGACAACCCGCTGGTCTTCACCGACACGGGCGAGGTTATCTCGGGCGGCAACTTCCACGCCGAGCCCGTCGCCTTCGCGGCCGACATCATTGCGCTGGCCGTGAGCGAAGTCGGCGCCATCGCCGAGCGCCGCCTCGCGCTGCTGCTCGACAGCGGCCTGTCGGGCCTGCCGCCGTTCCTGGTGCGCGACGGCGGCCTGAACTCCGGTTTCATGATCGCGCAGGTCACGGCCGCCGCGCTCGCGTCGGAGAACAAATCGCTCGCGCACCCCGCCAGCGTCGACAGCCTGCCCACCTCGGCCAACCAGGAAGACCATGTGTCGATGGCCACCTTCGCGGCGCGCCGCCTGGGCGACATGGTCAACAACACGGCCGTGGTCGTCGGCATCGAAGCCATGGCCGCCGCCCAGGGCATCGAACTCAAGCGCAAGCTGAAAAGCTCGCCGCTGGTCGAAGCCGAATTCGCCGGCATCCGCCAGAAGGTCGCCTTCCTCGAGACCGACCGCTACCTCGCACCGGACATCGAAGCCATGCGCCTGTGGGCGCTGAAGGCCGAGCTGCCGGCCGCTCTGCTCGACATCCTGCCCAGCCACTCGTAAAACACACCCGACAGATAGGAGAACCACGCCGTGAACGATCACTATAAATTCGCCCTGAACAACCCCGACGCTGCCGACCCGCGCCACGACCCGACGCGCGTGATCCGCGCCCCGCGCGGCAGCGAGCTCAACTGCAAGAGCTGGCTCACCGAAGCCCCCTTCCGCATGCTGCAGAACAACCTCGACGCCGAGGTGGCCGAGCGTCCGCAAGACCTGGTGGTGTACGGCGGCATCGGCCGTGCCGCGCGCAACTGGGCCTGCTACGACCAGATCCTCGCGTCGCTGAAGGAACTGAACGACGACGAGACGCTGCTGATTCAATCGGGCAAGCCCGTGGGCGTGTTCAAGACGCACGAGAACGCACCGCGCGTGCTGCTGGCCAACTCGAACCTCGTGCCGAAGTGGGCCAACTGGGAGCACTTCAACGAACTCGACCGCCAGGGCCTCTTCATGTACGGCCAGATGACGGCCGGCAGCTGGATCTACATCGGCAGCCAGGGCATCGTGCAGGGCACCTTCGAGACCTTCGTGGAAGCCGGCCGCCAGCACTACAACAACAGCCTCGCGGGCAAGTGGATCCTCACGGCCGGCCTGGGCGGCATGGGCGGCGCGCAGCCCCTGGCGGCCACGCTGGCCGGCGCGGTGTCGCTGAACATCGAGTGCCAGCAGTCGAGCATCGACTTCCGCCTGCGCACACGCTACGTCGACAAGCAGGCGCGCGACATCGACCATGCCTTCGAGCTCATCAAGCAGCATTGCGACGCGAAGGAAGCCGTGTCGATCGCGCTGCTGGGCAATGCGGCGGACATCCTGCCCGAGCTGGTCAAGCGCGCGAAGGCCGGTGGGCTGAAGCCCGACCTCGTGACCGACCAGACCTCCGCGCACGACCTGATCAACGGCTACCTGCCTTCGGGCTGGAGCGTGCCGCAGTGGCAAGCCGCCATGAAGGACGCCTCGCAGCACGACGCGCTCAAGAAGGCCGCCGCCAAATCGTGCGCCGTGCACGTGCAGGCCATGCTCGACTTCCAGGCCATGGGCATCCCCACGGTCGACTACGGCAACAACATCCGCCAGGTGGCCTTCGACGAGGGCGTGAAGAACGCCTTCGACTTCCCGGGCTTCGTGCCGGCCTACATCCGCCCGCTGTTCTGCGAAGGCAAGGGCCCGTTCCGCTGGGTGGCGCTGTCGGGCGACCCGGAGGACATCTACAAGACCGACGCCAAGATCAAGGAGCTGTTCCCCGAGAACAAGCACACGCACCGCTGGCTCGACATGGCGCGCGAGCGCATCAGCTTCCAGGGCCTGCCGGCGCGCATCTGCTGGCTGGGCCTGGGCGAGCGCCACATCGCGGGCCTGGCCTTCAACGAGATGGTGAAGAACGGCGAGCTGAAGGCGCCCATCGTCATCGGCCGCGACCACCTGGACACCGGTTCGGTGGCCAGCCCCAACCGCGAGACCGAGGCCATGAAGGACGGCACCGATGCCGTCTCCGACTGGCCGCTGCTCAACGCGCTGCTCAACACCGCGGGCGGCGCCACCTGGGTCAGCCTGCACCACGGTGGCGGCGTGGGCATGGGCTATTCGCAGCACTCGGGCGTGGTGATCGTGTGCGACGGCACCGACGCCGCGGCCAAGCGCATCGAGCGCGTGCTGTGGAACGACCCGGCCACCGGCGTCATGCGCCATGCCGACGCGGGCTACGACATCGCCGTCGCCACCGCGAAGAAGCAAGGGCTCAAGCTGCCGATGGTGAAGTGATGGCGCAGGTTCCTGATGCCCGGGAACTTCAGCGTCGCGTGCAGGAACGCGTGGACGATGCGCTCGTCGCGCGGTTCCAGCGCGACGGCGCGGTCTGCATCCGCCAGTTGCTGACGCAAGACGAACTGGCGCTGCTGCGCGATGGCATCGAAGCCAATCTCGCCGCGCCCAGCCCGCGCGCCAAGGTGGCGAGCCGGCCCGACGACCCGGGCCGCTTCTTCGAGGACTTCTGCAACTGGCAGGACATCGACGCCTTCCGCCGCTTCATCTTCGAGGCGCCGCTGGCGCAACTGGCGCAGCGGCTCATGGGCTCGAACAGCGTGCGGCTGTACCACGACCACCTGCTCGTGAAGGAGCCCGGCACGCGCCAGCGCACACCGTGGCATCAGGACCAGCCGTACTACAACATCGAGGGCGAGCAGAACATCAGCATGTGGATTCCGGTCGATCCGGTGTCGCGCGCCGCCACGCTCGAGTTCGTGGCCGGCTCCCACAAGGGGCCGTGGCTGATGCCGCGCACCTTCATGGACAACCACGCCAAGTGGTTCCCCGAAGGCAGCCTCGAAGACCTGCCCGACATCGAAGGCGCGCGCGAGCGCTTTCCCATCGTGGGCTGGAACATCGAACCGGGCGATTTCGTCTGCTTCCACATGCTCACGCTGCATGCGGCGGCCGGCGTGGAGGGGCCGAACCGGCGCCGCGTGTTCTCGGTGCGCTTCCTGGGCGACGACATCCGCCACGCGCCGCGCAGCTGGAAGACCTCGCCCGATTTCCCCGGGCTGGCGGACACGCTGCCGGCCGGCGCGCCCATGGACGACGCGCGCTTTCCGCTGCTGGTGGGTTAAGAAGAAGGTAGAAAGAAAAAACGCGTCTATTCCCATCGAATGGGAATCAAGGCTTGGAAGTGAGAACGGCGAGCAAGATACTGCACGCCGGCTCCACTTCCGACATCCCGCGATTGCCCCCGATGACGACGCTCCCGACCGACGCCCCCGCCCACAACGACCGCGCGCTCTTCGTGCTGTCGGTGCTGGCGCAAAGCAAGGCGGCGATGACGGCGGCAGAACTGGTGCAGGCCACCGGCCTGTCGCAGAGCACGCTGTACCGGCAGATCGCCATGCTGCGGCGCTGGGGCTTCGTGATGGAGTCCGACGGGCGCTATTCGCCGGGCCCGGTGAGCGTGCAGCTCGCCAGCGGCTTCGACGGCAACTCCGACCTCGTCATGGCGGCCCGCGCCGACATGCGCGCGCTGGCCCAGCAGAGCCATGAAAGCGTGGCGCTGGTCACGGCAGTCAACGACCGCGTGGTGTGCCTCGAAATGATCGACAGCGAGCATTCGTTGCGCTGCTCGTTCGACCGGGGCCGCAGCGTGCCGGCCAGCGACGGTGCCAGCGCCAAGTGCCTGCTGGCCCATTTGCCGCTCGACCAGCGCGATGCCCTGCTCGACGGCCTGGACGAAAGCCCCGAGCGCCGCGCGGCGCGCGCCGCCGAACTCGATGCGATCCGCCAGGCCGGTCATGCCGTGACCCACGGCGAGGTCGATGCCGGCGTCTGGGGCGCGAGCGCGCCGGTGCTGGCTTCGGGCCGGCGCCTGCGCGGCGCGATCACGCTCATGGCGCCGCTCACGCGCGTCGAGGGCATGGAAGCTGCATTCGTCCACATGACCGTCGTCACGGCGGCCCGCATCTCGCGCGCCCTGCAGTAGCCCGCTGCTGCATTCCTCCATCTTCTTCACACCCACGAAAGCCCTCACCATGAACACCCGCCGCACCCTCGTCGCCGCCGCACTTTCCGGCTTTGCCTTCTTCGGCCTCGCCGGCATGGCGCAAGCCCAGGGCGAGCCGCTGCGCGTTGCCACCGACGCCACCTTCCCGCCGATGGAGTTCGTGGAAAACGGCAAGCGCACCGGCTTCGACGTGGAACTGGTCGAGGCCATCGGCAAGACGCTGGGCCGCAAGATCGAGTGGATCGACATCGACTTCAAGGGCCTGGTGCCCGGCCTGATTTCGAAGCGCTTCGACATGGCCGTCTCGGGCATCTACATCACCGACGAGCGCAAGAAGGTCGTCGACTTCACCGTGCCGTATTACGCCGGCGGCCTCGTGGTGATGGTGAAGGACGGCAACACGGCCATCAAGACGCCGGCCGACATCAACGGCAAGAAGGTCAGCGTGCAGGTGGGCACCAAGTCGGTGAGCTACACCAAGGAGAAATTCCCGCAGGTGCAGCTGATGGAAGTCGAGAAGAACCAGGAGATGTTCAACCTCGTCGACATCGGCCGCGCCGACGCCGCCGTCACCGGCAAGCCCGCCGCCTACCAGTACGTGCGCACGCGCGGCGGCCTGAAGGTGCTGCCCGAGCAGATCACCACCGAGGAATACGGCATGGCCATCCGCAAGGACACGCCCGAACTGACCAAGGCGGTGAACGGCGCCATCGAGAAGCTCAAGGCCGACGGCACCTACGACCAGATCGTGAAGAAGTGGTTCAGCGCCAACGCCAAGTAAGCAGGTCATGGATCTCGATTTCTCGCCCGTCTGGCAGGGCTGGCCCGACCTGCTGCGCGGCGCGCTGGTCACGGTGGAGATCACCGCCTGCGCGCTGGCCCTGGGCTGCGTGCTGGGCCTCCTGGTCGGCATCGGCCGGCTGAACCCGAAGCGGCGCTGGATCTACGGCGCGTGCACCGCCTACGTGGCGGCCATTCGCGGCACGCCGCTGCTGGTGCAGCTGTTCATTCTGTTCTTCGGCCTGCCGCACTTCGGCATCTTGCTGCCGGCCTTCCTGTGCGGCGTGCTCGGGCTCGGCGTGTATTCGGGCGCGTACGTGTCGGAGATCGTGCGTGGCGCGATCCAGTCGATCGACAAGGGCCAGACGATGGCGGCGCAATCGCTGGGCATGACGCCCGGCGTCGCCATGCGCCAGATCGTGCTGCCGCAGGCGGTGGTGCGCATGATTCCGCCGCTAGGCAACGAGTTCATCGCGCTGATCAAGAACTCGGCGCTGGTGTCTCTCCTGACCATCCACGACGTGATGCACGAAGGACAGAAGATCATCAGCGTGTCTTACCGGTCGCTGGAGGTGTACCTCGCGATTGCGGTGGTGTACTTCGTGCTCACGGGCACGATGACGCTGATCCTGAGGCACTTCGAGCAGAAGCTGCGGCAAGGCGGGTTGATGCGATGAGCGCGGGTTCCGTATTTGCATTTCTCCCTCCCCCGCTGGGGGAGGGCAGGGGTGGGGGCACGACGGCCTCGACCCAGTCGCAACGCTCGTCGGGCGCGGCCCCCATCTCGGCCTTCCCCCGGAAGGGGAAGGAGCAAGAGGTGCGGTCATGAGTGGCCCGCAGCGCTTCTCGCGCACCTCGCTCCCCGCCATGCCCTGGAAAAACGGCGGCGGCACCACGCAGGAAATCGTCAGCTGGCCGCAGGGCGCGGGGCTCGACAGCTTCGGCTGGCGCGTGAGCATCGCGACCATCGCGGCGGCCGGGCCGTTCTCGGTGTTCGCGGGCGTGGACCGCAGCATCACGCTGCTGGAAGGCGACGGCGTGCGGCTCTTCACGCACGACGGGCGCATCGATCACCGGCTCGACGTACCGCACCAGCCCTTTGCCTTCAGCGGCGACGAGGCCATCGACTGCACGCTGTTCGGTGGTGCGTCGAACGACTTCAACGTGATGACGCGCCGCGGTCAGTGGCGTGCCGACGTGCGCGTGCTGGCCAGTGCCGCGGCCATCGAGGCCGCGCCGCACGGCGTGCTGCTGGCGCTGCGAGGCGCGTGGCGATTGAACGATGAGGCCTGCCGCGAAGGCGAAGGCCTGCGGTGGGCCGACGCGGCACAGGCTTGGCAGGCGATGCCCGAGGGCGCCGACGCACGGCTGCTCGCGGTTCGCATCCTGCCGGCCTGACCTGCCAAAGCAACGAGAAGAAAGACGATGAAATCCGCCAACGAATTTCCTTCCGCCGACGGTCTTTGGACCGGTCTTTGCCTCGCCACCGATGCCGCGGTGGAGGGCGCCATCGTCGTGGCGCAGGGCGCGATCCGCTGGGTCGGCGCGCGCAGTGCGCTGCCCGCCGAGTTCGCGGGCCTTGCGCCGCACGACGGCGGCGGCGCGCTCGTCACGCCGGGCCTCGTCGATTGCCACACGCACCTCGTCTACGGTGGCCAGCGCGCCAACGAATTCGCGATGCGGCTTGCGGGCGCGAGCTACGAAGACGTGGCCAAGGCCGGCGGCGGCATCGTCTCGTCGGTGCGCGCCACGCGCGAGGCCGATGAAGACACGCTGTTCGCGCAGGCCTCGGCCCGGCTGGAGCAACTGCTGGCTGACGGCGTATGCGCCATCGAGATCAAGTCGGGCTACGGCCTGTCGCTGGAACACGAGCGCAAGCAGCTGCGCGTGGCGCGCCGCCTCGGCGCAGCCTACGGCGTGACCGTGCGCACCACTTTCCTCGGCGCGCACGCGTTGCCGCCCGAATACGCGGGCCGCAGCAGTGACTACATCGACCTGGTCTGCAACGAGATGCTGCCCGCGCTCGCGGCCGAAGGGCTGGTCGATGCGGTCGACGTGTTCTGCGAGCGCATCGCTTTTTCGCTCGCCGAAACCGAGCAGGTCTTCCAGGCCGCGAAGGCGCTGGGCCTGCCGGTGAAGCTGCATGCCGAGCAGCTCTCGGACATGGGCGGCGCTGCACTCGCCGCACGCTACGGCGCGCTGTCGTGCGACCACATCGAGCACCTGTCGGCCGAGGGCATCGAGGCAATGCGCCGCTCGGGCACCGTGGCCGTGCTGCTGCCCGGCGCCTACTACACGCTGCGCGACACCCACCTGCCGCCCATCGCCGCGCTGCGCGCCGCGAGCGTGCCGATGGCGGTGTCGACCGACCACAACCCCGGCACCTCGCCGGCGCTGAGCCTGCTGCTGATGGTCAACATGGCCTGCACCCTGTTCCGCCTGACGGTGCCCGAGGCGCTGGACGGCGTCACCGTGCATGCCGCGCGCGCGCTCGGCCTGCAGGACACGCACGGCGCCATCGCGCCCGGCATGCCCGCCAACTTCGTGCTGTGGAACGTGCGCGAAGCGGCCGAACTCGCCTACTGGTTCGGACAGCAGCCCGTGCGCACCGTGGTGCGGCAGGGGCGCATCGCCATCGGAGCCAACGCATGACACACACACTTTTCGCGGCCGACGCGCTGCTGCCCGAAGGCTGGGCCAAGAACGTCCTGCTGACATGGGACGACGTGGGACGGCTGACGCAGGTTCAGTCCGGCACGCAGCGCCCCGTCGACACGCAGGCCGCCACCGGCCCCGTGGTCCCCGGCATGCCCAACCTGCATTCGCACGCCTTCCAGCGCGCCTTCGCGGGCCTCACCGAGCACCGCGCCGAGCAGCAGGACAGCTTCTGGAGCTGGCGCACGCTGATGTACCGCTTTGCCGCGCGCCTCGGCCCGCAGCACATGGAAGCCATCGCGACCTGGCTCTACACCGAGATGCTCGAAGCCGGCTACACCGGCGTGTGCGAGTTCCAGTACGTGCATCACGACGTGGACGGCCGCCCGTATGCCGACGACGCCACGCTGAGCCTGGCGCTGCTGCGCGCTGCGAAGAAGGTCGGCATCGGCTTCACGCTGCTGCCCGTGCTCTACCAGACCGGCGGTTTCGGCGACCAGCCGCCCACCGACGGCCAACGCCGCTTCATCCGCTCGACCGAATCGATGCTGCGCCTGCTCGAAGCGCTCAAGCCCGCGTGCGACGCGCAGGGCGCGCGCCTGGGCCTGGCGCCGCACTCGCTGCGCGCCGTGCCGCCCGAGAGCCTGCGCGACGCGATCGCGGGGCTCGAGGCCATCGACCGCACCGCACCCATCCACATCCACATCGCCGAGCAGACGAAGGAAGTGGACGACTGCGTGGCCTGGAGCGGCCTTCGCCCCGTCGAATGGCTGCTCGACCATGCCCCGGTCGACGCGCGCTGGTGCCTGGTGCATGCCACGCACATGAACGACGCCGAGTACGAGTACGCGGCGCAGAGCGGCGCGGTCGCGGGCCTGTGCCCGACCACCGAGGCCAACCTGGGCGACGGCATCTTCGACTTCGCCAAATGGCGCGGCTACGGCGGCGCATGGGGCGTTGGCTCGGACAGCCACGCCAGCGTCAACGCCGCCGAGGAGCTGCTGATGCTCGAATACAGCCAGCGGCTGGGCAAGCGGCAGCGCAACGTCGGCGCCAGCGCGGCGCAGCCGCATGTCGCGACCGCGCTCACGCTCGAGGCGGTGCAGGGCGGCGCGCGGGCTTCCGGCCGCGCGGTCGGCGGCCTGGCCGTGGGGCAGCAGGCCGACTTCGTGGTGCTCGACGCATCGCACCTCGCGCTGCAGGGGCTGTCCGCGCCCGATATGCTCTCGGCCCACGTCTTCGCGAGCCACCGCACCTCGGCCATCGACGCCGTCTGGGTGGCGGGCGAGGTTCGCGTCGCGGCCGGCCGCCATGCGCTGCACACCGACGCCGCGGCCGCCTTCGTGGCCGCGCGCACCCAACTTCTCAAGGATTGATCGACCCCACCATGGCCTTCACCACCACCGAACCGCCATTCCGCTTTCTCCAGGGCACGCGCCCGCTGCTGATCTCGATGCCGCACGTCGGCACGCACGTGCCGCCCGCGCTGGCCGCCCGCTTCACCGACGAAGCGCGCCACGTGCCGGACACCGACTGGCACCTCGAGCGGCTCTACGACTTCGCCGACGAGCTGGGCGCCTCGGTGCTCGTGGCCACGCACTCGCGTTACGTGGTCGACCTGAACCGTCCGCCGGACGGCGCCAGCCTGTACCCGGGCCAGAGCGTCACCGGCCTGTGCCCGGTCGACACTTTCGACGACACGCCGATCTACGCCAACCCCGCCGACCTGCCGGGCGAAGCCGAGATCGCCGAGCGCCGCGACGCCATCTGGCAGCCCTATCACGCCAAGCTGGCCGAAGAGCTCGCGCGCATCCGCGCGCAGCACGGCGTGGCCGCGCTGTGGGACGCGCACTCGATCCGCTCGGTGCTGCCGCGTTTCTTCGAAGGCAAGCTGCCCGACCTGAATCTGGGCACCGGCAAGGGCATCAGCTGCGATCCGGCGCTGGCCCAGACGCTGCTGGGCATCGCCGAAAGCGCCACCGGCTACACGGGCGTGCTCAACGGCCGCTTCACCGGCGGCTACATCACGCGCAACTACGGCAACCCGGCGCAGAACGTGCACGCGGTGCAGCTGGAGATGACGCAGTCCAGCTACATGCAGGAAAAGCTGCCCTTCGACTACCTGCCCGAGGTGGCGGCAGGCGTGCAGCCGCATGTGCGGCGGATGATCGAGGCGGTGCTGGCGTTCGTGGAGAGCCGCCGAAAGGGCTGACGCCCGCCAGGGGCGGGCCCGCTTTCTACAATCGGAGACTATGAAGCCCGTCATCTATACCCACGGCCAGGCCCTGCCTGGCATCCTCGCCAAACGCATCGCCATCCTCGACGGCGCCATGGGCACGATGATCCAGCGCTTCAAGCTCACCGAGGAGCAGTACCGCGGCGAGCGATTCAAGGATTTCGAGCGCGACGTCAAGGGCAACAACGAGCTGCTGTCGCTCACGCGGCCCGACGTGATCCGCGACATCCACGAGGGCTACCTCGCGGCCGGCGCCGACCTCATCGAGACCAACACCTTCGGCGCGACCACCATCGCGCAGGAGGACTACAAGATGGCGCACCTGGCACGCGAGATGAACCTCGAATCCGCCAAGCTCGCGCGCGCGGCCTGCGACAAGTTCAGCACCCCGGACAAGCCACGCTTCGTGGCCGGCGCCCTCGGCCCGACGCCCAAGACGGCGAGCATCAGCCCCGACGTGAACGACCCGGGCGCGCGCAACGTCAACTTCGAGGAACTGCGCGCTGCCTACTACGAGCAGACCGAAGCGCTGGTCGAAGGCGGCGCCGACGTGATCCTGGTCGAGACCATCTTCGACACGCTCAACGCCAAGGCCGCGCTGTTCGCGGTGGACGAATACTTCGACAACAGCGGCAACCGGCTGCCGCTGATCATCAGCGGCACGGTGACCGACGCTTCGGGCCGCATCCTGAGCGGCCAGACCGTCACCGCCTTCTGGCACAGCGTGCGCCATGCGCAGCCGCTGGCCATCGGCCTGAACTGCGCGTTGGGCGCGGCGCTGATGCGCCCGTACATCCAGGAGCTGGCGCGCGTGGCCGGCGACACCTACATCAGCTGCTACCCGAACGCGGGCCTGCCCAACCCGATGAGCGACACCGGCTTCGACGAGACGCCGGACGTCACCTCGCGCCTGCTGCACGAGTTCGCGGCCGAGGGGCTGGTGAACATCGTGGGCGGCTGCTGCGGCACCACGCCGGACCACATCGCCGCCATCGGCCAGGCGGTGGCGCCGATGCAGGGCCGCGCGCTGGGCGTCAACAGCGCCGGCTTCTACCGCGAAGCTGCATAAAGAGGCTCGCCCCCAGGCTTCGCGCACTTCGTGTCGCTGCGCCTTCCCCCTACCGGGCGCAACACCTGAGGCCCGGCGGAGCCGGTTCCTCGGTGTTCCTTGAATCAGGCGTGCGCTGATTGACGGGCTTGGGGCCCCGGCATAGGCTGGGCGCAAGGAGCCTTGCCATGAACTCATTCGCACAACGCTGGGCCGGCATCGCCGCGGTCGCCTTGGTACTGCCGCTTTCGGCGGCGGCGCAGCAGGCCTTCACGCGCGGCGCCGTGAACCTGCGAGCCGGCCCGTCGGGCGACTACCCGCTGGTGGCGCGCCTGGCGCCCGGGCAGCCGCTCGAGGTGGTCGGCTGCACCAGCGGCTACGGCTGGTGCGACGTGGTGCTGCCCGACGGCGGGCGTGGCTGGGTCTGGGCACGCAACCTCGACTACGCCTACCAGGACCAGCGCGTGCCTCTGGCCACGTATGGCGCGGTGATCGGTGTGCCGATCATCGGCTTCGCGATCGGCAGTTACTGGGGCAACTACTACCGTAACCGCTCCTGGTACGGCGACCGGCGCTGGTGGGGCGGCGTGCCGCCGCCGCCGGTGGCCGGCTGGCAACCGCCGCCGCCGATCCGGCCGGGATGGCAGCCGCGCCCCTGGCCGGGTCCGGGTTTCAGGCCGCCGGGGCCGGGCGTGCGTCCGCCGCCTCCGCCCGGCATCCGGCCGCCGATCGACCCCGGCTTCAGGCCGCCGCGGCCGCATCCGGGCTTCCGGCCCGGTCCGCCACCGGGCATGCCGCATCCCGGCGGCGGCGGTGGTGGCGGGCATCACGGCGGCGGCGGCCACCGGCCCTGACAGTCGTCAGTTGCCGCCGGTCTTGGGCCCGCATTCGCCGGGGGGCCGGCGATCCCGCCCGATCAGCGACACGAAGCGCTGCGCTCCCAGGCCGAGCGGGCGCTCGCGTGACCACACCACGTCGACCCACAGGTCGAGCCCGTTGCTGAGGTTCTCGAACGGAATTTCGACCAACGCCCCCGCCGCCACGTGAGGCCGCGCGAAGTTGCGCTGCAGCCAGCCCCAGCCCAGCCCGGCGGTGATCAGGCTCAGCGCGGCCAGCGCGTTGTCGGTGCGCCAGATGTGGCGCGCGAACACGAAGCGCGGGTCGCTGGTGGCGAGGTCGCGCCCCGCGACGACGATCTGCCGGGTGTTGGTCAGGTGGTCCTCTCGCAGCTTGCCGCCGGGGGCGGCGAGCAGCACCGGATGGTTGGGCGCCATCACCGCCACCATGAGGTCGCTGCCGACTTCCTGGAAGCCTTCGCGGCCGTCGAGGCTGGGGCGTTCGAACACCAGCGCCAGTTGCGCGCGGCCGCTGTGCAGAAGCTCCAGCGCGTCGGCCTGCGGGGCAGCCAGCACTTCGACCTGCAGCAGCGGGTATTCCTGTGCCAGCGTGGCCAGCGGCCCGCTCCACGGCGCGGCCAGAAGCTCGGGCGCGATGGCCAGCGTGAGCCGGTCTTCCAGGCCCTGTGTCAGCGCGAGGGCCTGCACCTGCAACTGCTTGAGCTGGGTCGCCAGCATGCGCGCCTGCGGCTCGAGCGAACGCGCCGCGGCGGTCGGCTGGGGCTCGCGGCCCTTGCGGTCGAACAGCGGCAGGTCGAGTTCGGCCTCGAGGTTGGCGATGGCCATGCTCACGGCCGAGGGCACCCGGTGCAGCGCCCGCGCCGCCGCCGAAAAGGAGCCGTGGTCGATCACGGCCAGGAAGACGTCGACGTTGTCGCTGGTGAAGGCCATGGCTTGCGTTCCCGTAGGTCGATCTATCAATAAAACTGAAACAAGTTAACTTTTTATATCAGCAAAAGACACATAAAGTCCATCCATCGCTTCATTCATTCATCCAGAACCCAAGAGGAAAAATCATGCAGGGGCTTCGCCGTCGTGTTGTCTACATCTCCCTTTACGAAGGGATCGCCATCGTTGCCGCCAGCGCCGGCCTGGCATTGATGACTGACGCCGGGCTGGGCCACTCCGGCGTGCTGGCGGTGGCTGCGTCGGTCATCGCGGTGCTCTGGAACCTGGCTTTCAACGCCCTGTTCGAGCGCTGGGAATCGCGCCAGGCGGTTCGCGGGCGCAGCGTGCGCCGCCGCATCGCCCACGCCATCGGCTTCGAAGGCGGGCTGATCGCCTTCCTGGTGCCGATGTTCGCCTGGGGCCTGGGCGTGTCGCTCTGGCAGGCGCTGGTGATGGACCTGGGCCTGGTGGTGTTCTTCCTGGTCTACACCTTCGTCTTCAACTGGGCTTTCGACCGCGTGTTCGGCCTGCCGGCCTCGGCCATGGGCGAGGCGCAGCCGGCCTGACGGGCCGACGGCTTACTGGCCACCCGGCGGCGCGGGTTTGCGCGCCGCGGCCGAGCGCATCGCCAGCGCGCCGCTCAGGCGCAGGCGCTCGGTTTCATTGAAGAGCGTTTCGCGCAACTGGGCTTGCTCCGCTTCGGACGCGCCCGCGTAGCGGTCGAGGCGCGCGTTCCAGTCCTGGTTTTCCTGGTCGAGCGCCGCGAGGTTGCGGGCCACCTCGTAGCCGTAGGCCTCGCTGCGCGCGGCAAAGCGCTCCTGCGGGCTCGCGCCCCGCGCTTCGAGCGCGGCGGTCTGCTGCATCACGTCGGCATGCGCGACGGCTTCCTTGCGCACCTCGCGCTGTTCGGGCGACAGCCATGCCTGCTCGCTTCGCACCAGGGCGGCGGTGCGCTGCTCGGGCGTCAGGGCGGTGTTGGCGAGCGCCTCCAGCTTGTCGGCCATGAAGTTGTCCTGCCGGATCTGGTCGCCGAACAGGCCTTCGATTTCCTCGGGTGCGAAGTAGCGCCGGCGCATCTCTTCGCGGGCCTGCAGGGCGCGGCGCAGTTGCGCGGGGTCGCCGGGCGCGGGCGGCTGCATCGAGGTCAGGGCCTCCTGCATGTCGACATAGCGCTCGAGCAGGCCGAGCGCGCGCACGCGCCAGTCCTCGCGCAGGTACTTGGCCAGCAGGGCGGGGGCCTTGGCCATGAACGCGGCCTTGTTGTCGGCGTGCGCTTCGGACAGCACCTGGTCGAAGATGGAAATGAGCGAGCTGTTCAGCAGGGCGTCGGGCGCGGCGGCGGTGGGTGTGGCGGTTGCCGCGGCCCGCGCCGGCGGCCGCGGCTCGGGGCTTGCCGTGGCGGTGGTCGCCACGGCAAGGGGCTCGTCGTCGGGGAGGCTCGCGAGCCAGCCGCCGCCGGCCGCCAGCAGCACCGCGCCGCCCGCCGCCCATGACACCCAACGGCTTCCCACGGCCGGCGCCTCAGAGGCCCGCGCTCTTCAGCCGCGCGGCCTGGTCCTTGAAGATCTCCGGTACCTTCTTCTCGTAGTACGGGAACTGGCTGCCGTAGGTGTTGCCCAGCACCTGGTTGACCTCGTCGAGGTGGTTCTGGCGGTAGTCGCCCAGATGGGTGCCCAGCCGCGTGGTGCAGGTCGCGAGCAGGCCGTCGTTGTCTTCGCCGAAGAAGGCGAGGGTGCCCAGCGCCGACAGCGGCGCATCGCTCGGGTCGAACAGGCTGAAGCCGGTCGACACGCCCGACCACGAGTAGTAGCGCACGCCGTTCACCATGGCCGCGCCGCTTTTCACGTCGCACGACGAACCGCGCGCGGGCCGCCCCTGCGGGAACTTGGCGTCGAAGGCCGCGCCGCCCGCGGTGGTCAGCGAGGCCAGCGCGTTCAGTGGCACTTCGGGCAGCTGGCTCGGGTCCTTGCCGGAGAGGAAGCCGATCACGCTGGTCAACAGGCCCACGGCCTTGACGACCACGCCTTGCGCGATGCCGCCCTCGGGCAGTTTGGCGAGCAGGTCCGCCACCTTGGAGCCGCCGTTCGCGCCGCCCACCGAGGTGACCGAGGCCACCATGTCGGGCGCCACCGCCGCCACGTAGCGCACCGTGGGCGCGCCCTGCGAGTGGCCGATCAGGTTGAACTTGAGCGTGGGGTTCTTTTCCAGCGCGCGGATGGTCTTGAGCTCCTGCAGCAGTTGCTCGCCGCGGATCTCCGAGGTGTTGGTGCCCGAGACCTGCGCCACGTAGACCCGCGCGCCCGCGCCGGCCAGCTTGTCGGGAATGCCGTAGAAGTAGTCGACGCCCAGCAGGTTGTCGAAGCCCAGGAGGCCGTGCACCAGCACGATGGGGTACTTGGTCTTTGCCTCTGCGGAGGTCGCCCGGGCCGTCACCAGCGTCGAGCTGCCGCTGGCGGCCGCTCGGGCCAAGGGGGTCATCGCCAGCGTCGCCGCGGCAAGCCCGCAGCACAGAACCACATTCCACTTCATGGCCATTCGGCACTCCCTCACGTTGGTTGAAAAAAACGAACGTTCGTTCGGAAACGGTGGCCGCATTCTGTGGATGCGGGCGGGAATGGAAACTGGGGTTTTCCCCGTGGCGGGTTGAATCGCCCTAAAATGCACGCCTTCCCAAGGAGCGTTGCAGCGGTGGACCGAAGAGGCCCGCCGTCAGGCTTGGGGCGACAACGACGCTCGCCTGTTCGACTCTTCCGCAGGTGAGGCCATGTCCCAGATTTCCGCTCCAGCTACCCCCGATTCCGCCCCCCTGGCACCCCCGCCCATGAAGCTGTCCGGCCTCGAGCCGGTCGCCATCGGCGAAGGCACGCTGTTCGTCAACATCGGCGAGCGCACCAACGTCACCGGCTCCAAGGCCTTCGCGCGGATGATCCTGAACGGCCAGTTCGAAGAAGCCCTGGCCGTCGCGCGCCAGCAGGTCGAGAACGGCGCCCAGGTCATCGACATCAACATGGACGAGGCCATGCTCGACAGCAAGGTCGCCATGGTCCGCTTCCTGAACCTCATTGCCAGCGAGCCCGACATCGCGCGCGTGCCGGTGATGGTCGACAGCTCCAAGTGGGACGTGATCGAAGCCGGCCTGCGCTGCATCCAGGGCAAGGGCATCGTCAACTCCATTTCCATGAAGGAAGGCGTCGACAAGTTCAAGCACGAGGCCAAGCTGGTCAAGCGCTACGGCGCCGCCGCCGTGGTCATGGCCTTCGACGAGAAGGGCCAGGCCGACACCTACGCGCGCAAGATCGAGATCTGCGAGCGCGCCTACCGCATCCTGGTCGACGAGGTGGGCTTCCCGCCGGAAGACATCATCTTCGACCCGAACATCTTCGCCATTGCCACCGGCATCGAGGAGCACGACAACTACGCGGTCGACTTCATCGAGGCCGTGCGCTGGATCAAGCAGAACCTGCCGGGCGCCAAGGTGTCGGGCGGCGTCAGCAACGTGAGCTTCAGCTTCCGCGGCAACGACCCGATGCGCGAGGCCATCCACACCGTGTTCCTGTACCACGCGATCCAGGCGGGCATGGACATGGGCATCGTCAACGCCGGCATGGTCGGCGTGTACGACGACCTGGAGCCGGCCCTGCGCGAGCGCGTGGAAGACGTGGTGCTCAACCGTCGCCCCGACGCCGGCGAGCGCCTGGTCGAAGTGGCCGAGACCGCCAAGAGCGGCGCCAAGGACGAAAGCAAGCGGCTCGAATGGCGCGGCACGCCCGAGCAGCCGGTGCACGTCAACCAGCGGCTGTCGCATGCCATGGTGCACGGCATCACCGACTTCATCGTGGAAGACACCGAAGAGGCCTACCAGCAGATCCTGGCCACGGGCGGGCGCCCGCTGCACGTGATCGAAGGCCCGCTCATGGACGGCATGAACATCGTGGGCGACCTGTTCGGCGCCGGCAAGATGTTCCTGCCGCAGGTGGTCAAGTCGGCCCGCGTCATGAAGTCCGCCGTGGCCCACCTGCTGCCCTACATCGAGGAAGAAAAGCTGCGCGACGAGGCCGCCGGCCGCGACGTGCGCACCAAGGGCAAGATCATCATCGCCACCGTCAAGGGCGACGTGCACGACATCGGCAAGAACATCGTGACCGTCGTGCTCCAGTGCAACAACTTCGAGGTGGTGAACATGGGCGTGATGGTCCCGTGCCACGAGATCCTGGCGCGCGCCAAGGTCGAGGGCGCGGACATCGTGGGCCTGTCGGGCCTCATCACGCCGAGCCTGGAAGAGATGCAGTACGTGGCCGGCGAGATGCAGCGCGACGACCATTTCCGCATCAAGAAGATTCCGCTGATGATCGGCGGCGCCACCACCAGCCGCGTGCACACCGCCGTGAAGATCGCGCCGCACTACGAAGGCCCGGTGGTCTACGTGCCCGACGCCTCGCGCAGCGTGAGCGTGGCGCAGTCGCTGCTGAGCGACCAGGCCACCGCGTACATCGACGAGATCAACGCCGACTACGAGAAGGTGCGCACCCAGCACGCCAACAAGAAGCAGGTGCCGTTGTGGCCGCTGGCCAAGGTGCGCGCCAACAAGACGCCGATCGACTGGTCGAACTACACGCCGCCTTGCCCCAAGTTCATCGGCCGGCGCGTGTTCAGGAACTTCGACCTGACCGAGCTCGCCAAGTACATCGACTGGGGCCCGTTCTTCCAGACCTGGGACCTGGCCGGCCCGTTCCCGGCCATCCTGAAGGACGAGATCGTCGGCACCGAGGCCGTGCGCGTATACGCCGACGGCCAGCGCATGCTCAAGCGCCTGATCGAAGGGCGCTGGCTCAGCGCGAGCGGCATCGTCGGCTTCTGGCCCGCCAACACGGTGAACGACGACGACATCGAGCTCTACACCGACGAGACGCGCAGCGAAGTCGCGCTCACCTGGTACGGCATGCGCCAGCAGACCGAGAAGCAGGTGATCGACGGCGTGATGCGCCCGAGCCGCTGCCTGGCCGACTTCGTCGCGCCCAAGGCGAGCGGGCTGAAGGACTACGTCGGCATGTTCGCGGTCACCGCCGGCCTGGGCGTCGAGAAGAAAGAGAAGTACTTCATCGACGACCTCGACGACTACTCCGCCATCATGCTCAAGGCCCTGGCCGACCGGCTGGCCGAGGCTTTCGCCGAGTCGCTGCACCACCGCGCGCGCACCGACCTCTGGGGCTACGCGAGCGATGAAAACCTGAGCAACGATGACATGATCGGCGAGAAATACCGCGGCATCCGCCCGGCGCCCGGCTACCCCGCCTGCCCCGACCACAGCGTGAAGCGCCCCATGTTCGACCTTCTGGGCTGCGCGGACATTGGAATGACCCTGACGGAAAGCCTCGCTATGATGCCCGCCGCCAGCGTGAGTGGTTTTTACTTAAGTCATCCCGATTCCACCTACTTCAACGTCGGCAAGATCGGGCATGACCAGTTGCAGGATCAGGCTGCTCGGCGCAAGGAGAGCGAGGACTACCTGGAGCGCCTGCTGGCACCCAATCTTTGAACCCGCCGGCCGGTCCGCAGCCGACCGGCACCGGGAGTTGCTATTCAGAAATTGATATTCGCTGCCGCGCACTACGCGGCACTGGCGGTCTTCATCACCGGCAGTTGGGGTTTCGGCCGCGCATTGCTGGGCCGCCTGGCCCCGCCGCCCCGGCGGGACGCATGGCTCGAGGCCGCGATGGCCGTGGCGCTGGGCATGGGCCTCTTCATCTGCGCTTTCCAGGCCCTGGCCGTCTTCGGCGCCTTCCGGCCCGGGGCCACGCTGGCGCTGGTGGTGGCGGGCGTGGCGGCCGCCGCGCTGCAACTGCCCGGCTGGCTGCGCGAGCGGCGCGGCCTGCGCATGAACGAATCCGCCGCGCCGTGGACACATTACGAGCGCATCGCCGCCATCGCGCTGGCGCTGGTCGCGCTGCCCGCGCTGGTGGCGCCGCTTGCGCCGCCCTTCGCCTTCGACGAGCTGATGTACCACCTGCCCTATGCGCGGCAGGTCGCGCAGCAGGGCACGCTGGGCATCCACGACTGGCTGCGCTACCCCTGGTTCCCGTACAACTACAACCTGCTGTACGCTGGCGCGCTGCAGCTGGGCGACGACGTGCTGCCGCACTTCCTCAATGCCCTGGCAGGGGCGCTGTCGGTGGTGATGCTCTACCGCCTCGGCATGCAGCATGCCAACCGGCTCACCGCCTGCATCGGCGCGGCCATATGGCTGGGGCTCGGCGACTATTCCAACGCGCTCATCGACATGGGCGTCGCGCTGTTCGTGCTGTCGGCCTGCGTGGCGCTATGGTGGTGGCGCGAGTCGGAGCCCGGCAAGCCGGTGCACGGCGGCATGCGCTGGCTGGGGCTCGCGGCCTTCTTCCTCGGCGTGGCGGCCGGCTGCAAGTACCAGGCGCTGGTCTTCATGCCGCTGGTGGCGCTGTTCGTCGTGCGCCACGAGCGCAGCCCCAAGGCCTGGGGACTGGCTCTGGTGTGCTTTCTGTTGCCGTGCATCTACTGGTACGCGCGCAACTTCGTCATGACCGGCGACCCCTTCAATCCGATCGGCGCGCGGATCTTCGGCTTCACCGAATGGACGCCGGCCGACTACGTGCAGCAGGTGGCCGACGTGCGGGTGCACGCCGAGATGCCCAATGCGCTGATCTGGTCGTTCTTCCTCGCGCCCTTCAGCGTGCTGTGGAAGCGCTCCGCCGCCGTGCGGGCCGCGGGCTGGTTCTGCTTCTACTCGGTGGCCGTGTGGGTCGTGACCTCGCGCTACCCGCGCTACCTGATGGCGTCGTTCCCGCTGCTGGCGGTGACCTCGGCCATCGGCTGGCAGGTGTTGTTCGGCTGGATTTCGTCGGGTCTGCGCCGCGTGTTCGGCGCCAAGGCTCCGGGCGAAGCCACTGCGGCCACTGGTGCCACTGGCGCCATGAGCCGCGACACCGCGCGTGCCGGCGCCCGCGTGGGCGATTGGGCGGCCGTGCTGCTGCTGGCCGTGCTGGCAGCGGTGTCGGTGCGCCAGACGGCGGTCAAGGTGTCGATGATCTCGATCACGCCCGAGGCCCGCGAAGCCTTCCTGCGCAAGCACGTGCCGGGCTACGCCGCCATGGACTACCTGCGCCGCAACGCCACCGGCCGGGTCTACCAGATCGCGCTGAACGAGGCGATCTACTACGGCCCCAATCCGGTCTGGGGCGACACGCTCGGCCCGTGGCGCTACACCGACTTCGGCAAGCTGTCGGGTGGTGACCTCGCGCGCAAGCTCACGGGCCTGGGCTTCGTCGCGGTGGTGCTGCCGGATGCCGTGGTGCCCGTGTTCAGCGCCCGGGTCGACTTCGACAAGTACTTCGCCGTGCAGTTCGAACAGGACGGCAGCCGCGTCTACCGTATCCTCCCCGTCGCACCATGACCGACGCCGACCTCCACACCCGCCGCCCCTTGCGCATTGCCGTCGTCATCCCTTGCTACAACGAGGCGCTGGCCGTCGCGCAGGTGGTCGAGGGCTTCCGCGCGGCGCTGCCTGAAGCCGAAGTCCACGTCTTCGACAACAACTCCAGCGACGACACCACCGCCGTTGCGCGCGCCGCCGGCGCCGTCGTCACGCATGTGGCGGCGCGCGGCAAGGGCAATGTGGTGCGGCGCATGTTCGCCGACGTCGAGGCCGACGTTTACGTCATGGCCGACGGCGACGCCACCTACGACGCCACCGCCGCGCGCCGGCTGATCGACCGGCTGGTCGAGGGCAACCTCGACATGGTGGTCGGCAACCGTGTCGACGACGGCCAGAACGCGCTCACCTACCGCGCGGGCCACCGCTTCGGCAACCGGCTGCTGACCGGCGCCGTGGTGCAGCTTTTCGGCGGCGGCCTGACCGACATGCTCTCGGGCTATCGCGTGTTCTCGCGGCGCTACGCCAAGTCGTTTCCGGCGCTGTCGCGCGGCTTCGAAATCGAGACCGAACTCACCGTGCACGCGCTCGAGTTGCGCATGCCCTATGCCGAGGAAAGCACCGCCTACAGCACGCGGCCCGAAGGCTCCGAGAGCAAGCTCTCGACCTACCGCGACGGCTGGCGCATCCTCAAGACCATCTGCAAGCTGTTCGTGAGCGAACGGCCGCTGCAGTTCTTCTCGATAATCGGGGGCATCCTGGTGGCGCTGTCGGTGGTGCTGGCCGCGCCGCTCTTCATGACCTACATGCAGACCGGCCTGGTGCCGCGCCTGCCGACGGCAGTGCTGGTGACGGGCGCCATGCTGGCCGCGATGCTGTCCTTCGTCTGCGGCATCGTGATGCACACCGTCACGCTCGGGCGGCAGGAGGCCAAGCGGCTTTGCTACCTCTCGGTACCGGGCGTGCGGGAGTCCGTTCGCAAATGAAGATCGGCCGGGAGTTCCTGTCGTTCGCCGTGGTCGGCGTGATCGGCCTGGTGGTCGACGTGGTGGTGCTGTACCTGCTGGCGCCGCTGCTTGGCTGGTATGGCGCGCGCGTGGTGTCGTTCCTGGCGGCGGCCACCACCACCTGGGCCTTCAACCGACGCTACACCTTCGCGGCCAGTGCGGCCGCCAGCCGCTCCATCTGGCGCGAATACTTCGGCTACCTCGCCACCATGATGGCCGGCGCGGTGCTGAACTACGGCGCCTACGTGTTGACCCTGCACTGGGTCGAAGGCCGCTGGGCCGCCGCGCTCGGCGTGGCCGTGGGCAGCCTGGCGGGCATGAGCGCGAATTTCCTGTCGGCGCGCTACCTGGTCTTTCGCTCGCACCGCGGCGGCTGAAGCCGCCGGTCAGTGCGCGCCGGAAACGACGACCGGGATCTCGGTCGCGGGCGGCGTGTTGCGGCTGCGGCCGCAGCGCACGATGCCGTCGATCATCACCATGCCCACGCCCGGAATGTCGCCGAGCTGCACGCTTTCGAGCAGGCCCGGGGCGGGCGAATGCTGGGCGCGGTCCATGAACACGAAGTCGGCGTCGCGGCCCACTTCGACCAGCCCGCAGTTGAGCTTGCGGATCTTCGCGGTGTTGCCGGTCGCGAAGCAGAACACCAGCTCGGCCGGGATGTTCGCGATCGACGACAGCATGGCCACCATGCGCAGGATGCCCAGCGGCTGCACGCCCGAACCCGCGGGCCCGTCGGTGCCCAGGATCACGCGGTGCGGGCACTTCAGCTCCAGCGCCGCCTTCGCCGCGGCAATGGCCACTTTCTCGTTGCCGTTGTGCACGATCTCGATGGCGCGCGAGCTCTTCTCGCACAGCTCGCACACATGCGCCTCGGGCAGCGAGGTATGGCCGCCGTTGATGTGGCCGATGACGTCGGCGTCGGCCTCGAGCACCACGTCCTTGTCGATCAGGCCCGAGCCCGGGATCGACGGGCCGCCCGTGTGGATGGTGCTCTGGATGCCGTATTTGCGCGCCCAGGCCACCATTTCCTTGGCCTCGTAGCCGGCCTTGACCGAGCCCAGGCCCACCTCGCCGAGCAGGCCCACGCCGGCTTCGGCGAGTTCCTTGAAGTCGCTCTCGACCATGCCCTTCTCGATGACCGGCGCGCCGGCCAGCACCTTCACGCCGCCTGGGCGGAAGTTGTCGAACGCGCGCTGTGCCGTGATGGCCAGGGCCTTCAGGCCGACGATGTCTTTCGGGCGGCCGGGCAGGTGCACTTCGCCGGCGGAAATCATGGTCGTCACGCCGCCGTGCATGGTCGAGTCGATCCAACCGATCTGGCCCTGGCGCGGCGTCCAATCGCCGAACACCGGGTGCACGTGGCTGTCGATCAGGCCGGGCGCGACGCAGGTCTTCTTCGCGTCGATGACGGTCTTCGCGCCTTCGAGGTCGCAGTCCTTTTCCTTGCCGACCGCGACGATCAGGCCGTCGTTCACCACGATGGTGTCGGCGTCGAGGATGGGCTTGTCGATGTCGCCCGAGAGCAGCAGCCCGATGTTCTTTATGACGACCTTGCCCGACTTGCCGCCGGCTGCGATTTCTGCCATTTCGTGTTTTCCTCGTGGGGTGGAGTGTTCTCTTGTACGTCGTCCGCGCGCACGGTGCGCAGCACGGTCTCGATCACGAAGTCTTCCCAGTGCGTGATCGCCTCCGGCGACTCCAGCGGCTCGCCGAGGAAGGCGGTGAGCGTGTGCCTGTTGGAGGTGTAGAAATAGCCGGTGGACGCGATCAGCAGGTAGATGTCGCGCGCCACCAGGTCCTTGCGGAACAGGCCCTGCGCGCCGCCGCTGGCCAGGATTTCCGCAATGATGGCCACCGCGCGCGACGAATACTCGCGGGCGCGCAGCGACTTCGAAATATGCCGGCCCTTGTGCAGGTTCTCGGTGTTCAGCAGCGTGACGAACTCGGGGTTCTTGCGGTAGTAGCCCAGCACGAAGCGGATGACTTCGGTGAGCGCTTCCACCGGCCGCGAGGCATCCAGCGCGATGGCGGCCTCGGCGTCGTCCATGCGCTGGTAGATGCCTTCGAGCACTGCGATGAAGAGACCTTCCTTGCTGCCGAAGTAGTAATAGATCATGCGGTCGTACGACTTGGCGGCCTTGGAGATCTTCTCCACGCTGCCGCCGTCGTAGCCGTACTTGGCGAACACCTTGGTCGCCGATTTCAGGATGCTGTCGCGCGTGGCCTGGGCGGCCGCCTCGCGCACGCCCGTGCGGCGCTGCGGCTTGGGCTTGGCGGTAGAGCGGCTGTCGGCCATCGTGCGCAAAGCGTCCTTGCTTACTTCTCGGCGAAGGCGCGCTCGACGACGAAGTCGCCCGGCGTGCTCGTGTTGCCTTCCTTGAAGCCGCGCTTCTCCAGGATGTGCTTCAGGTCGACCAGCAGGCCGGGGCTGCCGCACAGCATGACGCGGTCTTCCTCGACGTTCAGCGGCGGCAGGCCGAGGTCGTCGGTGAGCTTGTTGCTCTCGATCAGGTCGGTGATGCGGCCCTGGTTGCGGAACTCCTCGCGCGTGACGGTCGGGTAGTAGAGCAACTGCTTTTCGATCATCTCGCCCAGGATCTCGTGCTTGGGCAGGTGGTCGGTCACCAGGTCGTGATAGGCCAGCTCGTCGACCTGGCGCACGCCGTGCACCAGGATGACCTGCTCGAACTTCTCGTAGGTCTCCGGGTCGCGGATGATGCTCATGAATGGTGCGAGGCCGGTGCCGGTGCCGAACAGGTACAGGCGCTTGGCCGGCAGCGTGTAGTCGATCAGCAGCGTGCCGGTGGGCTTGCGGCCCACGATGATGGTGTCGCCCACCTGGATGTGCTGCAGCTTCGAGGTGAGCGGGCCGTCCTCGACCTTGATGCTCAGGAACTCGAGGTGCTCCTCGTAGTTCGCGCTCACGATGCTGTAGGCACGCAGCAGGGGCTTGTTGTTGACCTTCAGGCCGATCATCGTGAAATGACCGTTCGAGAAGCGCAGCGCCGGATCGCGCGTGGTGGTGAAGGTGAACAGGCGGTCGGTCCAGTGGTGGACGCTCAGGACGGTTTCTTCGCTGAATGCACTCATACGAAACTCAAGAGTTGGTTGGAACGGAGGAAGGTGGCTGAGCCGAAATGCACGCCGGTGGGGCATGCGGCCGTCGGCCGGCTTCGAACCCTCCATTGTCGTTGGTCGGAAAAACCCCGATGAACATCGCGAGAAAACACCATTGCAAGCATCGGGCCTGTTTGCTACATTGACCTCGAATGTAGTGAACGCAACATGAAAGTGTAGGGAATGCTACACAAACGGAACTCGGCGCACAAGCGGGCAGACGGCACGTTTGTTGCAAAGACCGGCTTCCTGGTTTGCACCTTCGCTCACGACCGACACGCCCACGAGATCGCCCCGATGACAGAACACACCAAGACAGACGGCCTGCCCGGCATCGACATGCCCGTGGTGGCCGACGCCGGCAGCGGCGCCTTCGGCAAGGCGCCGCCGCGCAACGAACGCATGAGCACCGCCAAGGTCGAGTGCAACGCCTGTCCGGTGCTGTGCCAGATCTCCGACGGCCGCACCGGTGCCTGCGACCGCTACGCCAACCGCGAAGGCGTGCTGGTGCGCGTCGACCCCGTGGTGCTGCTGCGCCGCGCGGTCGAGAGTGAAGCTCCCGTGCTGGTGCCCTTCGACCGCCCCGGCGCGGCACCCGTCGAGGCCACCGCCACCCCGGCCGAGCCCGACTGGAACGGCGACCTGCTGCACGCCGACGAAGTCTTCGTCACCGGCGTGGGTTCTTCCACCACCTACCCCGACTACAAGCCCGCGCCCTTCATCGTGGCCTCCAAGGCCCAGGGCGTCGACATGGTCACGGTCGTCACCGAAGGCATCTTCAGCTACTGCAGCTTCAAGGTGAAGATCGACACCGACCGATTCCTCGGCTCCGAGCAGGCCAACGTGCGCTACCGCGGCGAGGTGGTCGGCCATGTCACCACGGCCGAATACGGCTCGCAGATGCTGTCGCTGGGCGGCGTGCACCACCTTACGGGCGGCAGCAAGAAGGAAGGCCGCATGACGGCCGAGCTGATGCAGCTGCTGGGCAACAAGAAGGCGGTGGAGTGCACCATCGACGGCGGCTCCACGCTCGTCATCCAGGCCGGCAAGGCGCCCATCGTCAACGGCGTGGAAGAGCAGCGCATGCGCGTGGGCTGCGGCTCCGCGGCGGTGGGCATCTTCGCGCGCCAGTTCGCCGGCGTGGCCGACGAGGTGGTGGTGGTCGACGACCACATCACCGGCGTGCTCACCGAGCACCAGGCCGGCCGCTGCCTCGACATGTCTCCCTCGGGCATTCAGATGCTGGGCCGCAAGTCGACGCCGGGGCGCTACTTCCAGGTGGCGAATCCGGGCAACGGCTGGGGCGGCACCGACATCGCCGATCCGCTCGCGATCATCGAAGGCTGGGAGGAGGGCGTGGCCCGCCCTGGCCTGCGCCTGCTCATGACATCGACCACCGGCGAGCACGCGCAGTGGTACGTGCTCGACGATGCGCTCAAGCCGGTAGAGCAGCCGATGCCGCCCGAGGTGCGCCGCATCGTCGATCGCATCGGCGAGAACTGCGAGCCTTCGCTGTGCACCGTGTTGTTCCTCGGCGGTGCGGGCGGCAGCCTGCGCGCGGGCGTCACCGAGAACCCGGTGCTGCTCACGCGCGCCATCAAGCGCGCGCTGGTCAACGTCACCTGCGGCGGTGCGCCGGCCTATGTGTGGCCCGGCGGCGGCATCACCGTCATGGCCGACGTCATGCGCATGCCCGACAACAGCTTCGGCACCGTACCCACGCCGGCCATCGTCGCGCCCATCGAATTCAGCATGCGGCGCGACGACTACGAGGCGCTCGGCGGCCACATGGAACACATCTTCTCGCTCGAGCAGGCGCTCGCGCGCGGTGCGTGGCAGGAAGACGGCGCGCCGCTCGCGCGCCAATGGCTCGTCATGGACGATGCCAACCCGTGGCCCCTGGGCCACACCCCGATGCTCGGCTGAGGCGAGCCATGACCGCCCAACGCAGCGCGCTCGGCGAAGGGCGCTGGCATTTCAACCACGGCCCGATCGACATCGTGGCCGAGGCGCATGGCGACCCGTACGCCGTGGCTGCCGCGCACGACGCGGCGTGGGCGCGTTTCGTCCACGTGCTCGACGAACTGGTGCGCGAGCTGCCGCTGCTTCGCCTGCCCGTCACCGAAAAGATGCGCCCGCGCAGCGTGGTCGCGCGCCGCATGTGGGACGCGTGCGCCGCGTTCTCGCCGATGTTCATCACGCCCATGGCGGCCGTGGCCGGCTCGGTCGCGCAGGAGCTCGTCGCGTTCTACGAGCGCCCCGGCATCGAGCGCGCTTGGATCAACAACGGCGGCGACATCGCGCTGCATCTCGCGCCCGGCCAGTCGGCGCGCGTGGGCGTGTACGCCGACCTCGCGCGCTTCGACCTGCGCGGTCACATTGCCGGTGACGGCGGCATCCTCACCACCGACGGCCAGTTCGAGCTGCGCGCCGACCAGCCGGTGCGCGGCGTCGCCACCAGCGGCTGGCGCGGCCGCAGCTTCTCGCTGGGTATCGCCGACAGCGTGACGGTGCTGGCCCCCACCGCGGCGCAGGCCGACGCCGCCGCCACCGTGATCGCCAATGCCGTCGATGTCGACGACGACGCCATCGAGCGCCGCCCCGCCAGCGACTGCAAGGACGACAGCGACCTGGGCGAGAACCTCGTCACCGTCGACGTGCCCGCGCTGGCCCCCGCACAGGTGCGCAGCGCACTCGATACGGGCGTGGTGTGCGCCAAGGTCCTGCAAAAAGGCGGGCTCGTATGGGCCGCTCTACTCGTTTGTCAGGGGCAGTGGCGTCTTGTCGAACCCTTATGCTCGAAGGCGCTCCGGACAGAGCTGCCGAAAACAGTTGGTTCAGTATTTGCTTAACGAAAAGCAAGGTTCTTCTTCATGATCGAAATCCGCCGAGTCTTCACCCATGTCGAGCACATTCACCACGAGTTCGGACCGCGCGCCGACACGCCGCTGGTGCGCGGTGCCATCGGCGCGGTGCTGGCCAATCCCTTCGCGGGCCGCTACGAGCCCGACATCCTGCCGATGATGGCGCTGCTCGACCCCGTGGGCGTAGACATGGCGCACCGCCTGCACGCCGCCATGGACGTGCCGCTCGAGCAGATCGCCACCTACGGCAAGGGCGCCATCGTCGGTGCCGACGGCGAGCTGGAGCACGGCGCGCTGTGGCACGTGCCCGGCGGCTATGCCATGCGCGAACTGCTCGGCTGGAAGGGCGACCGCGCGGCCTACACCGCGGGCAAGGCCGAGGACAAGAAAGGCCAGCCCGGCAACGCGCTGTCGATCGTGCCCTCGACCAAGAAGGTCGGCCCGCCCGGCGCCGCGCTCGACGTGCCGCTCACCAACATCAACGCCAGCTACGTGCGCGGCCAGTTCGACGCCATCGAGGTGCGCGTGCCCGGCGCGCCGGCGGCCGACGAAATCGTCTTCATCCTCGCGATGAGCACCGGCTACCGCGTTCACGCGCGCGTGGGCGGGCTGCTCGCGAAAGACATCAGCAAGTGGGACGGCCTGCGCTGAGCCGCGGCATCCATACAGAGACAAGACAAGGAACACAGAACATGACCGCCAACATCCGCAAGATCGTCGTCCAGGTCGATGAAACCCGCCGCGAAATGGGCAAGGACATCACGCCGCCCACGCGCCGCGCCGTGGCCATCGCTGTGATCGAGAACCCCTACGCCGGCCGCTACAGCGAGAACCTCGACGACCTGATCGCCATCGGCGAGGAACTCGGCGCGCTGCTGGGCCAGAAGGCCGTGAAGGCGCTGGGCATCGAGCCCGGCCAGGCCCAGAGCTACGGCAAGGCCGCCATCGTCGGCGAGAACGGCGAGCTCGAGCATGCCGCCGCCATCCTGCATCCCAAGCTCGGCGCGCCGCTGCGCGTGGCGGTCGAGAAGGGCGCCGCGCTGGTGCCCTCGGCCAAGAAGCGCGGCTCGCTGGGCACCGCCATCGACGTGCCGCTGGGCCACAAGGACGCGGCCTTCGTGCGCAGCCACTTCGACGCGGTGGAAGCCCGCGTGAGCGACGCGCCGCGCGCCAACGAGATCGTGGTGGCGGTCGCCGTCACCGACAGCGGCCGTCCGCTGCCGCGCATCGGCGGCCTGCAGGCCAGCGAGATCAAGGGCGAAGACGGCCTGCGCTGAAGTCACCACATAACTCGAATTCTTTCTGCCTCAACCCTAGGAGCTTCTCGATGAATCCATTGCGCCATGTTTTCTGCGCCGCCTCCGTCGTCACGCTGGCCACGGCCCTCGTCCCCGCGCACGCGCAGGGCGTGATCAAGATCGGTGAAATCAACAGCTACAAGGCGCAGCCCGCCTTCCTCGAGCCCTACAAGAAGGGCATGGAACTCGCGGTCGACGAGATCAACGCCAAGGGCGGCATCAACGGCAAGAAGATCGAACTCATCAGCCGCGACGACAACGCCAACCCCGGCGACGCCGTGCGCGTGGCCGAAGAACTCATCTCGCGCGAGAAGATCGACGTGCTGGCCGGCGCCTTCCTGTCGAACACCGGCCTGGCGCTGGCCGACTTCGCCAAGCAGAAGAAGTTCTTCTACCTCGCCGCCGAGCCGCTGACCGACAAGATCGTCTGGAGCAACGGCAACAAGTACACCTACCGCCTGCGCCCCTCGACCTACATGCAGGTCGCGATGCTGGTGCCCGAGGCCGCCAAGCTCAAGAAGAAGCGCTGGGCCGTCGTGTACCCCAACTACGAATACGGCCAGTCGTCGGTCGCTACCTTCAAGACGCTGCTGAAGGCGGCTCAGCCCGACGTCGAGTTCGTCGCCGAGCAGGCGCCGCCGCTGGGCAAGGTCGACTCCGGCAGCGTGGTGCAGGCCCTGGCCGATGCCAAGCCCGACGCCATCTTCAACGTGCTGTTCGGTGCCGACCTCTCCAAGTTCGTGCGCGAAGGCAACACCCGCGGCCTGTTCAAGGACCGCGAAGTGGTGAGCGTGCTGACCGGCGAGCCCGAATACCTCGATCCGCTGAAGGACGAGGCGCCCAACGGCTGGATCGTCACCGGCTACCCGTGGTACGGCGTGAAGACGCCGGAGCACAAGGCCTTCCTCGACGCCTACCAGGCCAAGTTCAAGGACTATCCGCGCCTGGGCTCGGTGGTGGGCTACAGCGCCATCCACTCGATCGTGGCCGGCATCCAGAAGGCCGGCGGCACCGACACCGAGAAGCTGGTCGCGGCATTCAAGGGCCTGCAGGTCGACACGCCCTTCGGCAAGATCAACTACCGCGCGCAGGACAACCAGTCCACCATGGGCGCGTACGTCGGCAAGACCAAGAACGACGGCGGCAAGGGCGTGATGGTCGACTACGTGTACCTCGACGGCGCCAAGTTCCAGCCGTCGGATGAAGAAGTGAAAAAGATGCGCCCTGCGGACTGACCGCACGGCTCCTGCAACGCGCAGGCCGCCGCCGATTGACGGCGGCAGGCGCGGATGTCTCCAGTTTCCTCAGGGTCCTTCATGAGCTTTTCAGGCTTCGTTGTTCAGTTGCTCAACGGGTTGGCCGGCGCGTCCTCGCTCTTCTTCGTGGCGGCCGGTCTTTCGTTGATCTTCGGCGTGACGCGCATCGTCAACTTCGCCCATGGGTCGTTTTTCATGGTCGGCATCTATGTCGCGTACACGCTCGTCGACAAGCTGGGTTCGAGCCTGGGCTTCTGGCCCGCGCTGCTGATCGCCGCGGTCGCGGTGGGCGTGCTCGGCGCGCTCATCGAGGTGGTGCTGCTGCGCCGCATCTACAAGGCGCCGGAGCTGTTCCAGCTGCTGGCCACCTTCGCGCTGGTGCTGGTCATCAAGGACGCGGTGCTGTGGCTCTGGGGCCCTGACGAACTGCTCGGCCCGCGCGCGCCAGGTCTCAAGGGCTCGGTCGAAATCCTCGGGCGCCAGTTTCCTTCCTACGACCTGTTCCTGATCGTCGTCGGCCCGCTGGTGCTGGGCCTCGTGTGGCTGCTGCTCACCCGCACGCGCTTCGGCACGCTGGTGCGCGCCGCCACGCAGGACCGCGAAATGGTCAGCGCCCTGGGCGTCAACCAGGCCTGGCTGTTCACCGCCGTGTTCGCGCTCGGCGCCTTGCTCGCGGGCCTGGGCGGCGCGCTGCAGCTGCCGCGCGAACCCGCCACGCTCGAGATGGACCTGAACACCATCGGCGCCGCCTTCGTGGTCGTGGTGGTCGGCGGCATGGGCTCGCTGCCCGGCGCCTACGTGGCCGCGCTGCTCATCGCCGAGATCAAGGCGGTGTGCATCTGGCTCGGCGTGGTGCAGATCTTCGGCATCGATGTGTCGTTCTCCAAGCTCACGCTGATGGTCGACTTCCTCGTGATGGCCATCGTGCTGGTGTGGCGCCCCTGGGGCCTGTTCGGCCGGCCGCAGGCGCCGAGCCGCTACGTGGGCATGCAGGAAGAGCCGCTGCGCCGGCCCAGCAACGCCTACCTCATCGCGGCCGCGGTGCTCGCGCTGATGCTGGCCGCGCTGCCGCTGCTCACCGTCAATTCGCCCTACACGATGGTGCTGATGATCGACCTGCTGATCGCCGCACTGTTCGCCACCAGCCTGCACTTCATCATGGGGCCGGCGGGCATGCACTCGTTCGGCCATGCCGCGTACTTCGGCCTCGGCGCCTATGGCGCCGCGCTGCTGGTGCGCTCGCTGCACCTGCCGATGGAAGTGGCGCTGCTCGTCGCGCCCGTGGTCGCCGCGCTCGGCGCGCTGGTCTACGGCTGGTTCGCGGTGCGGCTGTCGGGCGTGTACCTGGCCATGCTCACGCTGGCCTTCGCGCAGATCACCTGGGCCATCACCTACCAGTGGGACAGCTTCACCGGCGGCAGCAACGGCCTGACGGGCGTGTGGCCCTCGGAGTGGCTGTCGAACAAGCAGGCCTACTACTGGCTCACCCTGGTGCTCGTGGGCGCCGGCGTGTGGTGGCTGCGCCGCGTGCTGTTCTCGCCCTTCGGCTACGCGCTGCGCGCGGGCCGCGACTCGGTGCTGCGCGCCGACGCCATCGGCATCGACGTCAAGCGCATGCAGTGGGCGGCGTTCGTCATCGCGGGCACGGTGGCGGGCCTGGCCGGCGCGCTGTATGCGTTCTCCAAGGGCAGCATCTCGCCCGAGAGCCTGTCGGTCGGCAAGTCGGTCGACGGCCTCGTGATGGTGCTGCTCGGCGGCATCCAGACGCTGGCGGGACCGGTGGTCGGCGCCGTTACCTTCACCTGGCTGCACGACACCGTGGCGCGCAACACCGACTACTGGCGCGCAATGCTCGGCGCCATCATCCTGATCCTGGTGCTGCTGTTCCCGCAGGGCATCGCGGGCTCCATCAAGCAGCTGGCCGAACGCTGGCGCGCACCCCGGCACGACGCGGATGCCGAAAAAGCCAAGCTCGAGGAGGTGAAGGCATGAGCCTGCTCAAAGTCGACAACCTCGGCAAATCCTTCGGCGGCGTCAAGGCCGTGGACGGCATCAGCTTCGAGCTGCCGCCCGGCGAGCTGCTCGCGCTCATCGGCCCCAACGGCGCCGGCAAGTCCACCACCTTCAACATGGTGAACGGACAGCTCAAGGCCGACCAGGGCTCCATCACGCTCGACGGCCAGGAACTCGTGGGCCGCAAGCCGCGCGAAATCTGGCGCATGGGCGTGGGCCGCACCTTCCAGATCGCGGAGACCTTCGCTTCGCTCACCGTGGTCGAGAACGTGCAGATGGCGCTGCTCTCGCACGACCGCAAGCTGTTCTCGATGTGGCGCCGCGCCGCCGACCACAAGCGCGACGAGGCGCTGGCGCTGCTCGACCAGGTCGGCATGAAGTCGCAGGCCGACCGGCCCTGCAGCGTGCTCGCCTACGGCGACGTGAAGCGCGTCGAACTCGCCATTGCCATGGCCAACAGCCCCAAGCTGCTGCTGATGGACGAGCCCACCGCCGGCATGGCGCCCAAGGAGCGCAACTCCCTCATGGCGCTGACCAAGGAACTGGTCATCCAGCGCGGCATGGCCGTGCTCTTCACCGAGCACAGCATGGACGTGGTGTTCGCGTACGCCGACCGCATGATCGTGCTGGCGCGCGGGCGTCTCATCGCGCAGGGCAAGCCGCTGGAGATCCGCGACCATCCCAAGGTGCAGGAGGTGTACTTCGGCACGGGCAAGACATTCGAGAAGATCGCCGAAAAGGCCGCAGCCGTTGGAGAAGCCGCATGAGCATGCATGAACCCCTCCTGCAGGCCAAGGCCCTGTGCGCCTGGTACGGCGCCGCGCAGATTCTTTATGACGTCGACCTCGAAGTGCGGCGCGGCGAAGTGGTCGCGCTCATGGGCCGCAACGGCGCGGGCAAGTCGACCACGCTGAAGGCGCTGATCGGCATGCTGGCCAAGCGCCGTGGTGCCGTGCGCTTCCTGGGCCACGACATCTCGAAGAGCGAGCCGCACCACGCGGCGCGCCTGGGCCTGGGCTTCGTGCCCGAAGACCGCCGCGTGTTCACCGACCTCACGGTGATGGAGAACCTCGAGGTCGGCAAGCAGCCCGCGCGCCGCTGGGCCGACGGCACCGACGCGCCGCTGTGGACGCCCGAGCGCCTGTTCAAGCTGTTCCCCAACCTCGGCGAAATGCCCAACCGCCCCGGCGGTCGCATGAGCGGCGGCGAACAGCAGATGCTCACCGTGGCGCGCACGCTCATGGGCAACCCCTACCTCGTGCTGCTGGACGAACCCTCCGAAGGCGTGGCGCCCGTGATCGTCGAGCAGATGGCCAACATGATCCTGGAGCTCAAGGCGCAGGGCGTGAGCATCCTGCTGTCGGAGCAGAACATGCACTTCGCCGAACTGGTGTCCGACCGCGCCTATGTGCTCGAGAAGGGCCAGATCCGCTATCACGCCACGATGGCCGAGCTTGCGGCCAACGACGAAGTCCGCCGCGCCTACCTCAGCGTCTAGCATGAAGCACACCCCCAGTCTTCGCGCACTTCGTGTCGCTTCGCCAACCCCCTTGCAGGGGGCAACACCGACGGCCCGGCAAAGCCGGTTCCGTGGTGTTCCTGGAAAGTTTCTCGTGTCCTGATCCCAGTTCCTCTTCCAGTCCTACAGGAGTCCACGCCATGCATCGCAGAACCCTCGTGAAATCCGCCGCCGCCCTCGGGCTGGCCGGTGGCCTCGGCAGTGTCGCTTTCAACGCCTTCGCGGCCGGCAAGATCAAGCCAGGCGCCAAGGCGGCGCTGATCGTGGTGGACGTGCAGAACTGCTTTCTCGACGGCGGCACGCTCGCGGTGAAGGGCGGCAACGAAGTCATTCCGGTCATCAACGCGCTGGCGCCGGCCTTCGAGAACATCGTCGTCACGCAGGACTGGCACACGGCGGGCCATGCCTCGTTTGCCAGCTCCTACAGCGGCAAGAAGCCCTTCGAGACCACCAAGCTCAGCTACGGCACGCAGGTTCTGTGGCCCGACCATTGCGTCCAGGGCACCGACGACGCCGCGCTCGGCAAGGACCTGAAGGTGCCCACCGCGCAGCTCATCATCCGCAAGGGCTTCCACAAGGAGATGGACAGCTACTCCGCCTTCGAGGAAGCCGACCACAAGACGGCCACCGGCCTGGCCGGCTACCTGAAGGCGCGCGGCATCAAGACGGTGTTCGTCACCGGCCTGGCCACCGACTTCTGCGTGGCCTGGACCGCGATGGACGCGCGCAAGGCCGGCTTCGACGCCTACGTGATCGAGGACGCCACGCGCGGCATCGACCTCAACGGCTCGCTGGCCGCCGCGTGGAAGCAGATGACGGCCAAGGGCGTCAAGCGCATCCAGTCGGCGGACATCCAGGCTGCCTGAGCCGGCGCCGCAAAGAAGACACGACACATAAAAGACACGAGACAAACGACGCATGAAGCTTTCGACGACAAGGCGTGCCGTGCTGGCGGGCGGTGCCGCACTGGCCTTCGGTGCCGGCCTGCCGCGGCCGGCGCGGGCCGACAACGGCGTGACCGACACCGCCATCCGCATCGGCCAGTCGGCCGTGTTCAGCGGTCCCGCGAAAGACTTCGGTGTCGACTACCGCGCGGGCATCAAGCTCTACTTCGACCGCGTCAACAAGGCGGGCGGCGTGAACGGCCGCAAGATCGAACTCGTCACCTATGACGACGCCTACGATCCCGCGAAAACCGCCGTCAACACCGCGAAGCTGATCGACGAGGACAAGGTCTTCGCGCTCACCGGCTACGTGGCCACCGGCAACCTCGCGGCCGCGATGCCGCTCGCCGAGAAGGCCGGCGTGCCGATGTTCGCGCCGCTGGTGGGCACCACGTCGTTCCGCGCCAAGACCAACCGCTACCTGTTCCATGTGCGCGCGGGCTACGACCTGGAGCTGCGCAAGATCATCAGCCACCTCTCGACCATCGGCATCCAGTCGATCGCGGTGGTCTACCAGGACAGCGCCTTCGGCAAGTCGAACCTCGCGACCTGCGAGGAGCTTGCGGCCGACTACAAGGTGAAGGTGGTGAAGACCTTCCCGCTGGCCATTGCCGCCGAAGACGCCAAGCCGGTGGTCACGGGCCTGGCCGATGCGAAGCCGGGCGCCGTGCTGATGATCATGGCGGGCCGCATGGTAGAGGTGTTCATGCGCGACTACCGCGCGAGCGGCGCGGGCGCGCCGCTGTACACGCTGTCGGTCGGCATCACCGACGCGGCCGGCTCGGCCAAGCGGCTCGAGGGCAAGCTCGCGGGTCTGGTCACGGCCAGCATCGTGCCGCCGCCGCAGGCGCAGCGCGTGCCCATCGTGGCCGACTACCAGCACGACCGCGCCGAGTTCGGCGAGAAGATCGACAGCTACACCGCGCTGGAGGGCTACATCGTCGCGCGCGTGATGGTCGAGGGCCTGCGCCGCGCGGGCAAGGCGCTCACGCGCGACAGTTTCATCGCCGGGCTCGAGAGCATCGGCAGCACGCGCTTCGGCGACTTCCCCATCGAATACAGCGCGAAGAACCACAACGGCTCGACCTTCGTGGACCTGGAGATGTACACCCGTGACGGCCAGTTGCGGCGCTGAGCCGCTGCACCTGCTGGTCAACGGCCAGGCGCGATCGATCGAAGGCGTGCCGCGCGCTGCGACGCTGCTGCACATGCTGCGCAACGACCTGGGCCTGAACGGGCCCAAGTACGGCTGCGGACTGGGGCAGTGCGGCGCCTGCACGGTGCATGTGGACGGCGTGGCGGCGCGCTCTTGCGTGATTCCCGCGCACGGCGTTGCTGGCCGCGCCATCACCACGCTCGAAGGGCTGGGCTCGCGCGGCGACTGGCATCCGGTGCAGGCCGCGTTCGAAGAAGCGCAGGCCGCGCAGTGCGGCTACTGCCTCAACGGCATGGTGATGCAGGCGGCGGCGCTGCTGGCGCGCGATCCGCATGCAAGCGAGGCGCGCATCCGCAGCGAGCTGTCGGGCAATCTGTGCCGCTGCGGCACGCACATCGAGATCCTCGATGCCGTGCAGCGCGCGGCCGCGCGCATGTGCGCCCGGCAAGAGCCATGACGCGCCGCGCCGACTTGCCGCAGACGCGCGCCGAATTCCTCGCCGCCGACGGCGTGCTGCTGGTGCTGCGCGAGACGCCGCCCGCGCCGCCTCCGGCCAAGGGCCAGCCGGCCTTCATCGCCAGCAACCCCGTCGAAGGCGACGAAGTGCTGCTCGCCGTGTGGGACGATGGCAGCGCTTCCGCGCTCAACGGGCACGTCGACCTGGGCACCGGCATCCAGACCGCGCTCGCGCAGATCGTGGCGGAGGAACTCGACCTTGGCATGCCCTGCGTGCGCATGATGCTCGGCGATACCGCGCGCGCGCCCAACCAGGGCGCGACCATCGCGAGTGCGTCGATCCAGATCCATTCGCAGCCGCTGCGCCTGGCGGCCGCGCAGGCGCGCGCATGGCTGCTGGCACGCGCCGCCGAACGGCTCGGCGTGCCGGCCGATGCGCTGCAGGTGCGCAATGGCGTGGTGCGCGTCACCGAAACGCCGGACCGCCACGTCAGCTATGCCGACCTCGTCGCGGGCCAGCGCACCGTGCTGCGGCTCGACCCCAAGGCACGGCCCAAGGACCCCGCCGACTACCGCGTGGTCGGCACGCGGCAGGCGCGTGTCGACATTCCGGCCAAGCTTGCTGGCGAACTCGTGTTCGTGCACGACATGCGCGTGCCGGGCATGCTGCACGGCCGCGTCGTGCGCCCGCCGTATGCGGGCGCGGACCATGGCGAATACATCGGCAACACGCTGGAAGCGGTCGACGAAGCGTCGATTGCGCACATTCCCGGCATCCGCGCGGTGGTGGTGATCCGCGACTTCGTCGGTGTCGTGGCCGAGCGCGAGGAGCACGCCGAGCAGGCACTGCGCGAACTGCGAGTCACCTGGAAGCCGTGGCCCGGCATGCCCGACCTGAGCGACGTGGCGCAGGCCCTGCGCGACAACCCGTCGACGCAGCGCCTGCTGGTGGACGAAGGCGATGTCGACGGTGCCATCGCCGCCGCCGCGCAGCCGATGCACCGCACCTACGTGTGGCCGTACCAGATGCATGCGTCCATCGGCCCGTCGTGCGCGCTGGCCGAGTGGCAGCCCGCCGACGGCAGCGGCATGCAGCTGCGCTGCTGGGCCGGTTCGCAGAACCCGCATGTGCTGCGTGCCGACCTCGCGAAGCTCATGGGCGTGGAAGACGTGCAGGTCGACGTGGTCCGCATGGAAGCCGCCGGTTGCTATGGCCGCAACGGCGCGGACGACGTGGCCGCCGATGCCGCGCTGCTCGCGCGCGCCGTGGGCGCGCCGGTGCGGGTGCAGCTCACGCGCGAGCAGGAACATGCGTGGGAGCCCAAGGGCGCCGCGCAGCTGATGGAGATCGACGGCGGCCTCATGGCCGACGGCCGCGTCGCCGCCTACGACTTCGAGACTTCGTATCCGTCGAACGGCGCGCCCACGCTGGCGCTGCTGCTCACGCGCACCATCGAGCCGGTGGCGCAGGCCTACGAGATGGGCGACCGCACCGCGCGCCCGCCGTACAGCTACGACAACCTGCGCGTGAAGGTGAACGACATGGCGCCGATCGTGCGCGCCTCGTGGCTGCGCGGCGTGTCGGCATTGCCGAGCTCGTTCGCGCACGAGTCGTACATCGACGAACTTGCCACCGCGGCGGGCATCGACCCGGTGCAGTTCCGCCTGCGCTATCTGCAGGACCCGCGCGCGGCCGAGCTGGTGCAGGCCACCGCGCAGAAGGCCGGCTGGCGCATGCGCACCGGTCCGCAGGAGAACGCCGACGGCGGGCTCGGCGAGGGCGGCGACATTCTCTTCGGCCAGGGCTTTGCGTATGCGCGCTACATCCACAGCAAGTGGCCCGGCTTCGGCGCCGCATGGGCCGCATGGGTGGCCGACGTGGAGGTCAACCGCAAGACCGGCGAGGTGCATGTGCGCCGCGTGGTGGTGGGGCACGACGCGGGGCTGATGATCAACCCCGCGGGCGTGGAGCACCAGGTGCACGGCAACGTGATTCAGACCACGAGCCGTGCGCTCAAGGAGCGGGTGCAGTTCGCGCCGCAACAGCAGCAGCATCAAGGGCAGGGCGGCGCGCAATTGCCGGGGGTGTTGCCTTCGGGCGTGGTCGCGAGCCGCGAGTGGGGCAGCTACCCGATCATCAATTTCCGCGAAGTGCCGGTGATCGAGGTGATGCACATGCCGAGGCCGGGCGAGCCTTCGCTGGGCGCGGGCGAGTCGTCTTCGGTGCCGGGCACGGCAGCGATCGCGAATGCGATCTTCGACGCGACCGGCGTGCGGTTCCGTTCGCCGCCGTTCACGCCGGAGACTGTGCTGGCTGAATTGAATCGGGGTTTGCTTGCTTCTCCGGGAGAGGGCGGGGGCGAGGGCGCGCGGCGCTCGAATGGTGACGCTGCCGTGCCCCCATCCCAGCCTTCCCCCAGCGGGGGAAGGAGTAATGCACCATGGCCCGGGCGCAAAGGGCTGTGGGCCACCGGCGCGGCCCTCGTCGTTGGCGGCATCGGCGTCATTGCCGGCCTGCTCGGCTGGCGGTCGGCCATTGCGCCCGTGTCGCTCACCGCGCCGGTCTACAGCCAGGCCACCATCGAGCGCGGCCGTGTGCTCGCCGCCGCCGGCGATTGCGCCGTGTGCCACACCGCGCCCGGTGGCGCGCCCAATGCGGGCGGCCGCGCGATGGACACGCCCTTCGGCACGCTCTACACCACCAACCTCACGCCCGATGCCGACACCGGCCTGGGCCGCTGGTCCTTCAGCGCCTTCCAGCGCGCGATGCGCGAAGGCGTCTCGCGCGACGGCCACTACCTGTACCCCGCGTTCCCCTACACCGCCTTCGCCAAGACCAGCGACGACGACCTGCAGGCGCTCTATGCGTACTTCATGTCGATGCCCGCGGTGCGCGCGGAAACGCCGAAGTCCGAGCTCAAGTTCCCGTTCAGCATGCGGCCGTTGATGGCCGGCTGGAACGCGCTCTTCCACGATCCCGCGCCGATGCAGCCCGTGGCCACGCAGAGCGCCGAGTGGAACCGCGGCGCCTATCTCGTCAACGGCCTGGGCCATTGCGGCGCCTGCCACACGCCGCGCAACGCGCTCGGCGCCGAGCAGGGCGGCAGCGCATTCCTTTCGGGCGCGATGGTCGACGGCTGGGAGGCGCCGGCGCTCACGCATCTGTCGAAGTCCGCCGTGCCGTGGGATTCCGATGAGCTCTATCGCTACCTGCGTCACGGCCACACGCAGCGTCACGGCATCGCCGGCGGCCCGATGGCGGAGGTGGTGCGCGAGATGCGGCAACTGCCCGACGACGACGTGCGCGCGATGGCCACCTACCTCGGTTCCTTCAATCCGGAGCCCGCCGCGGATTCCCAGGCCGTGGCGCAACAGATGGTCGACAACGCCGCGCGCACGCAGGGCCAGTTGCTCGGCCCCGCGCAGCGCATGTTCGACAGTGCCTGCGCCTCCTGCCACCATGACGGCAACGGCCCCACGCTGCTGGGCGTGAACACGCCGCTCGCGCTCAACAGCAACCTCACGAGCGCGCGACCCGACAACCTGCTGCGCACCATCCTCGACGGCGTGCGCGAGCCCGCCACGCGCGACATCGGCTTCATGCCCGCGTTCCGCGAAGCGCTCGACGACCGGCAGATCGCCGAGCTGGCCGGCTACATGCGCGCGCGCTTCGCGCCGCAGGAGCCCGCGTGGACCGACCTGCCCGCGCAGGTGGCACGCGTGCGCGCCGCGCCGGCGCACGGCGCGGGGCACTGACAGGGGTATTGGCTGCTGTCTCGCGGATGCGCCGCTACGATGCCACGTAGCACCATCCACAGAGACAACACGCCATGCCCTTGAACCTCTCCACTTCTTCCAGCCTCCCCCGCGACGCCGAGCGCGCCACCCTCGTCGGCCGCCTCTGGCAACCGGGCGTGGGCCCCGTGCTGGTGGGCGTGCACGACGGCAGCCTGTACGACCTGTCGAAGATCGCGCCGACCATGAGCGATCTGCTCGAGTCCAAGGGATCGCCGCCGGAAGCCGTTCGCCGAGCATTGCAGGGCGCACCGCGCATCGCATCGCTCGACGAAGCCATCGCCAACAGCGACGAGAGCGTGCGCGACGCAGCCAAGCCCTGGCTGCTCGCTCCCTGCGACCTGCAGGCCATCAAGGCCAGCGGCGTAACCTTTGTTGCCAGCCTGCTGGAACGCGTGATCGAGGAGCAGGCGCGCGGCGACGCATCGAAGGCCGAGGCCACTCGCGCAGCCATCGGTAGCGTGCTCGGCGACAACCTTGCCGACATCGTGCCCGGCTCGCCCGAGGCAATGAAGGTCAAGGAAGTGTTGATCGCGCAGGGCGTGTGGTCGCAGTACCTCGAGGTCGGCATCGGCCCCGACGCGGAGATCTTCACCAAGGCGCCGGTGCTGGCTGCAGTGGGCACAGGAGCCGATGTCGGCATCCATTCGGGCTCGGTGTGGAACAACCCCGAGCCCGAAGTCGTTCTTGCGGTGAACAGCCGCGGCGAGACGCTCGGCGCCGCGCTGGGCAACGACGTCAACCTGCGGGACTTCGAAGGCCGCAGCGCGCTGCTGCTCGGCAAGGCGAAGGACAACAACGCATCGTGCGCCATCGGCCCTTTCATCAGGCTGTTCGATGAGCACTTCGGCATCGACGACGTGCGGCGCATCACTGTCGCCCTCGAAGTGACGGGGCCCGAAGGTTTCACGCTCGAGGGATCGAGTTCGTTGTCGAAGATCAGCCGCGATCCGTTGGATCTTGTTTCGCAAACAGTGGGAAAACATCACGCTTACCCCGACGGATTCATGTTGTTTCTGGGAACCATGTTCGCTCCGACACAAGACCGTCACGGGCCTGGGCAAGGATTCACCCATGTCGTTGGCGACCGTGTGCGCATCGCCGCACCGGAGCTGGGTGCATTGGTCAATCGCGTGGTACACGCGGACCAAGCGCCTATGTGGACTTTTGGTATCAGTGCACTGATGCGCAATTTAGGTGCGCGTGGATTGCTGTCTCCGGAGCTGTAGACGTTCTGTTTGATGTTTGAGAGGAGTTGTACTCCTTTGTGATTCAGAGACAGTACGTTGCACTCCGTTGTTGTTGACCACACCTTGGGTTCCCCTCAAGATGCCAAGCCTTTAGAGATGGTCAACAAGGGAGATGAGGTTGTCGCCAAGCGAGATCGAACTATTGCAGTCGCCTGTGGAAGGCCCGCATCCGTGCGGCGAAGATCTGGAGTACGACCCCGATTTCATGGCGTTGCAACAGGCAACGACGGGCAAGCGCGAGCAACAGTTCGGCACCACCATCATTCCCGCCGAGCCGCCCGACTGGGCACGCGTGGAGCGCATCGCGAAGCAGTTGTGCTCGCGCACACGAGACCTTCGCGTGCTGGTGCCGCTCACGCTGGCCTGGACCGAGAACCGTGGGCTTCCTGGTTATGTCGAAGGCCTGCAGCTCGTCGATGCGGTGCTGCAGAAATTCTGGGACGACGTGCATCCGCGCGTGACCGAGGACGGCTTCGAAGACCCGCTGCCGCGCATGAACGCATTGGCGGCGCTGGCCGAAGCCGAAGGGCTCGGGCGTAGCGTTCGCGATGCACGGCTGCTCGACGACGGCGGCGCATCCATGACCTTGCGGCAGGTCGAGGCACTGCTCGATTCGAGCAAGACCGACCAGATCGATTACCCCGGCGGCATCGGCCGGTTGCGCGACGCGGCACGCCGCGCACAGGAGAAGGCAGCCGCGCCCGTGGTCGCGTTGCGCGAAGCGCTCGAGCTGCTGCAGCGCATTCGCGAGACTTCCGAACGCGCGCTCGGCCAGAGCTGGGCGCCCGACTTCTCGCGGCTCGAAAGATCGCTTCGCACCGTGGTCCAGCTGCTGCCGGAGCAGTCGCAGACAGATCAGGCAGAAGCCGTTCCACCGCACTCCCCGGTGGGTTCGGATGACAACGCACAGTTGCCGTCGGCCGCGAACGGTACTGCCGAAAGTGTCGGCATGGGACTACGCGCCGCTCGCGTCAAAGACATTGAAATATCGAGCCGTGATGATGTGCAAGTGCTGTTGGAGAAAGCCTGCCAGTACCTGGAGCGGACGGAGCCGAGTCATCCGTCGCCCATGCTGATACGCCGCGCGCAGCGGCTGCTGGATCTCAACTTCTTCCAGATCATCGAAGAACTCGTACCCGAGGGATTGCAAAAGATAGAGAGCCTTGCGGGCCGGCCGCTGAACGGCGGGAGCGGAACGCAGTAAGGGCAAGCAAGCAAGGGCGCCGCGCCGCTGCACGTCGGCGCGCGGCTGGGTGGGATACACGCGCATTTCAGATTCAAGAGGACGCTTATGGCAGACAACCGTGTCAGGAACAGTGGTCAGAAATTCATCGCGCGCAACCGCGCGCCGCGTGTGCAGATCGAGTACGACGTGGAAATCTACGGCAGCGAACGAAAGATCCAGCTGCCCTTCGTGATGGGCGTCATTGCCGATCTCGCGGGCAAGCAGGTCGATCCGATGCCCGACCTCGCCGAGCGCGAGTTCATGGCGGTGGACATCGACAACTTCGACGAGCGCATGAAATCCATCAAGCCGCGCGTTGCCTTCCAGGTGCCCAACACGCTCACCGGCGACGGCCAGATGAACGTCGACATCACCTTCGACAGCATGGACGACTTCTCCCCCGCGCGCATCGCACGCCAGGTGGACGCGCTGCAGCAGCTGCTCGAAGCCCGCACCGAGCTGTCGAACCTGCTGTCGTACATGGACGGCAAGAACGGCGCCGAGCAGCTCATCGCGCAGGCGCTGCAGAACCCGGCGCTGCTGAAGTCGCTGGCTTCCGCGCCCAACCCCGCGGTGGCCAAGGCCGTGGAAGCGGCCAATGAAAAGGCCGGCACCGCGCCCGGCACCTCTTCCGAATAAGCGCACGCAGCAAGGACCGCCACCATGAGTACCGCATCCAACCAAGGCGCCGCGCGCGCGCAGGCCACCGTCGAGGCGCTGGAGCCGAACGAGTTCTCCAACCTGCTGCAGCGCGAGTTCAAGCCCAAGACCGACCAGGCCCGCGAGGCGGTGGAGAACGCCGTCAAGACGCTGGCCGTGCAGGCGCTGGAGAACACGGTCACCATCTCCAACGATGCCTACCGCTCGGTGCAGGCCATCATCACCGAGATCGACCGCAAGCTCTCCGAACAAATCAACCAGATCCTGCACCACGAAGAGTTCCAGCAGCTCGAAGGCGCATGGCGCGGCCTGCACTACCTCGTGAACAACACCGAGACCGACGAGCAGCTCAAGATCCGCGTGATGTGCGCGTCGAAGCGCGAAGTGGCGCGCTCGCTCAAGCGCCACAAGGGCATCGGCTGGGACCAGAGCCCGCTGTTCAAGAAGATCTACGAGGCCGAGTACGGCCAGTTCGGCGGCGAGCCCTTCGGCGCGCTCATTGGCGACTTCCACTTCGACCACAGCCCGCCCGACGTCGAGATGCTCGGCGAAATGGCCAAGATCGCCGCCGCCGCGCACTGCCCCTTCATTGCCGGCGCGTCGCCCACCGTGATGCAGATGGACTCGTGGCAGGAGCTGTCGAACCCGCGGGACCTGACCAAGATCTTCCAGAACACCGAGCACACCGCATGGCGCTCGCTGCGCGACTCGGAAGACGCGCGCTACATCGGCCTGGCCATGCCGCGTTTCCTGGCCCGCCTGCCGTATGGCGCGCGCACCAACCCGGTCGACGAATTCGAATTCGAGGAAGAAACCGACTCGGCCGCGCACAACCGCTACACCTGGGCCAACTCGGCCTATGCGATGGGCGTGAACATCAACCGCTCGTTCAAGCAGTACGGCTGGTGCACGTCCATTCGCGGCGTGGAGTCTGGCGGCGCGGTCGAGAACCTGCCCACCCACACCTTCCCGACCGACGACGGCGGCGTCGACATGAAGTGTCCGACCGAGATCGCCATCAGCGACCGGCGCGAGGCCGAACTCGCCAAGAACGGCTTCATGCCGCTGGTGCACCGCAAGAACTCCGACTTCGCGGCCTTCATCGGCGCGCAGTCGCTGCAGCTGCCGGCCGAGTACTACGACGCCGACGCCACGGCCAACGCGAACCTCGCGGCGCGCCTGCCGTACCTGTTCGCTTGCTGCCGCTTCGCGCACTACCTGAAGTGCATCGTGCGCGACAAGATCGGTTCGTTCCGCGAGCGCGAGGACATGGAGCGCTGGCTCAACGACTGGATCATGAACTACGTCGACGGCAGCCCCGGCACCTCGTCGCAGGATACGAAGGCAATGAAGCCGCTGGCGGCGGCCGAAGTCCAGGTGGAAGCCATCGAGGACAACCCCGGCTACTACGCCGCCAAGTTTTTTCTCCGGCCGCACTATCAGCTCGAAGGGCTGACGGTGTCGTTGCGGCTGGTTTCGAAGCTGCCATCCAACAAGAAGGACAGCAGCTAATTCAACGGGTGTCCCGGCAACACGGGCACAAATAACTTTGGGGGTTAATCATGGCAGTAGACATGTTCATGCGCGTCGAGGGTGCAAACGGCGAATCGAAGGATTCGAACCATAAGGACTGGACCGACATCAAGTCGTTTGCATGGGGAGCGACGCAGCCTGGAAACATGGTCAGCGGCGGTGGCGGCGGTGTGGGCAAGGCCAGCTTCAACGACCTGCAGGTGCTCGCGCGCATCGACAAGGCGGCACCTTCGGTCATGAAGAACTGTGCGAGCGGCAAGCACCTGGCCAAGGTCGAGGTGTCGGTCTGCAAGGCCGGCGGCTCGCAGATCGAATACACGCGCGTCACGCTCGAGGAAGTGCTGGTCACTTCGGTGCAGTACACGGCCGAGCAGGGCTCCGACGCCGTGTTCGTGCAGTACGCCTTCCAGGCCGCGAAGGTGAAGCAGCAGTACTGGGAACAGACCGACAAGGGCGGCAAGGGCGCCGAGACGGTGCTGGCCTGGAACATCAAGGAAAACAAGGAAGCCTGATTTCCTTCGGCGGCCCGCGCGGCCGCCTTTTTCCCTTTCCCTCTTTCTCGCACCACGGCCTTGCGCCGTGTGCCAGTCAGTCAATGAGGACACTTCATGGGCGATGGGTTTGCAGTGCTTGGCGAACGCTCCGTGGCCGAGCACACCGAATGGGTACAGCGGCAGATCCGCGCCAATCCCCAGAACGCCAGCCTGAGGCTCGCCCTGTGCCACTTTCTCGCGCTGCGCGGTGAGTGGCAACGGGCCGAAGACCAGCTCAAGCTCGCGACCAAGCTCGATCCCACGTTCACGCCCGCCAGCGTCACCTGCTCGATGGCGCTCGCTGGGGAGCGCCATCGCGCCGAATTCTGGGCCGGCGGACGCGCGCCGGCCATCGTCGGCGGCAACGCGGAATGGGTCGAGCAGCTCGTTGCCGCCGCCGCGCTGCCAGCCGGCCGTGCCGAAGAAGCCGCGGCGCTGCGCGAGACCGCGCGGCAGGCGGCGCCCGCATTACGCGGAGCGCTCACCGGCGTAGACCGCTCCGACGCACGCGCAGTGCAGGCGCTCGACGGCGAGCCGGTGCAGCGCAGCGACTTCGAATGGCTCTGCGACGGCGATGTGCGCATCGGCCCGGTGCTGGAGCTGCTTACTCCTTCGGGCTACGCATGGCTGCCGTTGCCGGAAGTGCGCCGCATCAAGTTCTCGCGCCCCCAGCATCTGGTCGACCTGCTGTGGGCGCCCGCCGAGATCGAGCTGCACGACGGCCGCGCACTCAACGGGCTGGTGCCCGTGCGCTACCCGGGCAGCCTCGAAGGACTCGACGACGAAACCACGCTGGGCCGCCGCACCGACTGGCTGCCGCTGCCTGGCGAAGAACAATATGCGGGCGTCGGCCAGCGCACGCTGATCAGCGAGGCTGGCAACCATTCGCTGCTCGACCTGCGGCTGATCGAGATCACGCCCGAGGGCGCCGCCGCATGAGCGCCTTGATAGACCGCCACATCGACGGAGATTCGCAGCAGGAAAGCGTCGCGCGCGACCGCCTGCAGCCCGTGCTGCTCGACCGCCTCACCGACAAGGCGCCGCAGAGCCGGCAGGAGCGCGCGGGCGCGTTTCTCATGAGCGGCAAGCTGCTGCGCGACTCGGTGCTGCGCGACCTGCAGTGGCTGCTGAACACCACCAACTTCGGCGCCGACCACGGCATCAACGCCATGCCGCGCGCGCGCCGCTCGGTGGTGAACTACGGCGTGCGCGGCTGGGCCGGCGGGCGCATGTCGGAAGTCGACTTCGCCGACGTCGAGGCCGCCATCCGCGCCGCCATCATCGACTTCGAGCCGCGCATCATGAAGGACAGCATCGACGTGCGCTGCGTGACCGACGCGACCGACCTGGAGCACCACAACCTGCTCGCGCTCGAGATCCGCGGCACGCTGTGGTCGGTGCCCTACCCGATCGAATTCATCCTGCGTTCCGAACTGGACCTGGAGAGCGGGCACATGGTGCTGCGGCCCACGGGAGGCCTCTGAATGGATGCGCGGCTGCTCGATTACTACAACCGCGAATTGACCTATATGCACGAGCTCGGAGCCGAGTTCGCGCAGCGCTATCCCAAGATCGCGGGCCGCCTCGGCATGCGCGGCATCGAGGTCAGCGACCCGTATGTCGAGCGCCTGCTCGAAGGCTTCAGCTTTCTCACCGCGCGCATCCAGCTCAAGATGGACGCGGAGTTTCCGCGCTTCTCGCAGCGGTTGCTCGAGGTGGTGTACCCCAACTTTCTCGCGCCGCTGCCCGCGATGGCGGTGGTGCAGATCGACGGCAACCTCAACGAAGGTTCGCTGAAGGCCGGCTACGAGCTGCCGCGCCACACCATCCTGCGCGGCCGCATGATCAAGGGCGAGCAGACGGCCTGCGAGTTCCGCACCGGCCACGCCGTCACGCTGTGGCCCGTGCGCATTGCCGACGCCGGCATCGGCCCGGTGCCGGCGGAAATCGCGCATGCCATGCCGGCGGTCGCGCGGCAGGCCAAGAGCGCGCTCACCATCCGGATCGAAGCGGTGGGCGGTGCGCGCTTTTCGGAAATGCCGATCGAGCGGCTCGAGTTCTTCCTGTCGGGCGCCGAGCTGCATGCGCTGCGCGTGCTCGAACTGGTGGCGCACCATGCCGTGGGCACCGTGTGCCGCAGCGGCCCCGGCGGCAACGCGCGCATCGTGCCGCTCGGCGACGATGCCATTCGTCACGAAGGCTTTTCGCCCGACCAGGCACTGCTGCCTTACGACGCGCGTTCGTTCCAGGGCTACCGCCTGCTGCACGAGTACTTCGCCTTCCCTGATCGCTACCTGTTCTTCAGCGTCAACAAGCTGCGCGCGGCGGCGCAGGCCATGAGCGGCAGCACGATGGAGATCGTGATCCTGCTCGACCGCGCCGATGCCGACCTCGAGCGGCTGGTCGATGCCAAGCACTTTTCGCTGTTCTGCACGCCCATCATCAACCTCGTGCCGCGCCGCAGCGACCGCATCCCGGTCGGTCCGGGTCAGCACGAGCACCATGCGGTGATCGACCGCACGCGGCCGCGCGACTTCGAAATATTCACCGTCGAGCGTGTCACCGGCCACATGGCCAATGGCTCGGAAGAGCGCGAGTTCCGTCCCTTCCTCGGGTCGTTCGCGGCCGACGACGGCGACTTCGGCGCCTACTTCTCGCTGCGCCGCGAGCCGCGCCTGGTGTCGGACCGTGCCCGCGCGCAAGGCACGCGCACCAGCTACACCGGCAGCGAGGTGTACGTGTCGTTGGTCGACCAGCACGATGCGCCGTTTCCGCACAGCCTGCGCCACATCACGCTCGACGCGCTGTGCACCAACCGCGATTTGCCGCTGCTCTTGCCGACCGGGCTCGAATCCGATTTCACGCTGCGCGTTTCGGCGCCGGTGCGGTCTATCCGCATCCTGCGCGGCCCCTCACGGCCCTATCCCGCGCTGGCCGAGGGCGCGCTGACGTGGCGGCTCATCAGCCACCTCGGCCTCAACTACCTGAGCCTGACCGACGTCGATGCGGCGCAGGGCGCGGCCGCGCTGCGCGAGATGCTCGACCTCTACGGCAACCTGGCCGATCCTTCGGTGCGCCGGCAGATCCAGGGCGTGCGGTCGATGGCGCTCGCGCCGGTGTTCCGCCGCCTGCCCGAGCCCGGGCCGATCGTGTTCGGGCGCGGCGTGGAGATTGCGCTGAAGATCGACGAGGTCGCGTTCTCCGGCGCGAGCCCGTACCTCTTCGGCGCCGTGCTGGAGCAGTTCTTCAGCCGCCACGTGTCGCTCAACGCATTCACCGAATTCGCGCTGTCCAGCCTGCAGCGCGGAGAAATCGCGCGCTGGACTCCCCGCGTGGGACGCCGCCCCGCCGTATGAGCGAAGAAGGCTTCACCGACGACATGGCGGCCCTGCCGGTCAGCGACGGCGAGGCTGAACAGGACAACGCGGCCGACGTCTGCTACAGCATCCCGCAGTCGCTGCAGGCCACGCCGTTGCCGCGCGGCCTGCCCGAGGCCGACCCCGAACTCTGGGCGCAACTGCTCGACCAGCCTTTCGGGCACGACCTGTTCATGCTGCTGCGCCGGCTCGATGCGCGAAGCGACCATCCGCTGCTCGGCCGCGCGCCGCGCCCCGTCGACGAGCCGCTGCGGCTGGGGCAGGAGCCCTCGATGGCCTTCGCGCCGTCGAACGTGGCGGGCGTCGATGCGTCGCAGGACGGGCCGCCGCGCATCTCGATCTACGGCTTCGGCCTGTTCGGTCCCAACGGCCCGCTGCCGCTGCACATGACCGAGTACGCGCGCGAGCGCAAGCGCCACCATGCCGACGACACGCTGAGCGCATTCGCCGACCTGTTCCATCACCGGCTCATCCTGCTGTTCTACCGGGCCTGGGCCGATGCGCAGTCGGTCAACAGCCTGGACCGCCCCGACGGCCATCGTTTCGTCGACTACGTTGCCAGCCTCATGAACATGGGGCAGCCGGGCCTCAAGGGGCGCGACCGCATCGCCGACCATGCGCGCACCTTCATGGCCGGCCACCTCGTGCGCCAGACGCGCAACCCCGAGGGATTGATACAGATCCTGCGGCTCTACTTCGACGTGCCGGTGCGCATCGAGGAGTTCGTGAGCGACTGGGTGCGCATCGACGAGCGCCAGCTCAGCACGCTCGGCTTCTCCGGCCGCAACCACCAGCTGGGCGGCGGCGCCACCGTCGGCATTGCGGTGCGCGATGCGCAGAGCAAGTTCCGCGTCGAGCTTGGTCCGCTGTCGCAACAGGAGTTCCAGGAACTGCTGCCGGGCAGCAAGCGGCTGCGGCAGGTGGTCGACTGGGTGCGGCAATACGTGGGCATCGAGTTCGCGTGGGAGCTGCGGCTCGTGCTGCGCAAGCAGGACGCCCATGGCATGCAGCTCGGCGCCGGGCAGCAGCTCGGCTGGGGCAGCTGGCTCGGCACGCGCCTGGCCGACACCGACGCCGGCGACATGGTGTTCCAGCCCGAGGCTTTGTTTTCCCGTTCCGCATCTGCGGCTTCCGCCAACTCAAGTTCATGACAGACATCCGACGCGTCTCGCTTTTCTCCAAGCTCAACCCGATGCTCTACAAGGCATTGGAAACCGCCACCGCCTTCGCCAAGCTGCGCGGCAATGCCTATGTGGAGCTGGTGCACTGGCTGCACCAGATCCTGCAGCTGCAGGACAGCGACATGCTGCGCATCATCAAGCGCGCCGGCCTGAACCTCGACGCGGTAGAGAACGACCTGGTGCGCGCGCTCGACCGGCTGCCGCACGGCGCCACCTCGATCAGCGACATCTCCGAGCATGTGGACAACGCCGTGGAGCGCGCCTGGGTGTATGCCAGCCTGCGCTTCGAGGCCACTTCGATCCGTGGTGCCTACCTGCTCGCGGGCATCATCAAGACGCCGGGGCTGCGGCAGGTGCTGTCGGGCATTTCGCGCGAGTTCGACAAGATCGTGCCCGACGTGCTGGTGGCGCAGCTCGCGGCCTGGACCGAAGGCTCGCCCGAGGACGACCATGACGTGGCCGCCGCGCCGGGCGTGCCAGCCGTCGCGTCGGCGAATGCGCACCAGGGCGATGGCGCGCCGGCCGGCGGCTCCGCGCTGGCCAAGTACGCGAGCGACCTCACGGCCAAGGCGCGCGCGGGCGAACTCGATCCGGTGTACGGCCGCGACGACGAAATCCGCCAGATCATCGACATCCTCATGCGGCGCCGCCAGAACAACCCGCTGCTGACCGGCGAGGCCGGCGTCGGCAAGACGGCGGTGGTCGAGGGCCTGGCCTCGCGCCTTGCCGCGGGCGACGTGCCGCCTTCGCTGAAGGACGTGTCGCTGTGGGTGCTCGACCCCACGCTGCTGCAGGCCGGCGCGGGCGTGAAGGGCGAGTTCGAGCAGCGGCTGCGGCAGGTGATCGACGAGGTCGAGAAGAGCCCGAAGCCCATCGTGCTGTTCGTCGATGAAGTGCACACGCTGGTGGGCGCGGGCGGTACGGCAGGCACGGGCGACGCGGCCAACCTGCTCAAGCCGGCGCTCGCGCGCGGACGGCTGCGCACCATCGGCGCGACCACCTGGTCGGAGTACAAGAAATACATCGAGAAAGACCCGGCGCTCACGCGGCGCTTCCAGACCATCCAGGTGCACGAGCCCACCGAGCCGAAGGCGGTGGTGATGCTGCGCGGCATCTCGGCGGAGCTGGAGAAGCACCACGGCGTGCTCATCCTCGACGCCGCGCTCGAGGCGGCAGTGAGCCTGTCGCACCGCTACATTCCAGCGCGCCAGCTGCCCGACAAGGCCGTGAGCCTGCTCGACACCGCCTGTGCACGGGTGGCCCTGAGCCAGCATGCGCTGCCCGCCGCCATCGAAGACCTGCAACGCCGCATCGAGGTGCTGGGCATCGAGTCGGGCATCGCCGGGCGTGAGGCCGCCATCGGCGTGGGTGAACATCAACGCGTGGAAGACATCGCCGCCCAGGTGGCAGAGGCACAGGCGGAGCTCGAACTGCTGGAAACGCGGCGCGTGGAAGAAAGCGCGCTGGTCGAGCGCATCGTGGCGCTGCGCAAGCAGCTCTCGCCGGCAGCGGTGCCTCAGGCAGGGGCTGACGACGATGCAAAGAGCCAGGATGCGCAGGCATCGGATACCGATCCCGCGAAGACCGCGGAAGAGATTCGCGCCGAACTCGCCCAGGCGCAAGACAGGCTCGTGCAGCTGCAAGGCGAGTCGCCGCTCATCCTCGCGGCCGTCGACGCGCAGGCCATCGCCACCGTGGTGGCCGACTGGACCGGCATTCCCATCGGCCGCATGGTGCGCGACGATGCGCAGTCGGTGCTCAAGCTCGGCGAGATCCTCTCGGCCCGCGTGGTCGCGCAGCCCGATGCGCTGGAGACCATCTCGCGGCGCATCCGCACGGCCCGTGCGCGGCTGGACAACCCCAACAAGCCCGTCGGCGTGTTCCTGCTGTGCGGCCCCTCCGGCGTGGGCAAGACAGAGACAGCGCTCGCGCTGTCGGAGGCGCTGTACGGCGGCGAGCAGAACCTCGTCACCATCAACATGAGCGAGTTCCAGGAGTCGCACACCGTCTCCACGCTCAAGGGCGCGCCGCCCGGCTACGTGGGTTACGGCGAAGGCGGCGTGCTCACCGAAGCCGTGCGCCGCAGGCCCTACAGCGTGGTGCTGCTCGACGAGATCGAGAAGGCGCACACCGACGTGCACGAGATCTTCTTCCAGGTCTTCGACAAGGGCTGGATGGAAGACGGCGAAGGCCGCCACATCGACTTTCGCAACACCGTGATCATCATGACCTCCAACGTCGGCACCGACCTGGTCATGCAGCTGTGCGAGGACCCGGACCTGCGGCCAGACCCCGAGCCGCTCGCCAATGCGCTGCGCGAGCCGCTGCTCAAAGTGTTCGCGCCCGCGCTGCTCGGTCGGCTGGTCGTGGTGCCCTACTACCCGCTGCATGCGCAGGCACTGCACCGCATCATCCGGCTGCAGCTGGACCGCATCGCCGCGCGCCTGGCGGCCAACCACGGCATTACATTGGTTTACGACGACAGCGCGGTCGAACTGGTCGCGCGCCGCTGTACTGCCATAGAGTCGGGTGGCCGGATGATCGACGCGATCCTCACGCACACGATCCTTCCGCGCCTGAGCGAGGAAGTCATCGGCGCCACGGTCAGTGCGCGCAAGCTCGCCGGCGTGCGGCTGAGCGCGGAAGGAGACGACTTCCACTACGAATTTTCCGAAGCCGAACGCTGAGAGCGCAAGGCGGGCCAAGAAAGGGAGCAGCCATGGACCGTATCGTCATCGCCCACACCCCGCTCGCGGAAGACCAGCTCATGTTCCGTTCGATGAACGGCACCGAAGGTCTTTCGCGACTCTTCGATTTCGAGGTCGACCTGCTGAGCCCGAGCGCCGCGATCGACCTGCAGTCGGTGCTGGGCAAGCCGCTCTCGCTGGAAATCAAGACGGCCGGCGCGCCGCGCTTTCTCAGCGGGCAGGTGGTGCGCTTCTCGATGATCGGCCGCGAAGGGCGCACCTCGCGCCACACCGTCTATCGCGCCAGCGTGCGCCCCTCGCTCTGGTATCTCACGCGCACGAGCGGCTTTCGCATCTTCCAAAACAAGACCGTGGTCGAGATGCTCGAGGAGGTGTTCGCCGACTACGACTTCGCCTTCGAGAAGAAGCTCACCGCTTCCTACCGCCAGTGGGAGCACTGCGCGCAGTACAACGAGAGCGACTTCGCGTTCGTGAGCCGGCTCATGGAGCTCGAAGGCATCTACTACTACTTCAAGCACGAGCAGAACGAGCACACGCTCGTGCTGGCAGACGACATCGGCGCGCACGAGCCGATGCCGGGCTACGAGACCATCGACTATTTCGCCTCCGACCGCGAAGTGACCGAGGACATCGAGGTGATAGACGAATGGCGCGTGACAGGCGAGGTGCGCACCGGCCGCTACACGGTGGACGACTTCAACTTCACGACGCCGGGCAGCGACCTGACCAACGTGCGCTCCCAGCCGCAGCCGCACGACCATGCCGACTACGAAATGTACGAATGGCTGGGCGAGTACACCAACGCCGGCGAAGGCGAGCACTACGCGCGCGTGCGGCTCGAGGAGGCGCAGGCCCTGGGCGAACGCAGCGAGGGCCATGCCACGGTGCGCGGCATGGCGCCGGGCTACAAGTTCACCATGCGCGGCTCGGCCCGCGAGGAGGACAACCGCGAGTACCTGATCGTCTCGGTGGCCTACGCGCTGCGCGAGGGCGGCTACGCCAGCGGCGTCGAGCAGGGCGAGTACGGCTTCGGCTTCGTGGCGCAGCCCACCTCGCTGCCGTACCGCGCGCCCCGCGTCACCAGCGTTCCGCGCACCAGCGGCCCGCAGACCGCCGTGGTGGTGGGCCCCGAGGGCAAGGAGATCTGGACCGACCAGTACGGCCGCGTGAAGGTGCAGTTCCGCTGGGACCGCAGCGGCCGGCGCAACGAGAATTGCTCGTGCTTCGTGCGCGTGTCGCAGGTCTTCGCGGGCGACGGCTTCGGCGCGGTGTTCACGCCGCGCATCGGGCAGGAGGTGATCGTCGACTTCATCGGCGGCCTTGCCGACCGGCCGATCATCACCGGGCGCGTGTACAACCCGCGCCACATGCCGCCCTTCGACCTGCCGGGCGAGGACACCAAGAGCGGTCTCGTCACGCGCTCCACGCCGGGCGGCTCGCCGGCCACGGCGAACTCGCTGGTGTTCGAGGACCGGATCGGCGCCGAGTTCGTGGCGCTGCATGCCGAGCGCAACCTGAACGTGTCGGTCGAGGCCGACGAGACGCACGACACCGGGGGCTCCCGCACCACGGTGATCGAGGGCCCCGACGTGCTCACCGACAACACGCTGCGCGACGCGACCGTCAACGGCCCCGACACGCTGGAGGTCAACGGGCCGCAGACCATCACCATCAACGGGCCGCAGACGCAGACCGTCAACGGCCTGCAGACCGAGACCATCAACGGCCCGCGCGTGGACACCGTGACCGCCAACGAGATCCGCACGGTGGTCGCGGGCCGGCTCGACACGGTCACCGCGTACGAGACCGTCGTCATCAACGGCGTGCGCAGCGAGACGGTGCATGGGCCGTCGACGGTCACGGTCGACGACGCGCGCCAGGACACCTTCAAGTCGAGTTGGACTCGCGAGGTGACGGGGGCGTCCACCGACACGCTCAAGTCCGGCCTGACCGAGACCATCACCGGCACCCACAAATCCACCGTGAGCGACGCCTACGACGGCGAGGCCAAGACCGTGACCATCAAGGCCACGGGCGGCGACGTGGTCATCACAGCCTCCGGCGACATGACGCTGGAGGCCAACTGGGTCAAGAAGATCAGCCGCGACCTGCACTGGGACTCCGCGCCGGTGCGCCTGACCAACACCGGCGTCAACGTCAACTTCAACGGCATCGCCACCAGCAGCAGCGGCCTGGCCAACTTCAACAACCTCCTGCAGGTCTCGACCAACGGCGCGCGGCTGGAGTTCTTCGGCTTCGGCTATGCCTTCGGCCTCTACGCGACCACGCAGACGCTCGCGCAGACCGGCAACAAGGGCTACGACATCGAGATGGGCGAAGTGGCGCTGTACTTCAAGCTGCTGACGGGCTTCGCCTGATGCCTCCATGACCGCCGGCGACTACTGGTACCTGTTCATCCTCATCCCGGCCGTGGTGCTGGCGGTGTTCGTCGGCGGCGCGGTCGGCATCATGAAGCTGCAGCGCATGTCCAACGACGCGGTGTCGGGCGCCGGGCGCAGCCAGCACGTGCTGCGCGTCGGCCTGCCGACCACCGCCAAGGTATTGGACGCGACCGACACCGGCACGCGCATCGACCGCATCTACGTCATCGCGCGCCTGCGGCTGCAGGTGGATGCGGCGGGCGCGGTGCCGGGCTTCGAGACGACCATCGACGTGCCGCTGACCCCCGTCAAGCTGCCGCAGTTCGCGCCGGGGCAGACGGTCAGGGTCAAGGTCGATCCCGCAACGCGCCACGTCGCCATCGATCAGCCGCGCCAATGAAGATCGTCAAGCCCTTCCGACTGAGCGTGCTGACGCGGCCGCAGCGCTGGCGCGGCAACGACATGCTCGGTGTGGCGGTGCTGGCGCTGGCGAGCCTGGAAGACGAACCCAGGCTGATGCCCGAGCAGGAGCTCTGGCAGGCGGCGGCCGAGGACATCGGCCCGGGCAACATCCTCGACCTGGGCATGCCCAAGCACGAGCCCGAGTGGCTCGCCAGCGGCCATGCCTATACCGCCCACCAGGCCGACAAGACGATGTGCGCGGTGAAGATGGCCGTGGCGGGCAGCGAGAAGCGCCTGCACGTGTCGGGCGACCGCTACTGGCTCGACGGCCGCATCACGCCGCCCCAGCCCTTCGACAGCATGCCGCTCGACTGGGCGCATGCGTACGGCGGCGCGTCGGTGCCGCAGAACCCGCAGGGCATCGGCAGCGTCGACGAGCTCGTCAACGGCGTGCGCACGCGCCGGCTGCCGAACGTGGAGTCGCCCGACGCCCGCATGTCGGCGCCCGGGCGCGCCGTGCGGCCCGCGAGCCTGGGCGCGATCCCGCCCGACTGGCCGCAGCGCGCGCAGTTGCTCGGCAGCTCCTATGGCCAGCAATGGCTGCAGACGCAGTACCCCGGTCCCGCCGATGACATGGACTGGCGCTACTTCAACGCCGCGCCGCCCGAGCAGCGCTGGCCCGGCATGCAGGAACTGCCCGCCGGCGCGCCCTACGAGATCTGGAACATGCACCCGGACGAGCCGGTGCTGCAAGGCGCGCTGCCGCGCTGGCGCACGCGCTGCTTCGCGAGCTGGCAGGCCGACGGCAGCGAGCTGCGGGAAACGCCGCTGCGCCTGAGCACCGCGTGGTTCTTTCCGCATCGCCGGCGCGTGATCCTGATCTGGCACGGCAGCTTCGCGATTGCGGAAGACGACGCCGCCGACATGAAGCACATCATGCCGGCGCTCGAACTCGAGAACGAGCCGCGGCCGCACGCGCACTACCAGTCGGTGCTGCGGCTGCGGCTGGACCCGAAGTCCGCCGTCCATGCGGTGCGCGACAGCGACCTCGTGCCCAAGGCCGTCATGGGCGCCTGGGCGGGCGACCGGCTGCCGGACGCTTCCACCAAGCCGTCGGTGCGCAACCAGCGTGCCGGCCAGCTGCGCGCGCACGAACACGAGCGCGCCCGGCTGTTGGGCGAGGGGCTCGACCCCGACAAGCTGCTGCCGCAGCCGGTGAAGATCGAAGGCTCCTTCACGCTCGACGACCTGCCCGAGTACAGCGAGCGCATGGAAGCGGAGATCGCCCGCACGCGCGAGGACCTCAAGACGCGCACCGAGCAGGCCGTCGCCGCGTCGCGGCACGACGGCAGCTCGCCGCCCGGGGCGCCGCAGCGCAACCGCTTCGATCCCGACAAGGTGATCGCCGAACTCGCGCAGCTCGAGGCGTTCGGCGAACAGGCGCGACTGCTCCCGCCCGAAGCGCAGGCCGGTGCCCGGGCGGAAGCCGCGCAGGCGCGCGAACGCATGGCCGCGCAGATCCGCCAGGGGCACCTGTACACCGCGCACCTGCTCGACGCCGCGCCGCCCGCGTCGAGCTTTCGCACTGCCAAGCTGCGGCGCCGCCTGGGCCGCGCCGAAGCCGGCCAGCGCAACTTCGCGCGCATGAACCTGATCGGCGCCGACCTGTCGGACATGGACCTGAGCGGCGCCGACTTCACCGGCGCCAACCTCGAGGACGCCAACCTGCAGGGCGCGCGGCTCGCGGGCTGCAACTTTACGCAGGCGGTGCTGGCGCGCGCGCGGCTGGAGCGCGCGGTGCTTGCCGACTGCCGCTTCGACCACGCCAACCTGGGCGCGGCCCTGTGCGACGGCGCCGACTTCAGCCGCGCCAGCCTGCGCCATGCGAACTGCAGCAAGACCGTCTTCCGCGCCTGCGCCATGGGCTCGGCTGTGTTCGAGGCGACCCATGTGCACGAGAGCGTCTGGCAGCGGTGCGACCTGCGGCAGTCCCGCTGGCTGCAGGTAGCCATGATCAAGATGCGCTTCGAGGACGTGTCGTTCGAGGAAGCGTCGTTCCGCCAAATGGGCTGGATCGAGTGCGCGCTGGTTGGCGTGTCGTTCGCGCGCGCCACGCTCGAGGGCTGCGGCTTCACCAGGTTGGCCGGAAACGAAGGGCTGGACTTCACCGGCGCCACGCTGGTTTCGAGCAGCTTCGGGTACCACAGCTCGCTGGCCGGCGCGGTGCTGCGCGACGCGGTGCTCAGGCACTGCGGCCTGCGCGGCGTGACGCTGGCCGGGGCCGACCTGCGCGGCGTGCGGCTCGAAGGCTGCGACTTCTCCGGCTGCGACCTGCGCGGCGCGAAGCTAGATCGGCTGGTTGGCGGAGAGAGCCTCTTCATCCGCACCGACTTCACCGGCGCCTCGCTGGCGGGGGCGGATTTCATCGACAGCAACCTGTCGAAGTCCGACCTGCGGCTGGCCGACCTGCACGACGCCAACCTGTTCCGCGCCGACGTGTCGCAAGCCTTCATCGACGGCACGACACGCCTGGACGGCGCCTATACCCACCATGCCAAGGTGCTGCCCGCCCGGCGCGCCGGACCCGACGATCGATGACGCGCGACGAGTTGCTGGACAAGATCCGCCATGGAGAGACCTTGACGAACGTGGACTGCAAGGGCTGGGACTTGAGCGGGCTCGACCTGTCGGGCGGGGTGTTCGAGCGCGTGGACTTCAGCGGCGCGCTCCTCGCGCAAGCCAGCCTGGAGGACGCCACCCTGTCGCACTGCGCGTTCGCGCAGGCGGACCTTCGCCATGCGCGCCTCAAGGACGCGCGGTTCTTTCGCAGCCGGCTCGAAGGCGCGCGGATCGATCATGCCTTCGTGCAGGACGCCGCGTTCATGGAGTGCGCGCTCGACGGCGCGGCCTTCGACGAGGCGCACCTGGAGCGCGTGTCCTTCTTCAAGTGCCGCATGCAGGGCACCCGGTTGCGCACGCGCCGGCTCGACCGCGTGACCTTCGGCGAATGCGCGATCGACGGGCTGGACTGCACCGGAGCCTCGCTCGTGTTCGCGACCTTCCTGCGCGCGGACCTGCGCGGCGTGACGTTTGCCGGCGCGCGTTGCGAGAGCACGACCTTCATGGAATGCGACCTGCGCGGGATGCGCTTCGCGGCGCAGGAACTGGTGCTGTGCCAGTTCACCGACAGCCGGATGGACGAGGCGGACTTCAGCGACGCCGTGCTGACGCAGAGCAACTTCAAGGGCGCGTCGCTGAAGGCGGCGCGTTTCGCGGGCGCGAATGCCTGCGCCACGCTGTTTCCGCAGGCGCAGCTGGCGGGCGCGGTGTTCACGGGCGGGCGCTTCGACCAGTCGATCTGGGCCGATGCGAAGGCCGAGGGCGCGGATTTCAGCGATGCGTCCCTCGCGCTGAGCGTGTGGCACCGCGCGCACTGCGGCGGCGCGGCCTTCGCGCGCGCCGCGCTGCAGGACGCCGACTTCTCCTATGCCGACCTGACGCGGGCGGACCTTCGGGGCGCGCAGTTCCTGCGCACGCGCATGCACCGCGCGCTGCAGGAGGGGGCGCATTTCTCGGGGCGCGGCGGTCTCATCGAACAGGACGCGGAACTGCACAAGGCGCAGGCCTGGTCCGACACGCGCGGCGGCCGGCAGGCCCCGGGATGAGCAATGCAAGGAATGAAAGAAAGGAAGAAAACGCCATGAACGCAATGAACGTCATCGCACTTCATGCGGAGCCGGCCTCCCGCGCGCAGCCGGGGGAGCCGGTCCACTTCATCGGCCGCCTGGCCGGCTTTCGCGCCGACGGCCGCATCCTCGTGGAGGACGAGGCCGGCGCCACCTGGACCTGCCGCCGAGCGGCCAGCTGCCTGCTCGCGCCCTGTGCCGGCGACACCGTGATGCTCAGCGGCCCCGACCGATCGCGCGTCTACCTGATCGCGGTGATCGAGCAGGCCGACCCGTCGGCCAGCCGCATCGAGACCAGCGGCGACCTTACGCTGGCCACCACGCGCGGCGGCAACGTGTCGATAGAGAGCGAGGCCGACCTGAGCCTGCATGGCGCCGCCACGCTGCGGATGCGGGCCGACAGCGCCGAGGCGCGCTTCGCCCGCTCGCGCCTGACCAGCGAAACCGCCGACGCGACGATCGGCCATCTGCGGCTGGTGGGCAAGGTGTTCGAGAGCGTGGCCGACCGCGTGGTGCAGATGGCGCGCAATGCGCTGCGGCTGGTGGACGAGACCGACCGCGCGCGCGTGGGCCATCTCGACCAGGAGGCCTCGGGCTCGGTGCGCCTGCACGGGCAGCACACGGTGGTGACCGGCCAGGAACTGGTGAAGGTCGACGCCGCGCAGATTCACATGGGTTGAAGACGAAGGAGGCCCGAATGTTCGGAAACTGCCAGCTCATGGGCATGGACTTCGCGATTCCCGATGTCTGCAGGACGCCCGTTCCTTTTCCATTCCCGAACTTCGGCATGGGCTTCATGGCCATCCCGAACGCCTGGAACATCCTGTACATGGGCATGCCGGCCCACAACATGGCGACCTTCATCCCGATCACGCTGGGCGATCAGCCCGGCGCGCTCGGCGGCATGATCTCGCAGACCTTCATGCAGCAGGCACGCCACATCACCGGCGCCTTCACGATGCTGCTCAAGGGAACGCCGGCCACGCGCATGACCAGCATCACCACGCAGAACCGGTGCAACATCGTCGGCCTGCGGCTGGTGCCGAGCCAGTTCAAGGTGCTGATACTGGCGCCCTGAACGCCGCCGGCGGCGTCCGGGGTCAGGGCGCCTTGGCCGCGGCGGCCCCGGCCAGCGTCACCTGCTGCGGAAACCCCACCCACACCGCCAGCGCCGAGTAGTTGTCCTGCGTTTCGTCCGCCTTGGCTTCTGCCGCGCGGCGCAGCAGCGCGAGCCATTCTTCGGCGCTGTCGGCCAGCTGCAATGAACGTTCCATCACCTGCTGCGAGATCAGCTGCCAGAGCCCATCGGTGCACAGCAGGAACGCGTCGCCGTCGGCCAGACGCTGTGTCGTGGTGATGGTGGCCTCGGCCGTGGCGCGCGCGCCGAGCGCGCGATACAGCAGGTTGGTCTTCACCAGGCGCTCGCCGCCGTTGTGCTGGCTCGCGGCCGCATCGCCCGAGCGTTCGGACAGGCTGTGGTCTTCGGTGCGCTGCATCAGCGCGCCGCGTCGGAACCAGTAGAGACGGCTGTCGCCCACGTGCGCCCAGCAGGCCTGGTTGCTGCCGCGGTCGAGGAACAGCGACACGAAGGTCGCGCTCATGCGGCTCTGGTCGGCGAGCTCGCGCTGCTTCGCGAGGATGGCGTCGTTGGCCGCCTTCACGCAGCGCTGGATGTTGTCGGCGGCCAGCGACGGGGCGTCGACGAAGCTGTCGAGCGCGGTGTCGACCGCGATGCGCGAGGCCAGCTCGCCGCCCGCGTTGCCACCCACGCCGTCGCTCACCACGAAGCAGCCGTTGCGTTCGTCGAGGTGGTAGCCGATGGCGTCCTGGTTGCCGCTGCGCTCACCCACGCAGGAGAACTGCGAAGTAGAAATGGGCACGGCGAAGGAAGAGGATGAAGAAGAACGGGCGGCTTCAGGCACGGCGCGCCTCCTTCAGTCGTTCCATTTCCTTGTCGTAGGCCTGCTGGAAGGCGCGGCCGAAGACGGCCTGGAAGTCGTCTTCGACGGCCGCGGTCGTTTCGGTATGCAGCTGTTGCAGCTCGCGCCACAGGCGGGCCTCGCGGCCGCCGGGCAGCAGCTTCTCGCCGATGCCGCCGTCGTGCGGCGTGTTGCTGCTCAGCGCCGCGGGGTCGAAGCGCTGCAGCAGCGTGAGCAGCGCGGCGCGCATGCCGGCGACCATGCCGAGCTGGTGCGACTGCAGGTCGCCCAGCGCGTCGTGCACGGCGGCTTCGGGCGGCAGGAAGCCGGGCATGCGTGCGCCGAACATCTGCATCAGCACGGCGCGGCCGTTGGGCAGGATCTTGAACGGGTTGTTCTCCTCGTCCACGATCATCGTGATCTCGGCGCGCACCTCGCGCTTGAGCATGGCGCGCGAGGACAGCAGCTCGATGGTGCCGTCGGTGAAGGCCCGCATGATGCGGCCCAGGCGTTGCATGGCCTCGATGTCGAGCGGCTGCTGGCCGGCGATCTCGGGCACGCCCGCGCCTTCGAGGAAGGCCTTGAAGAGGGCTTCCGATGAGGAGTCGGTGGTCGATGTAGCGGGCGACGGCGATGGCGACGGCGAGGTGGCGACCACTGCCGGGGCGACCGGCACGGCGGCGACGACCGGTGGTGGCGCCGGAGGTGGAGGGGGTGGAGGAGGGGGCGGTTCCTCGATCTTCTCCACGGCGACGACTGGTGCCGGCGCAAGCGGAGGTGGTGGCACCGGCACTGGCGCCGCCGGCAACGGCGGACGGAACTGCGCCGTCACTTCTCGCGCATGGTTCGAATGGCTGTATCCCGGCACTGCCGGCTTGTTGTTCTGCAGCAGGTCGAGCGCGGGATGCACGTCGCCGGGAAGCCCGGCGTCGTGCTGCGTGAGCGCGGTGGGGCGCGGGTCGGACAGCGGCGAGTGCGCACTGTCGTCGGCCGCGAAGAAGGAAAGCGGATCGACTCCGCGCTTGAGCGCGATGTCGGACATGTCGTGGGCCGACTGCGGGTTCATTTCCGCGAGCGGGTCGACCGGGTTCCGGCGCGCCTGCGACGGCAGCTCGAAGGGTTCGTGCGCCATCGGGTCGGGCATCGGCGCGGGCGTGCTGTCGATGCGACGCGGCGCGTTCGCGAGGATGGCGTCCCAGTCTTCGGCGGAGGGAATCTGCGATGAGGCCGGAATGGCCTTTGGCGGTGCCTGCGCGGGCATGGGCGGCGGCGGCGGGGCCGGCACATGCACTTGAACGGGAGGCACAGCAGGAGGCGGCGATTGCACCGGCGCACGCGGCACTGGCGGCGGCATCGCCACGGTGGGCTGCGTATCGCCGATGGGCAGCGTGCCCTCGCCGAACAGGTCGGAGAACACGTCGGCGCCCGAGGAGGCCGGCAGCAAGGCGTCGATGGGCGCGGACGATACCGGCGCTTGTGTGAACGGCTGCGGTGCCGGCATCGAAGGAGCCTGAAGCGGTGGTGCTTGTGGCGGTGGTGGCGCGACAACCACCGCTGGCGCGGCGCGCAATGCGCTCGCGGCCTCCAGCACGTAGCTGCCTATCTCCACGCGGTCGCCGTCGGCCACGCGCGCTTCCTGCTCATGCACCAGCGTGCGTCCGTTGACGCTGATGGGCAGCACCGCGCTCATGTTGCGAAGCACCGCCGCGCCGTCTTCGTCGAAACGCACGGTGGCTTGCAGGCGCGATATCTGTCGCTGTTCGTCGGGCAGCACCAGGTGGTTGTCGGGGCTGCGCCCGATGGTTCCCCCGGGTGCGGCCAGCAGCGCCGAGGGGCCCGTGGCCACCGGCTTGCCGGCATGTTCGATCACCGTCCAACGCATGGCATCTCCATGTTCGTGTGGCGCCCGCGCGAGGCGCATCGGGCGCAGGGACCGGCGTGGCCGGTCAACGCTTCATTCGCTTCGCGGCTTCGAAGGCCGGGCCCCACACGGGGTGCTTGCGCTCGGCCACGCTGAGATCGAAGCTCGGGAATGCGTCGAGGATCTTGCGGAACTGCGCGCGGCACTCGGGCACCTGGTTGGCCACGCAGTAGCTGAAGGCCTCGAGCTTCATCGCGTCGAGGCGCGTGGCGGGCTCCGCGCCTTCGAACACCGACACGCCTCCGCTCCTGAGCGTGCTGATGGCCTTGGCGTAGTCGCCTTCGTCATAGGCCTGTTGCGCGCGCTCGAGGGTCGTGCGCGCAACCTGCTGGCTCAGGCGCTCGGGTTGCGGTGCGGGATCGGGCGGCGGTGTCGGGGTCGTGCAACCGGCGATCACGCAAAGAGTGAATGCCAGAGCAGGCAGACATGACTTCAATCTTCTCTCCTACTTTGCGAAAGCAATGTTTGAGGCAGTGTGCCGCAGTGTTGCGACAACAACGCAGTGCGCATCGCTGATGCGCATGACTTCGATAATATAGGCCGCGAACCAGCCAGGGAGTTCTCAATGCATCGACGAAGCTTGCTGCAAGGCGCACTTGCAACCACACCGTTGCTCGCGGGCCTCGGTGGTTGCGCATCGACAGCCAAGTCCTTGCCCACGCCCTATGCCGTCACCGTGCGCATCGATGATGGCGTGAACCCCGACGGACGCGGCCAGGCCGCCCCGATCCTGGTGAAGGTCTTCGAACTGAAATCTTCCGGTAACTTCGAGACAGCAGACTACTTTGCACTGCAGGATCGCGATCGCGAGGCGCTGGCAGCGGAACTCGTGAACGCCGACCAGGCCATCATGCGCAGCGGCGACGAGCGCGTCTTCAAGCGCGAGGCGGGTCTCGACTCGCGCGCCATCGGCATCATCGCGGGTTATCGCAAGCTGGAAGCCGCGCGCTGGCGCATCGTGCTGCCGCTCAAGGAGCCAAAGCAAACAAACCTGTACAAAGTTTGGCAGTTCTCGCCGAGCGAGCAGGCCGTGCAGGTCGTGGTGCGCAAGAGTGGCCTCGAGGTGCTACCAAGTCGTTAATTCTCTGTACTCCCTAGTACGAAAGTGCGAGGAATACGCACTCGAAAAGCGGTGCAAATCGTAAGACGCGCCGTGTAGCATCGGAACGAAAAAAATTCGATCGATGGGAGGTCGCCAATGCATGCGCCTTCCGCTTTCCCGTGAGCACTCCCCAGGAGGTTCTTTGGTGACAGTTCGCAATCAGGGCGCTGGAAGAAACGGCGTTCATCCGCAGGCGTTGGCGAATAGGGTGGTGTGGTCAGAGGGCATGTACCTGAGGCCGCAGCATTTCCAGCAGCTCGAGCGTTACGTCGAGCAATACGTGACACGCCGCACTGCAGGCCTGCAAGGCGCTTATTGGGGATGGCTGCATCTCGAGATAGACCGCGACGCGTACGCGCTCGGCCGTGTGTCTCTGCTCGGCGGCGCGGGCGTGCTGCCCGACGGCACGCCGTTTTCCTTCGGCGCCGAAGATGCGCCGCTGCCTTATGAGGTACCCAACGACCTGACCGATGAACTCATCGTGCTCGCACTGCCGCTGCGCAGGCCCGGCAGCGAAGAAGTCATCTTTGCGGAAGACGAAGGCTCGGCAGCGCGCTTCGGCGTGATCGAGCGCGAGGTGAACGACGGCAACGCCGTCGCGCTGGGCCCTGCGGTGCTGCAGCTCGCCGCACCGCGCCTGCGCCTTGCGCGCGCGTCTTCGCTCACCGCCGAATGGCAGGCCATCGGCGCGGTGCGCGTGATCGAGCGCCGCACCGACCACAAGCTGGTGGTCGATGCCAACTACATTCCGCCGGTGCTCGATGCTTCCGCGCACACCATGCTGCGCAGCATGATCGCGGAGCTGCACGGCCTGCTCACGCAGCGCTCCGAGGCACTGGCCTCGCGGCTGTCGCAGCCGGGGCGCGGCGGCGTGAGCGAGGTGTCCGACTTCCTGCTGCTGGAGCTGGTCAATCGCTATCTCGCGCTCACCTGGCATGCGCAGCAGGCGGTGCAGGTGCACCCCGAGCAGCTCTTCACCGACTGGCTCAAGCTGGCCTGCCACCTGGCCACGCACACCTCGCCCACGCGGCGCCCGGTGCTGTGGCCGGTGTACGACCACGACAACCTCAACGAAAGCATTCGTCCGCTGATGGAAGAGCTGCGGCGCTCGCTGTCGGCCGTGCTCGAACAGAGCGCGATCGCGATCGAGCTCGAGGAGCGCAGCCACGGCGTGCGCGTGGGCCGCATGCCCGACCCGGTGCTGGTGCGCAATGCGGGCTTCGTGCTCGCGGTGCATGCCGACCTGCCGGCCGACGCCATCCAGCAGCGCTTCCCCACGCAGGTGAAGATCGGCTCGGTCGAGCGCATCCGCGACCTCGTGCAGCTGCAGCTGCCGGGCGTGACCGTGCGCCCGCTGCCGGTGGCGCCCAGGCAGATTCCGTACAACGCGGGCTACCACTATTTCGAACTCGACAAGAGCGGCGACATGTGGCGCCAACTCGAGAAATCGGGCGGCGTGGCGATGCACCTGGCCGGTGACTTTCCCGGGCTGGCCATGGAGTTCTGGGCCATCCGTCCGTGAGGGACTCTATGAACGGTGTGAACGACATGGCCGTCGGCGCGGGAGGCTTCGTGCCGCCGAATCCAGGAGGCGGCGCCGCTGCTGCTGACATGGGCGGCATGCCCGCCGCGCAGCGCGGAATGGGCGCGCAGCCCGAATCCTTCACCGCATGGCACGACGCACGGCGCCCGCATGCGGGTGACACAGCCCTCGCGGGCAACAACCCGCTGGTGGCGGCCGCAAATCCGCTGCTTGACCTGATTCCGCAGATCCGCGCGACCGGCCACCATCCCGCGCCCGCGCAATTGCGCGAGCACCTGGTCGACGAAGTGCGCCGCTTCGAGACGCGCGCGCAGCAGGCGGGCATTGCGCCCGAGGTGATCATCGGCGCGCGCTACTGCCTGTGCACCGCGGTGGACGAGGCCGCCGCGCTCACGCCGTGGGGCGGCAGCATCTGGTCGTCGCAGAGCCTTCTGGTGATGTTCCACAACGAGACCTGGGGCGGCGAGAAATTCTTCCAGCTGCTGTCGCGGCTGGTACAGAACCCGCAGCAGCACCTGCATCTGATCGAGCTCATCTACTTCTGCCTGGCGCTGGGCTTCGAGGGGCGTTTTCGCGTCATCGACAACGGACGCTCGCAGCTCGAGACGCTCAAGCAGCGGCTGCTGCAGATCATCCGGCAGACGCGCGGCGAAATCGCCGTGCCGCTGTCGCCGCACTGGCAGGACGCGAGCGCGCCGGTACGCCGCACGCGCAACTGGCTGCCGGTGTGGGCCGTGGGCGCGGTGGCGGCGGTGCTGCTTCTGGTGGCGTTCGCGCTGCTCACCTTCAACCTGGCGGGCACGTCCGATGGCGCCTTCGCGGCCGTCAACGCGGTGCGGTTGCCGCAGACCGCGCGCGCCGTGGTCATGCCCGCGCCGACACCGCGCCTGCAGCGTTTCCTGGAGCCCGAGATCCGTGACGGCCTGCTGACCGTGCGCGACGAGGCTGACCGCAGCGTGGTGGTACTGCGCGGCGACGGCCTGTTCGCATCCGGCTCCGACCGCGTGCTCGACCGCTATGCGCCGGTGCTCGCGCGCGTGGCCGACGCGCTGAACGCCGTCGAAGGCAATGTGCTGATCAGCGGCTTCAGCGACGACCAGCCGATCCGCAGCGTGCGCTTTCCTTCCAACTGGCAGCTCTCGCAGGCCCGCGCCGATGCGGTCAAGAAGATGATCGCCACGCGCCTCGCACGTCCCGAGCGCCTGCGCGCCGAAGGCCGCGGCGATGCCGACCCGCTGGTGCCCAACGACTCGCCGGCCAATCGCGCGCGCAACCGCCGCGTCGAGGTCACGCTGCTGGTGGCGCCGGTGGCGGGCGTGCCCGCGCCCGCGCCACAACCGCAGGGAGGAGCCCGCTGATGCTGCGCGCCATCTTCCGTTTTCTTATCGGCCGCGATCTCTGGGTGTTCCTGGGTCTGGTCGCGCTCGCGTTCCTGATCTGGATCATCGGCCCCGCGATCGCGGTGGGCCGCTACCGTCCGCTCGAGGACGAGATCGTGCGCATCGCCGTCATCGCGCTGATGTTCGCGATATGGCTCGCGCGGCTGGTCTACCGCAAGTGGCGCGAGCGCCGCCTCAACGCGCAGCTGCTGAACCAGTTGCGCACGCCCTCCAAGAAAGAGAAAGAGGCCAAGCCGGAGGACGCGCCCGAGATCAAGGAGCTGCAGAGCGGCTTCACCGACGCCACGGCCATCCTCAAGAACATGCGCTTCGGGCAGGGCGCCGACGGCAAGCCCGCGAGCCGCTTCTCGGTGTTCGACCGGCAGTACCTGTACCAGCTGCCCTGGTACATCTTCATCGGCGCGCCGGGCTCGGGCAAGACCACGGCGCTGGTCAACTCCGACCTCGACTTCCCGCTGGCCGACCAGCTCGGCAAGGCCGCGGTGCGCGGCATCGGCGGCACGCGCAACTGCGACTGGTGGTTCACCAACGAAGCCGTGCTGATCGACACCGCCGGGCGCTACACCACGCATGAAAGCAACCGCGAGACTGACGAAGGCGAGTGGAAGGGCTTCCTCGAACTGCTGAAGAAGTTCCGCCCGCGCCAGCCGATCAACGGCGCGATCCTCACCATCAGCATCGCCGACCTGCCGCTGGCCGACGACGCGCAGCGCGCGCGCCATGCGATGGCGCTGCGCAAGCGCCTGCTGGAGCTGCGCAACGACTTGGGCATCGACTTCCCGGTGTACGTGCTGGTCACCAAGACCGACTTGCTCGCGGGCTTCAACGAATACTTCGGCTCGCTGGGCCGCGCCGAGCGCCAGCAGGTGTGGGGCTTCACCTTCCCCATCGAGGGAAACGCCGCGAACAAGGCGGCAAAGGGTGCGGCGCCGCTGAAAGGCGGTGACCTGCGCGAACGCTTCCACCAGGAATACAGGCTGCTTCACCAGCGCCTCGACGAACGCTTGCCCGAGCTGCTGGCGGCCGAGCCCGATCCGATGCGGCGCGCGCAGGCCTACCTGCTGCCGCAGCAGTTCGCAAGCTTCGAGGACATCCTCGGCACCTTCCTGGCCGATGTGTTCAACCCGTCGAAGTTCGAGGCCGCCTCGATGCTGCGCGGCGTGTACTTCACCAGCGGCACGCAGGAGGGCACCGCCTTCGACCGCGTGATGGGCGCCATCAAGCGCTACCTGCAGGTCAACGCGCCGCCCGCGCCGCCGCCGGGCCCGGGCAAGAGCTACTTCCTGAAGGAGCTGCTGCAGCAGGTGATCTTCCGCGACGCGGGCGTGGCCGGCACCAACCTGCGCTGGTACCGGCGCAAGCGCGCCATCGACATCGCGGGCTACAGCGTGATCGGTGTGCTGCTGGTGCTGTTCCTCGGCGCCTGCGTGAACAGCTGGCGCAACAACAAGGACTACGTGGCCGAGGTCGACGGCAATGCCAAGGCCTTCAACAAGGCGGCCGCGCGCGGCGAGCTGCCGACGGTGGTCGATTCGGGCGGTGACATCGCGAGTTCGCTGCTCATCCTCGACCGGCTGCGCGACCTGCCGAAGTCGAGCCACTTCGACGTGAGCGATCCGCCGCTGTCGTACCGCTTCGGCCTCTACCAGGGCGAGAAGCTGCAGGCCGCGACCGATGGCGTGTATCAGCGCGCGCTCGAAACCGTGCTGCTGCCGCAGGCCGCGCAGCGCGTGGAGCAGTCGCTGCGCGAGGCCTCGAAGAACGACGCCGAATACAGCTACGAGGCGCTCAAGGCCTACCTGATGCTGTTCGACGCCGAACGCTACGACGCCGACTTCCTGCAGGCCTGGCTGTTGAGCGACGTCGACCGCAAGATCGGGGCGTCGCTCACGCGCGAGCAGCGCACCAACCTCGAGTCGCACCTGAAGGCGCTGTTCGCCGGCCGCGTGCTGACCTCGCCCTTCGCGAAGGACGAGCGCCTCATCACGCAGACGCGCGAGCGCCTGGCCGGCGTGCCGCTGGCGCAGCGCTCCTATGCGCGGCTGCGGCGCATATTGCTGCAGACCAGCCCGCCCAATGCCTTCTCCATCGCCGAGGCGGGCGGGGCCGAGTCGGCGCTGGTGATCCGCCGCGCGAGCGGCAAGCCGCTGACCGACGGCATCCCCACGCTCTTCACCTACCGCGGCTACTGGGACATCTTCGACAAGCGCATGGCCGAGACCACGCTGTCGCTGGAGCAGGAAGACCGCTGGGTGCTGCAGATCCGAGCGCCGGGCATCGCCGACATCACCTCGCGCGAACTGCTGCTGCGCGAAGTGCGCAGGCTCTACCTCACCGACTACATCCGGGTGTGGGACGAGTACCTCACCGACATCCGGCTGGCCGACAGCCGCTCGCTGCTGCAGAGCATCCAGATGACGCGCGTGCTCTCGACCTCGGAGTCGCCGATGTCGCGCATCATCCGCGGCGCCGCGCGCGAGACTGACCTGCTGCGCAACCACGACGAGGCCGCGCGCGGCCTGCTCGACCAGGCGCAGAACCGCGTGGCCAGCACGCGCGAGCGCATCGAGCAGCTCATCGGCCAGCCCGACGGCAGCCAGCGCCGCAATGCGCGGGTGGACCGGCCCGAGTCGCTGGTGGACAACCACTTCGAGCCGCTGCGCCGCATGGTGACCGCGCCCAAGCAGGGTGGGCAGGCGCCCATCGACGCGACCGCCGCGCTCATCAACGAGCTCTACACCTTCCTCACCGCCACCGACACCGCGCTGCGCAGCGGCAACATCCCGCCGTCGAGCGATGCCGTCACCAAGGTGCAGGCCGAGGCGGGGCGCCTGCCGGTGCCGTTCCAGGGCATGCTGAACGACCTGTCGGCCACCGCGTCGTCGAAGGCGGCGGCGGTGACGCGGCAGAACATCGGGCAGAGCGCGGCCGCCAGCATCGGTTCGTTCTGCAACCAGGCGATCGCGGGGCGCTACCCGTTCTCGCGCGGATCGAACCGCGACGTGGCCTCGGGCGACTTCGCGCAGCTGTTCGCGCCGGGCGGGATGATGGATGACTTCTTCCAGAAGAACCTCATCACCCAGGTCGACACCTCGGTCAACCCGTGGGCCTTCAAGCGCGGCGTGGACGGCAGCGCCGCTGGGCGCTCGGCCTACCTCGATTCCTTCCAGAAGGCGCAGGCGATCCGCGACGTGTTCTTCTCGGGCATGGCGGGCGGGCGCACGCCGTCGTTCACGCTCGACATCCGCCCGGAGGACATGGACGCCGCGCTCACGCAGTTCACGCTCGACATCGACGGCCAGACGGTGCGCTACGCGCACGGCCCGCAGGCGCCCAGTACCGTCAAGTGGCCAGGGCCGCGCAACAGCAACCAGGTGCGCCTGCAGGTGACCACCGCCAACGGCACGCCGGCCGGCGGCATCGTGACCGAAGGGCCGTGGGCGCTGCACCGCCTGTTCGACAAGGCTTCGATCTCTTCGGGCAGCTCGCCCGAATCCTTCAACGCGACCTTCGACCTGCAGGGCAAGAAGGTGGTGCTGGCGGTGACGGCCAACAGCGTCTACAACCCGCTGCGGTTGCCGCAGATGAACAGCTTCTCCTGCCCAGGGAAGTCCTGACATGAACAGCAGCATTCCCCCGCAGGCCTGGGTGCCCGTCGACGAACAGATCGGCTGGTACGGCAAGCTGCCCGCCGCCGGCGATTTTCTCTACCGCCGCATGCCGCGCGAGCTGCAGGCCTGGTGGGACCGCTGGATGCAGAACGGCCTGGGCAGCTTCAAGCGCTGGCCCGATGCCATGACGCGCCACTACGCCGTGGCGCCGGTATGGAACTTCGCGATTCCCGCGACGCAGGGCGTCGATGCCGTGCAGTTCGGTTGTCTTGCGCCGAGCTGCGACCGCGTGGGCCGCTACTACCCGGTGTGCGTCACGCTGCAGGTGGCCGCGCGCAACTATCGGCCGTCGGTGCTCGAGGGCTCGGCCGCGTGGTACTGGCAATGCGGCAGCGCGCTGTTGCAGGCCATTCGCCACGGCGTGGCGCCGGACCAGTTCGACGGGCAGGTGCTGGCCGCGGGCCGCGCCGGCTTCCAGACCGCCAGCGGCGGCTCGGACGACATTCTCTCGATCCTCGGACCTACAGCCGGTGGCGCGAGCGCCCAGCAGCGGCTCGGCTGGCCGGAGCTTCCACTGTGCTTCGACCCGTTGGGCAGCACCAGCTACTGGTGGACCAACCAGGCCGACGGTTCGCCGTTGCGCACCGCGGCCCATGGCGGCGGGCTCAACACACCGCTGTTTTCCAAGTTGTTTTCGCAGGGGCATGTGCCATGGGCATGAAGAGCCGCCATCCCGCAGGAGAAGAAGAAGCATGAGCACCACGCACGGCACCGCAAGCACGGCGCTCGACACGCCGCCTGACGAACGCCCGCACCCGTTGGAGGTGGGCCACCGGCTCGATGAATTCGAACTGCTCGAGGTGATCGGCGAGGGCGGCTTCGGCATCGTCTACCGCGCCTACGACCATTCGCTGCAGCGCGAAGTCGCCATCAAGGAATACATGCCGTCGATGCTCGCGCGCCGCGTGGGCGACGACAGCGTGCTCGTGCGTTCCGAGCGCCTCACGGCCACCTTCCAGGCAGGGCTGCGCAGCTTCATCAACGAGGCGCGCACCCTCGCGCAGTTCAGCCATCCCGCGCTGGTGCGCGTGCATCGCTTCTGGGAGGCCAACTCGACCGCCTACATGGCGATCCAGCTCTACAAGGGCCGCACCCTGCGGCGCCTTGCCGAAGACGAGCCCGGGCGCATCAACGAGGCCTGGCTGCTCGGCATGCTGGGGCCGCTGCTGGGCGCACTCGAGACGCTGCACCGCAGCCAGTGCTTTCACCGCGACATCGCGCCCGACAACATCTTCATCCAGCCCGACGACCTGCCGGTGCTGCTCGACTTCGGCGCGGCGCGCAAGTCGATTGCCGACCTGGTCGACGAGGTGGCGGTGATGGTGAAGTCGGGCTACTCGCCCATCGAGCAATACGCCGACGACAACACCCTGCTGCAAGGCGCATGGACCGACCTGTATGCGCTGGGCGCGGTGCTGTACCGTGCAGTTACCGGGCATCCACCGCCCTCGGCCGTGGTGCGCAGCGTGCAGGACGCCTACGTGCCGCTGTCGTCGATGGGACGGGGCGACCTGAGCCCCGGCTTCTGCGCCGCCGTCGATCACACGCTGGCCGTGCACAGCAAGGATCGCACGCAGACCGTGGCCGCCTTCGCCGCCGAACTGGGGCTGGTGAAGCTCGGCGACATCTATGTGAGCGGCATGGGCGTGCCGGCGGTGATCATTCCCGCGGCACCCGTGTCGGCGGTGCCGCCGCCTCCGCCGCTGGCGCCGCAGCAGTTTTCGCCGATGTCGGCTCCGGTGCCGCTGGAGCCTGTGCCGGTGGCCGCCGTGGAAGCGGCGCCGACACCGACCGCCAAGAAGACGCAGAAGGCCGCCGCGCGACGGCCGCGCTGGGGCCTGGTGGGCGTGCTGGTCATCGCACTCGTGGCCGTGGGTTGGTGGATCGGCATGCGCCTGACTTCGGGCATGAAGCAGCAAGACACAACCACCGCGATGGTGCCGGTGCCACCGCCGGCTTCGCCTATGTCGAGCAACACCTCGCCGCCCGCGGTGATGCCCGCCGCGCCAGCCGCCGATGCGGGTGCGCCAGCTGCCGCGCCCGTCGCGGATGCGGTGCCTCCTTCAGCGCCTGCCGGGACGACAGTCGCTGGCGCTGCGCCTGCACCCGCGGCTGGTGCACCGGCAACGCCCGCCACGGGACCGCTGACCCCCATCGAGAATGTGCCGGTCAACCCGCCAGTCACGACACCGGTCGATCCAGCGCTTGCGACCGCCGAGGCGGAAGACTGGAGCCTGGCCCAGGCAGAAAACACGCGCGAAGGCTACGAGGCGTACCTGCGCCGCTATCGCCGCGGTCCGCACGCCCGGGATGCGCGCAATGCAATTGCGGAACTGAATCGGCTGTCGCCGCCCACGGTGCCCGCTGCACCGGACGGGACCGCCGCCGCGCCGGGCATGGGCCGCGTGGTGCTCAACATCCGCCCGTGGGGCCAGGTTTTCGTCGACGGCGCGGACCGCGGCGTGAGCCCGCCGCTCAAGTCGCTGCCGCTGCGCCCCGGCATCTACAACATCGAGGTGCGCAATGGCGACCTCGAGGTGTACCGGCAGCGGGTGACGGTGCAGGACAGCAAGTCGGCGCCTGTGGTGAGTCACGAGTTCAAGTAGCAGTCGGTCGCTCGGCGCTCGCGCTCGAATGCCAGAATGAGGTGATGCACCGGCAGCCGGTGCGATAAAGGGAGTTTGATGAGATTCGTTCGCTGGCCTGCCGGTTTGATTCCGGTTGCACTTGTCGGTTGCTTCGCCGCAGCTGAGCCCACCAAGGTTCATATTTTTCCGAACCTTTATCAGCTTGGCGACATCAAGTCTGAGCTCGCCACGCACGTTGTAGATGAAGTGGTTCGGCTCAAGCCAAGCGGGGTTTTGATCATGGCTTGCCGGGCCACGCGCCCGGAAAAGATCATTCAGTTCGAAAGAGAGCTGCAAGCGCGGCACGAAGTAAAACTGACATTGACCCTCATGGATGAAGGATGCCCGTCCGCCTGATCTTTGTCGCGCTTGCGCGCGCTGCTATCGCCGAGCCTAATCTTTAGCGAATCTGGCGTAGACCGGCAAAGCGATGACGATGCTCAAAACGAGAAGAAGCACCTCATAAGTCGCAAGTCCCAGCCAGAACTTGAAAGGTTCCTGCCGTCTGAAGACCCGGTATCCGCCGCCGATGACTCCCGTTCTTATCGCGCAACACGGGTACCACACCGGCAATATGACCCAGCACATGAGTGCGACTGCATAGAAGGCGTCTGACCAGAAGCTGGGTTCCAGCACCGTTGCGGCGATCGGCAGGAAGAGACCGCTCATCAACATGCCGGCTGAAATCCAGTTGAAGGTGAGGGATCGGTCTGTCGGTCTGAGGGGCTGCATCGTTTGATGCTACTGGCCTGTTGAGTGCGGGCCGTGAATGCGCGGCCAATTCACGCGATCCCGCGCAGCGCCCGCCGATACTGCACAGCCTCCGCCAGATGCTCGACCTGCACCGCCTCCGCCGACCCCAGATCAGCGATCGTGCGCGCCACCTTCAGCGCGCGGTGCGTGCTGCGCGCCGACCAACCCAGCTTGGCTGCCGCGTTGAACATGAACTTGCGTGCGGCATCGTCGAGCCCCGCGTGCTTGTCGATCGCGCTGCCCTGCAGCGACTGGTTGGCGTAGCCCTGCCGCTGCATCGCGCGCTCGCGTGCCACGATCACCCGACTGCGGATGCTTTCCGTCGATTCGCCGGGAGGCGCATCGAGCAACTGCTGCGCCGACACCGCGGGCACTTCGATGTGCAGGTCGATGCGGTCCAGCAGCGGGCCGCTGAGCTTGCCCTGGTAGCGCGAGATCTGGTCGGGCGTGCAGCGGCAGGCTTTTGATTTGGTGGAGCCCAGGTAGCCGCAAGGGCAGGGGTTCATCGCGGCGATCAACTGGAAGCGCGCCGGAAATTCGGCGCTCCGCGCGGCGCGGGCGATGGTGATGGTGCCGGTCTCCAGCGGCTCGCGCAGCGCCTCCAGCGCCGAGCGGGCGAACTCGGGGAACTCGTCCAAAAACAGAACGCCGTGGTGTGCACGCGAGATTTCTCCGGGCCTCGGCGGAGAGCCGCCACCTACGAGCGCCACCGCGCTGGACGTGTGGTGCGGCGCGGAAGTAGGCCGCAGCATCCAGCGCTCCGTCGCGAAGCGGCCGCCCAGGCTGGCCACGGCCGCGCTCTCCAGTGCCTCGTCGATGCTCATTGCCGGCAGCAGCCCCGCGAAGCGCTGCGCGAGCATCGACTTGCCCGAGCCCGGCTCGCCCATCATCAGCAGGCTGTGGCCGCCGGCGGCGGCGATTTCCAGCGCGCGCTTGGCGCCCGCGTGCCCCTTGACGTCGGCCAGGTCGGCGTAGCGGGGCGCGCTCGCACCGGGCGCGGCATGAACGCGTGCCCAGCCGTCTGGCGGCGGATCGGGCCACTGCGAGGCGGCCTCGGTGTCGACCACGAACTGCCGCACCACATCGAGCAGGTGCCTGGCGCCGTAGACCTCGCTACCGGGCACCAGCGCGGCTTCATGCGCACTGTCCAGGGGCAGCACCAGCCGCGTGGCCACGCCGCGGGTGTGCAGGGCCAGCGCCATCGCGAGGGCGCCGCGCACCGGCCGCAGCTCGCCTGAAAGAGACAGCTCGCCCGCGAACTCATGCCCGGCCAGCCTGGCGTTGTCGATCTGCCCGCTGGCCGCGAGGATGCCCAGCGCGATCGGCAGATCGAAGCGTCCGGAGTCCTTCGGCAGGTCCGCGGGCGCGAGATTCACGACGATCTTCTTGTTGTTGGGGTACTCCAGCCCCGCGTTCTGGATGGCCGATCGCACCCGTTCGCGTGGTTCGTGTCAACAAAGTGCGGTTTAAGTCAACATAAAGCGGTCGCAGTACAACATGGTGCGGTCATGTTGCCCACTGTGGACGGACTGGAGCGTGGTCACTGCGGTGAGTTCGACTTTTCGCGCATCCGTGCCGAGCTGCGCGCGGAGCGGGCGATGGCGCTCCTGCCTGACGGAGCTCTCGGCTAACAATCTGGTTCGCGTCGGCAATCGCAAGATGGCCGAGCCGCACTAATGACCTGACCATCGCCTTGTAACTGATGCCCAACCGGAGGGATAGTTGATAGACGATCGCTGGAGGCCGGAGGTGGCTGCGAGATCAATTTTTTTGCCGCATCGTCGCGGTAACCAGCCAGGCTGGTGCGAGGAGAGCATCTGCAAACTGGTTCGCCTGTTGCTCCGCCATTGCCGCATTCCGGCCCACATCCACAGTGACATCGGACGTACTCTCGTGTCCCAGCGCGAAGTGTCCCAGTTGCCTCTCCAGTTCTTACACGACCTACCTGTGCGAAGACACGGCGCCCGTGCACTGAGGCGTCTCATCCGCATGCTTGAGGTAAACAATCAGGTCCGCACGGTCCGCAGGATCGGGCACGCCGTCGTAGGTCATCGCGGTGCCGGGCACCATGGCCAGGGGCTTGACCAGGAACCTGTCGAGCGTCTTGTCGTTCCAGACGATCTTGGACCTCTTCATCGCTTCCGAATAGCCGAACCCGGGCACGCTGCCGGCCAGCCGGCCGAACAGGCCGCAGTGCCTGGGGCCGACGCGGTCGACGGCCAGCGCGTGACAGGCCAGGCATCGCGCATAGACCTGCTCGCCGCGTACCGCGTCGGGCAAGGCCGATGGCTTTGGCGCCAAACTTTTAGGCTCGCATGCGCACGTAGCAGACCCCTCGCGAGCAACTGAGGAGGCCTACGGCTTCGGACGTCGTGGGAGCGTGGCCGCTGCTGCTGCGACAAACTCGTCATGCGCCTGAAAAGCCGATTCCAGAATCAGCACTTCCGATCGAGCAATACCGATGCGTTGTGCGACTTCTTGCCACTCATTCACTGCAGCAACAACCTCGTTGATGATGTCAGCCGCCTCCAGCGGGGACAGTTCGTAAAACTCAGCAGTCGAAAGTGTCAGATCAAGACTAGGCCTGTTGTCCATGTCGTCAATGTTCAGGACATGCTCGGCCTTGTCGATGTTTGGATTTACATCGAAAGCTGGCGCCAGGCGCCAACCGCCCTCCCCGAGGATGAATCCATGGTTGCGCAGGTGGTCGTCCCGATTTCCGATCGCTACGTTGAACGCGACGCGCCGGAAGAGCTGTCTGAGGTCCTGCTGCACGCTTGCGTGGTCACCCTGAACTCGCAGAAACTGAGCAAGCTCGAGATAGCTGGAGCCTTCGCTCTGGTCTTTTCGAAGCATGGTCATGGCGGAAGCGTAGAACCGTCGATTGCCACCTTCCCGGTCAAAACGCTTGACGCAAAAAGTGTGAAAGACGTTGTTCAGCCGAACGAGTTTTGCTTCCGGCACGTCGACGCCTGCGCTTCTCGCCAACTCGTGAGCGACGTACTCCCACGCCCCGATGTCTCTGTCGTCGTCACGAGCGGGAAACTTGCCGATCCACAAGGATCCGTCACTCTCTGTGAAGTTCGCCTTCGGTCGCGCGCCGCCGAGCGATGCGCCAGGCGCCACCAACACTGCCAGCCACTTGCGCAGAGCGTCCAAATTGTCGATCCGACGGCTGGTCAGCTCGTACGCCACGGCTTCAAGTTCACTCAGAGATGTGACTGGCGGTGCCGCCATGGTTTCGTTCCCCAGGAACTCAGTGGTTCCGGGCCGACGGAAGCGCAAGGCTCCCTGGCGGGTCTGGTCCTGGACGCCGATCTGAAAGTCCCAGGCGTAAAGAGAACGCACGGGCCGACCTTCGTCGCGTGAGACGAGAGCTTCGCGGCGCTTCATGAGGGTCTGCCCCCAGCGGTCTGGGGACGAGTCGAGGAATACCCCAAAGTTGCCGGTTTCGGCACGTGGGAAAAAAGTGCTTTCGTCGAGCGAAAGGTCAGGGTCCAGGGCGAATGCGCGGCCACCGCGGAGCCACGCCTCGTTGTATCGGAAACGGACTTGGCCGCGATCATGCGACAGCGTCCCCACCTGACACGCAGGTGCAAGATCGCTGTCCAGCCAGACCTCTAGCTCTTCTGTTTGGACGGCTCTAGGGGTTTTTGGGGACTTCATTCTGCTTTCGATGTCCAGCCGTCTGCATTGCAAGATCTTGGAGTTTTCGCCCGACTCGGTCATCCGACGCCAGCGCCTCAAAATCCTTGTCCAGCCCGAGCACTGCCAAAACGCGCAAGCAGGTGCCCATCGTCACGGCGCCTTCGCCGGTCTCCAACTTGTAAAGCGTTGTCCGCGAAATGCCGGCGCGCCCCGCCACGGTCGTGCTGCTGAGCTTGCGGCGCAGACGGGCAAGCTTGATGCGTTCGCCAAGCTGCGAAAGGATCTTTCGTTCGGAAGGAAAAAGGACGGGCGGAACTCCAGGCATGATGCGTATTCTAGACGGCGAAGCGAAGTTATGTCCAAAATGATGAACACTTCGCCTGTCTTCTGATTCCCGCTCTAGACCGGTGAAACTGGAGTTTGGTGTCCTCGTGCGCCCCCTTGTTAGCGCCAGTGCAATCGAGATCAGCGGTGCCAGTGGGTGATGCCCAAGATGGACTTCAGCCAAGGCGGCTGGTGGATCATCGACGACACCGGGTTCCCGAAGAAAGGTCGCCATTCGGTCGGTGTCACGCGCCAGTACTGAGGGACGCTGGGCAAGCAGGACAACTGCCAGGTGGCCGTCAGCATCTCCCTAGCAAGCAACCAGGGCAGCCTGCCCGTGGCTTGGCAGCTGTACCTGCCCGAGGACTGGGCGGCGGATTCTGAACGCCGCGCCAAGGCCGGCGTTCCCGATGAAGTGCGATTCGCCACGAAGACGCAGATCGCGCTGCAGCAATTGCGCACCCTGCTGGAGGAAGGCGCGCTGCGCCACTGCGTGCTGGCCGATGCTGGCTACGGCGTGGACAACGCTTTTCGTCAGGCGCTCAGCGACATGGGCTTGCTCTATGCGGTAGGTGTCACATCTGCCGTTGTGGTCTGGCCATCTGGCGTTCAGCCGCTGCCATGTTGCATATGCTCGTCATAGCGGTGCAGTGCCTCTTCAATCGGGTCGGTCCGACGTCTGTCTGTCACGATCCCGGAGTTCCCAAGAACTACTCTCAGGTGTTGTAGTGCAGCTCGAACTTGGTGGCGACAACGATGCGCTAGGGCCGGGCAAGTACAGCGTGGCAAATGCTCATCGATGAACCTGGCGATCGCGTGATCGAGGTCATCCAACGGATGACGACATCGATGAATCCATCGCGCGAAGTGCGCGAGGCAGCAGAGGTACGACCTCGCCGTGTTGGGCGCATAGCGCCGCTCGGTCAAGTAGCGCCAATAGGCAGGTACTGACGGCGCAAGTGCGCTCGAGCGAAGCCATGACGCGGCCGTCGGATGAAGAGTATCAAAAGCATTCATGATCGTCTCCTGAGGTGGGGTTGACACCGCAGGAGACTGTGGTAAATCAAAAGAGCGTGAGAAGAAATGCCCTGTTTCTGGGGCTCTTCCTCAACAGAGCACGAGAATAATTCAGTAGACGATGAAAATATTTTGATATTTCTCAAATGAAACCCTTCAAAAATATTTGATCTTTCTACGCACCGAATTTTGCGTGTTCTCAGCTTCGGATGCTTGCATTTTTTGCTAAATCCGTTCCGCGTGCTGGTCGACTGCTGGACGTTGCTCCACTCCGCGGTAGTGCGCTTGTCAAACCAGCGGTTGTGGCTAGGCCGGCCAGATGAGCGAGCAAGCCGCCGCGTGCGAAGCACCGAATGGCGAACTGAGAAAAGTGAAACTATGGCGACGCCGGATGACACTGCGCGTGAATGCGGAATCTCCGATCTCAGAACAGCCGCAGGTCTGCACCCCGGTAGACCTCGCGCAAGCCATGCGCTTCGTAGAGTTTGAGCTCGTATGCCAGTTGCGCATCGAGAAGACAACCTTCCATTTCCTCAACCTGGAAGAAGCCCAGCACGGCGGCGTTCAGTACGCCCGTAGGCAGGTGCTCGCCTCGCCGCTTAGCTACTTCCTGGAAGGCGGTGCCAACGTGGCGGTAGATCTCCAGGATGCGGGCGTCCGCGGTCTTCGCCGTGGGTGCCATCCCGTCGCCCGCAACAGCCGCGTGGCACCGGAATCCGTCCACGATCAGTGGGCCGGCCGCCGCTTCGGCTTGCTCGAGCAGGTTGCAGGGCTCCGGCCTCGGGCCCGCCGGCAGCGCAGTACCTCCGCGGCTTTCCCATCTGGGTTCTGTCCGTGCCGCGTCGAGGCTCACTCCTCCGGCATCGACCGATGCTCCTCGCGATCGGGACTGGGCTGCTGGCGTGGGCCTGAAGCGTCGCCGGAACAGCCACGCCCTCCCAATGATCGCAATGCCCAAAGCCCCTAGCGCGACGGCCGTGGCCGGTGAGTCCCCTGAGCCGCCGCGACACCGGCTGTTGGTGGCATCTGCGCGCTCGAGAAGCGACTTCGGCGGCAGGGCGGGCCTCGGGGCTGGGGTGGACTGGGCCGCTGCGGGAAGGGCGACCACTGTCGGAATGGCAGGGAGCGTGCACCGCATGGAGGCCGCGGCAAAGCGCACGACAAAAGCAGCCAAGCTAATGTGCGGAGCTCGACCGGCGAGTGATACAGCGCCCAATTGAATCGGCTTCTTTCCCTCCGGTTTCCGCGGCAACTGCAGATCAATCAGGCGCGGTTGCATAACTTGAATTCAGGGCGAGCCACCCTTTGTCGGTACATCGGGTCGGTGCAAATTTATGGTCTCGCTAAGGGCTGATTTCTAACGAACGGCGGCGTGTTCGCGAGCACTGGGACCTCAGCCCAGCTGGACGCTGAGAAGGCGACACCTTCGCAGCGAGTGCATCTTGCATACCGCTGGCACTGTTCGGGGCTGAGTCCTGCCACTTCATCGTCATCAAGGACGCGATGAATCCAGCTGCACCAGGTGCATTTCACGTACTCAAAATCGCCTGCGTTCTTCATGCTCCGATTGTCCTGTGGCAGATACCCGTCCCCAAGGAATTCTTCCTTCGTGACCTGGGTTTGGTCTCTTGGGATCCTCCTGATGCGCGAGGCTTCATTCTCCTTGCATCGCCCCGGGGCGATTCACCTTTTGAGTCCCCCTACTGCGCAGGAACTCTGTAAGCGGACTGTCACTTCACCTTGGGAACTGAATCGCATTCTTCTAAGGAACGTACCTTGACCTGACCGCCCCCTGGGCGGCGAGCACAGCAACTCGTCGCATACCGGCATGAGACAAACCTGTGGGCTGATAGCCGCTAGGAGCAGTCATTGGGCGGTAAGCGCTTGCCAGTGGTTGAGGCTGTAGTCGATCGCCTTGGCCGTCGCGCTGCAGTCAGACACGTGGCCCGCGTCTTTGCCGTGACCTGGTTCATCAGCACAGCGAGGGCTGCGCAGTTACCGGAACTGATGCTGGCCAGTGGCGCCACGCTGGCCGCGATGATGGGCATTGCCGGCCTGGTCAGACCGGTCCAGGTGGTAGGACGAGTAATCGAGTTCACCTTTCTCAAGCGAACGCACCTGGCCCGGCGGTCAGGATTCCATGAAAAGCAAAACAAAGGCGGTCCGAGCTGCATTTAGACGTCAAGCAGACATTAAGGGTACTGCCTTCAACTTGCCTGTTCTGAATGGTCTCAATAGACTGCATCGCGTCGGCCGAGTGCATCTCCTACCAGCACTCAAGGTTGTCTAACGACGAGGAATTTCATCAATGACCTTCTTCTCCTTCCCCGTCATAGCTTAAGGTCTTCTGAGCGTTCCATGACCTCGACGGTGTTGGAGCCTTCAGAGGGGAGAGACCAACAGATACGAGTCAGGGGTTCATGACCATGACGATGCCAGATGAGCGACTGAGAGCACTCGGCGAGATGCGGAACTTGCTGTTGGAGATCAGTGATCCTGCGTTGCATGTCCCGACATTCAGGATGTCGATCCCCATGCCATGGGCATCGCCGCGTGCCAGAAGTCTGTTGGGTTACTACCCGCTGCTTATCCAGCTGTCTGAAGCGGCCCAGCTAGAAATCTCGCAGCGGGAGTGGTTGACCGATTGCTGGATCGACCCATCGCATCTGAATGCGGGTATGCCCGGCGAGAACGGTGATCAAGGAGCGTCACTTCCGAAAGCTCGCCTGCTGGCCTTCGCTGATTCAGGAAACCTGCTTCGCGAAATCACTGATGCTTCTGAACTCAGCACCGCAGCCAATGCGGACGAGCTACGCCGTTGCATCAAGTTTGTCCTGCGGCATTTCCCCGAAGAATGGCAGCTCAAGAATGCGGCACGAAGTCCACAGCCGCTGAGGAACTGGATTAGGTTCGAGACCGTGCCAGAGTGGTGGGGTGACCCACCGAGAGGATAACGTTCCAATGGATATGCAAGGTGCTCGGCCGCAGATACAAGGGCGATTTCCTCGCCTGGCCACGCAGAGAAAATGCTCCGCGAGCGAAGTGCCGCCCCACGATGTTCCCGACCACCTCTTCGGCGAACGCTTGAAATGAAGTTGCTGATCTTGTCGGACCTTCACTCGGACTCACACCCGTTCGAGATCAGTTCCTCCCTCGACTATGACGTGGCGATCTTCGCCGGGGACATCCTCGAGCCCGGCCGCAGCGTGGCGAAATGGCTCCGAAATCCCGTGCGCGTCGGACCGGACAAGCCCGCAATCCAAATCGCTGGCAATCATGAGTTCTACGACACCATCATGGGCGATGAGCTGAAACTCATGCGCGCCAACGCGAAGCAACACAACGTCCATTTTTTGGATTGCGACGAGGTCGTGATCGACCGGGTACGCTTTCTCGGCTGCACCTTGTGGACCGACTTCAAGCTTCGCATCGACCACCAAGGCTTTCCAGGCGAGCCCGTTCGAATGCTTTCTGATCGGGGCCGAGGAATGGCGGAGGCGTTGAAGTACACGGAGGATTACCGCTCGATCCGCCACCAGCCGCCAGGCAGCATGGTCTCGGAAGTAGTCCTGCGGTTGACACCTATGGACACCCTGAGTATTCATCGACGTCATCGCAATTGGCTGCGACGTAAGCTCGTTGAGCCCTTCAACGGGCGAACAGTGGTGATCACACACCACGCGCCACACCGGAACTCGCTGGCTGCGAGATTTGCAGAGGACTGGGCATCGACCGCTTTCGTCAACGAGATGCTTCCCGAATTCTTCGAGAGGCCTGTGCTTTGGGCTCACGGGCATACGCATGACAGTTTCGACTACTCGGTCGGTGACTGTCGTGTCGTGTGCAATCCTCGGGGTTACATGAACTGGCATGGCGAACCAGAGAACAAGGTCTTCAACCCGGGGCTGGTCATAGAGGTCTGAAGGTACCGCCGGTGGACGCGATGCGGCCTCGGTGTACACAGGCGTAGTGGGCTGACATGCCTGCTGTGCCGAGGGCCAACCTGGAGGATTTTTTGGTTGGGGCCAAGGCGTCGAAAGTATCAGCAGACAGGAGAAACAGATGAGCGGAGCAAACTCGCAAAAGCCACACGATGTTCCTGTGCCGACGGTGATGAACTCACCCGCACCCGCGTCGCAGCTTCAAACGGCGCTGACGATCCAGGACAGGATGCAAGCCGACGCACGTCAGGCTGTCATGTCTTCGGGTCATTGGCTTGGCGTTGCCGAGGTGGCGACCTTGGCGCGCTGTACCCAGGCGGAGGCAAGCGCGCAAACGATTCAATGGGAGCGCGCGGGCCGGATTTTCGCGATCGAGACCGAACAGGGGCATCTTTTTCCCGACTACGGCTTTGACCCCGACAACGGCTATCGACCACGAGCGAGCCTGAAGAGAGTGCTCGACGTCTTTTGTGGCTCGAAGACGGCATGGGGCATGGCTTACTGGTTCATGTCGATCAACAGTTACCTGGGGGGCCGACGGCCTCAGGACGTACTCCTCGCGGATCCGGATCGGGTTGTCTTAGCGGCGAGAGATGAAATCCAAGGTGTCTTGCATGGTTAGGCTGCGTTTCCCGGCTGGCGGAAATGCCGTCTTCGGTGCCAGACAGGCTAAAAGCGTGTCTTCCTGGCGGGAGCTTGCGTTTCGGCTGTGCGTGTTCGCCTGGCAATGTCTCTGATCCAACCGGAGAACTTGAATGACGGTCATTGAAGTCGAGTTCCTGAACTTCAGGCTAGCGCCGTCGATCGACGCTCAGCCTGTGGTGACGCTCTCCATTTGGCGAGTGTTCGAGCACATGGGCCACCGTCAGCTCGTGGGAGTCTTGGACAACGGCGCGGTTCGTATGACGTCTCCGGTCGTCGACCTCGATGGCCAAGCTCGGACGTTGACGACGACGTCGGGGCGTGTTTACTCGCTGACCGCGCCACCGATCGAGGACAATTTGCTCAGACAACTGCTCGAAGCGCGCGTGATACACAGCGGCTTGATTGGTGCGATGGATGTGAGCGACCTCATCTGGGAACCCTTCAAGACGGCCGAGCATTGATCTCTTTGTGATGAAGCATCCAACGCAGCCGCGCCAAGAGCGCCCGGCACCAGACGCAAGGCAGCACAGTGATGTGCCGGCTGGCGGCGCTGCGGCACCTTCGCAGCAGGGACCGAGCAAGCGCCGCAGTGGACTACCGAGGCTGGCTCATGACGTTAGTCAACTGCCGGTGAAAGATGTGGCGGCATTCGTGGTGGAGTTGGCAAGGGCTCACGGTGTTGTCTACAGGCGGACGCAGCTTGAAGAGTTTGCTGAGGCCATCACGCGGCTGGCTGATGATGACGGGCGGCTGGATGCCACGGGCAAGCTCCTCGCTGCGTTGCGCAAGAAGGCCGTCATCAACGGACCGCAACTCGCCCGCTTGATGACCAACCACATGAATGAGCAGCGGGATGTCGCCCGCGGCTCTCGTAGATCTTCTCTCGGGCCGCCACCTGAGGGTGAGTGCGATTGCTGAATCCTTAAGCAGTCTGGCTACGCGCTTATCGTCGAGTCCATCATTGCATCATCGGTCAATTCGCCGGGCGCTCAAGCTCAACGCACAAAACCTCAGCCGCCAAATGGCCCAGCTGCCGAAGCGACCATTCAATCACTTCAATCTCTTTGAGAGATCGATCTGCGATCCATCCGAAAACCACCTGGTCATAGAAGCCGATCCAGCCTCGCAGACATGAGGCCGATGGATACCTTGGGCAAGCTTCGTAGCGAACTGGCGCCTGATGTCGACTCCGACTACCTTGCGCATGCAACCGTTCTCGAGCGTATCTGGCGATTGCGATACGGGCGGCCTCTACTTTGCCGGACCTAGGCAGCGCCGCCGTCGGCGGCGCTTCGGACATCCTGCTGGCCTAACAGGGTGCTGAAATACCTCTGCAACCGGTCGACGCGTGGCAGCCTTCAACCGTTAGTAGTTGATCCCCGAAAGTTGCAACCCAAGACCCAGACGATGCGCGGAGCCGATACCTTCACCGAGAGCTTGTTCACGATGCGCCGCCTGGAGGACTTCGTACCCGCGAATCATCCGCTGCGCCCCATCCGCACGATGGTCAATGAAGCGCTGCTCAAGATGGATGATTTGTTCGCCGGCATGTACGAGGCCGACATCAAGGGCGGGCGCCCCAGCATCGCTCCAGAGAAGCTGCTGCGCGCCATGCTGCTGCAGATCTTCTTCAGTGTCCGCTCGGAGCGCCAGCTCATGGAGCAGACCCAATACAACCTCTTGTATCGCTGGTTCATCGGCTTGGCCATGGACGATGCGGTCTGGGTTCCCAGCGTCTTCACCAAGAACCGCGAGCGACTGATCGCGCACGACGCGATCATCGAACTGTTCAACCACATCGTCGAAACCGCTGGTTGCAAAGGCTGGCTGTCGGGGGAGCACTTTAGCGTCGATGGCACCCTCATCCAGGCGTGGGCCAGCCACAGGAGCTTCGTGCGCAAGGACGGCGGCGACGATGGCGATGCGGGCAACAACTCGACCAGTAGCACCAGCTTCAAAGGTCAGACCCGCAGCAACGACACCCACGCCTCGCGCACTGATGGCGATGCGCGGCTGTACCGCAAAGGCAAGACCGCGAGCGAGCTGCGCTACATGGGCCATACGCTCTCGGACAACCGCCACGGCCTGATTGCCAACGCAATGGTCACACAGGCTGACGGCTTTGCCGAACGCGAAGCGGCCAAGGTCATGATCAGGGATGCCCGCCAGGCCACCGCCAGTCCGGATGCCGAGGTCACGCTCGGTGCGGACAAGGGCTACGACGCACAGGAGTTCGTCCAGGCATGCCAGAACATGGGCGTGATACCTCACGTGGCCCAGAACACTTCCGGGCGGCGCTCAGCCGTGCCCGATGCCATCGCTGCGAGCGAGGGATATGCGCTGTCGCAGCGCAAGCGCAAGCTCATCGAGCAGGGCTTTGGCTGGGCCAAGACGGTGGGCGGAATTCGTCAGGTGATGGTGCGTGGACTCAAGCGCGTGGACCACCTGTTCGTGCTGACGATGACGGCGTACAACTTGACGCGCATGCGTTCGTTGGGACAACTCCGTTCGCAGGCGCTCTGAGGCAATCAGAGGCTCGCAGAACACCCTCAGATCAGCGAAAACGACTCCCGAAACCGCAACTGACTGCACTATGTGAAAAGCAAGTCTTCGCCGAAGAAGATGGCTCGCTTTGGAGGGGAGTATTTCCGCATCCTGCTAAGCGGGCAGGGCGCTGCGGGTAGTGTTTGCGGGAGGCTGAGGGTCCACGTTGGGTGGCTTGCGCCGCAGACGGTCAATCCACAATAGTGATGATCCGACGGCCGCAGCCTGTGCTTAGAATCGTCGCCAACACGGCCATGGCTTGGCCCCGCGGAGCGATCATGACAGTTAGTGCGACCATCCAGGTCATGACCCTGTCAGGCCTGAAAAGCGAGGACAGAGCGGTCGTGCCGACACAGGCGCTGGCGCGATACTTCGGCGCGTTGGGTGTCGCGCTGAGCTTCCTGCCTAGCCAGGTGCTCGATGAAGACCCCTCACACGACAGCGCGGCGATGGCGGCGTTCTGCGCCAAGCATGCCCCACCCCAAGGCAGCACCAATGCTCCCGCTATTCTCCTGGTGGCCAGCATGCCGCCCGAAGGCGATGGCATCAACGGCCAACTCATGGACCCAACCCGCCGCGGCGCCTGCGTGGTCTACGCGGACTCTTGGGTCTTCAAGTCCTTCGGCCCCGAAGAGCGCTTCGAGGTCTACGTCCACGAGCTCGGCCATTTGCTCAACCTGCTCCATCCTGAGCCGGGCGAAGATCCCAAGCAGGCCATGTCGCAGTTCGGGGAGCGCAACAGAGTCACGAACCGCGCGCAGCTGTGGAGTAACGTCGTCGCCAACGCCGGCCCGAGCTACCGCAGCAAGCTCCGCGCCTTCTTCGGCACCGGTACTGGGGCGCCCATTGGACTGCCGATGTCGCGGGCCTGCTGCGACCTGCTGGAGGGCCGGGACGCCTCCGAGGTGGCCCCGTGGGGTGATCCCTTCGACGACGACAGCCGAGGCGTGAGCGACGACGTTGCCTTCGATCGGCTGGGCTGCACGCTGAAGCTCGAGACCGACCGGCTGCAGGTGGCACAGCCGCTGGACTTCACCGTCAGCCTGCGGCTACGCCGCGGCGAAAAGGCCGGCGACATCCCGGCTGCGCTGGACTTGCGCAGCGGCAACGTGCGAATCGAACTCGCGGGTCCAGACGGTGAGATGCGTCGCTTGCTGCCCGACGCTTATGCCTGCGGTTCCCTGCGCCGGCGCCTGCGTCCCGGGCAGGTGGCGCGACGGCATTATTCGGTGCTGGGCGACAGGATCGGCCTAGCTTTGCCGCGGCCCGGCGAGTATCGCCTGCGGGCCGTACTGCCGGCCTTGGAGGCACAAAGCGCTTGGGCCACCATCTCCGTCCAACCCGCATCGACACGGCTGGCGGAGCTGGTGATGCCGGAGCTTTTGCGCGGTGGTCCGCGCGGCCAGGACGAACAGCATCGGCGCGTCATTGGCGAGATACTGGCCGACTCCGGCCTGCCGGCCAGCAGCCGCGCCTACGCGGCCGTGGTGGGTGCCGCAAGGCAACTCGATGTCCTGCGAGCGCCTGATGGCGCACGTCGTGCACGCCATGGGCAGCGCCCGTGCGCATCACGGGTATCTCTTCGCCAATGGGCGCGCCACGCGCGTGAAGCTGCTCGTGCACGACGGCTTTGGCGTTTGGTGCGCTGCCAGGCGACTGAACTCCGGCCGGTTCATCTGGCCGCGCGAGATCGACGGTACGGCGCCGCTGGCGTTGACGCAGGTGCAGTTCGATGCGCTGGTGGTAGGGCTGCCTTGGCAGCGGCTGCCCGAGATGAGCGTGATCACGCGGCTGTAAGTCGCGGCGTCAAGGACTTTGAAGGCGAGTCTCGCCGTCGCAGGAGCCGCACGGCGCGTTGACAGCACAACCCCCAGTGGCATGAGGCCGGCAGGACTTGCATGATTCACCCCCATGCCAGCCCTGCACGATCTCAAGGACGAGGACCTTCAAGGTCTCGCACCCGAGGCCGTCACGGCACTTGCTCAGCAGATGCTGCAGCGCATTCGCCAGCAGGCACATGAGATCCAGTTCAAGGACGCCAAGATCGAGAAGATCATGTTCCAGCTGGCGCAGCTGAAGGCGTGGAAGTTCGGTGCGAAGACTGAGGCGATGAACGCCGAGCAACGTCGCTTGTTCGAGGAGACCGTTGCCGAGGACGAGGCCAGTCTGCAGGCGCAGCTCGGTCAGCTGCGCGGTGCGACGCCGTCACCCGAGACCACGGGAGAGAACAACGACAACAAGCGCAAGCCGCGTCGTCGTCCGCTGCCTGAGCACCTGCGCCGTGTGGAACACCACCACGAGCCCGAGGACACGAGCTGCCCGAGTCCGGAGTGCGGCCGCCCGATGGTGCGCGTAGGCGAGGACGTGAGCGAGCGCCTGGACGTCATTCCGGCGGAGTTCTTCGTTCACCGCCACATCTACGGCAAGTGGGCCTGCCGCTGCTGCCAGTGCCTGGTGCAGGAGCCCGCTGCGCCGCAGATCATCGATGGCGGCATGCCCGCGGCCGGGCTGGTCGCGCACACGATGGTCAGCCACTTCGTGGATCACCTGCCGTACTACCGGCTGGAGTCCATCAATGCGCGCTCGGGCGTGCACACGCCGCGCTCCACGCTGGCGAGCTGGTCCGGGCGAGGTGGCGCGGCGCTCGTGCCGCTGTATGACGCGCACAAGCGCTTCGTGCTGTCGGCCGCAGTACTGCATGCTGACGAGACACCGGTGGCCATGCTCGATCCAGGTGCAGGCAAGACGAAGCGAGCGTACGTCTGGACTTATGCGCGCGGCGCCTTCGATGCGGTGCCGGGGGTCATCTACGACTTCTGTGCCGGACGGGGTGCGCAGTACCCCGTGGCCTTCCTCGGCCCAGAAGATGACAGGCGCAGCGACCCAGGCTGGCGCGGCACGTTGGTGCGCGATGAGTACGCGGCCTATGACAAGGTGATGGTGGCCCAACCCGGGCGCATCCCTGCTGGCTGTCTTGCGCACGCGAGGAGGAAGTACGACGAGTTGCTGCGCGACGCTGGCAAGAGCGCGGTCGCCGACGAGGCATTGCGACGCATCGCGCAGATCTATCGTCTGGAGCGCGAGCTGGCCGCCTTGACGAGCCAGGAGAGACTGACCAGAAGGCAACGGGACGCAAAGCCGCTGTGGGAGGACCTGCATTCGTGGTTGCGTCTGGAGAGAGGCCGTGTACCCGACGGCAGCGCCACAGCCAAGGCTCTGAACTACAGCCTCAATGCCTGGAGCGCGTTGACGCAAAACCTACTCGATGGCGACGTGAACGTTGACAACAACCATTGCGAGAATCTGATCCGTCCATGGGCCCAGGGCAGGCGCGCATGGTTGTTCGCCGGAAGCGAACTGGCCGGCCAACGTGCCGCAGTCGTGATGAGTCTGGTCCGGTCAGCAAAGTTGCAAGGGCACGACCCATGGGCCTACCTCAAGGACGTGCTTACGCGGCTGCCCACGCATCTGAACAGCCGCATCGACGAGCTTCTGCCTCACAACTGGCGACCGGCCTGATCTAGGCGTCCACACACGCCTCACGTCGGCCTTAAAAGGTGGGACGGCGAGCCGCTTACATTGCGTCGGCGGCGGTCCCAATAGACACACCGCAAGAGCAGATCTTCGCGGAGTTTGGCGACTATCTGCGAAGCGAGCGCGGTCTGACAGAAAAGACTATCGCGCACCATCAGCCTGCGATCCGACGGTTCCTGTTTGAAGTCTGCCCCTCTGGCGCCAGCGATCTCGGCAAGATCAAGCAGGATGAGGTGATTCGCTATGTCGAGTGCCACGCCCAGGATTGGAGCCCGAAGTCCGCCAAGTTGATGTGCTGGTCGCTGCGCGCGTTTCTTCGATACCTTCATCACACGGGATTGAACCCGCACGCATTGGCCGGCTGCGTGCCCTCGATCAGGCGATGGAACCTCGTGGGCCTCCCGACCTATCTCTCCGCGGCACAGGTTCAGAAGGTCCTGGATGGTTGCGACCAGGCATCGGCGGTGGGACGACGTGACTTCGCCATTTTGATGATGCTTTCCAAGATCGGCTTGCGGGCCGATGAGGTCGCCACACTCACTTTGGATGACATCGACTGGAGAGCTGGTGACATGCTTGTTCGTGCCAAGGGCCGACAGCGCGCCAGGATGCCGATTGCGTTAGACGTCGGCGCAGCGATCGTTGCCTACCTACAGGAAGGCCGACCCAAATCCTCCTGTCGTCAGCTATTTCTCCGCAGCCTTGCGCCTCACACCGGATTTGCGTCCGCAAGCGCAATCACGATGATCGCCAAGACCGCGCTCGAGCGCGCCGGCATCCAGGGCTACGCGCACCAGGGTGCCCATATTTTCCGGCACAGCCTGGCCACGGAGCTCTTGCGCGCCGGCGCCACCTTGTCGGAGATCGGCCATCTGCTGCGGCACAAGAGCCATGACACCACACGGATCTACGCAAAGGTTGACATCGAGGCGCTCCGCACGTTGAGCCTGCCGTGGCCGGGAGGTGCGCAATGACGGATCTACATTCGGCACTGCAGCGGTACCTGAACATGCGCAAGGGCTTTGGATTCAAGTATCAGCATCAGACACGACGGCTCGCCGACTTCGTCTCCTTCATGGACAAGTGCAAGGCCACGACCATCACCACGAAGCTCGCGATGGAGTGGGCGACGTTACCTGCCGGTCGGCATGCGTCCTGGGCATTGCGGCTGACGGATGTTCGCGGATTTTCGCGACATATCGCAAGCTTCGATCCAAAGACGGAAGTGCCTCCGGTCGGTCTCCTGCCAAGCCTGAAGCGTGCCAAGCCCTACGTCTATAGCGATGAAGACGTCAGCGCGTTGCTGGCAGCCGCCCTGTCCTTGCCGCCAGCAGGTGCACTGCGCCGCTGGACCTACCACTGCCTGTTCGGACTGATCGCAGTGACGGGCATGCGTCTGTCCGAGGCGATCGGCCTTGAATGTGGCGACGTTGACCTGGACGCCGGCGTGCTGACGATTCGGTTGACCAAGTTTAGGAAGTCACGGCTCGTACCTCTGCATCCAACGACGAGCGCAGCGCTACGAGATTACAAGCAACGGCGCGACACCCATCTACCAACGCGCCGCACCCCACACTTCTTCGTTGCGGAGCGCGGTGGACCACTGCTGCATCAGTACGTCCACCGCGTCTTCTGGCGCTTGTCGCGTGAGATCGGTCTGCGGCGTCCTGGCGATCATGCGGGGCCGCGCGTGCACGACTTCCGGCACCGATTCGCTATCTGCACGCTGTTGGGGTGGTATCGCAAAGGCCTCGATGTCGAGAAGCAACTCCCTTCGCTGTCCACCTATCTTGGCCACACCTGCGTGCGCGACACCTATTGGTACCTCTCGGCGTGCCCGGAGCTGATGCAAGAGGCGGCGCAGCGTCTCGATAGACGGTGGGAGACTCAACCATGAAGCCCGGTTGCAATGTCGCCTCACTCGTCGAACGCTTTTTTACCGAGCGGCTTGTCCGTCAGCAAGACGTGAGCGTCCATACGATCGCGTCCTACAGGGATACGTTCAGGTTGCTGTTGAAGTTCGCGATGGCGAAGCTTCGCAAGGCGCCGTCCGCCCTGACCCTCGATGAACTGGATGCGCCTTTCATCGGCGCGTTCCTGACCGATCTCGAGATGGAGCGCGGCACCAGCGTCACGACACGCAACCTGCGCCTGACCGCCGTCCGCTCCTTCTTCCGGTTTGTGTCCTTCGAGGAGCCGGCGCACAGCGCCCTTATCCAGCGCGTGCTCGCGATACCGAGCAAGCGACACGACAAACGTCAAGTAAATTTCCTGACGCGTTCCGAGATCGAAGCCGTCCTCGCTGCGCCCGATCGGACGACGTGGCTCGGCCGGCGCGATCACACATTGCTGCTGCTCGCGACCCAGACCGGCTTGCGCCTCTCCGAACTGATCGGCTTGAGCAGAGAAGCCATTCATCTCGGTACCGGTGCGCATGTGCGGTGTGTGGGCAAGGGCCGCAAGGAGCGATGTACCCCATTGACAAGATACGCCCGGATCGCGCTTCAGGCGTGGCTCAATGAACCCGCGCGCCGCGATGCCAAAGTCTTATTTCCCAGCTTGCATGGCGGTCAGCTCAGCCCGGACAGCGTTCAATCGTTGCTGGCTAAGCATGTAGGCGTCGCCAGCAAGACATGTTCATCGCTGGCAACCAAGCGGGTATCACCGCACGTCCTGAGGCACAGCGCCGCAATGGAACTCCTACAGGCGGGAGTCGACAGTTCGGTGATCGCGTTGTGGCTCGGTCATGAATCGATCGAGACCACGCAGACCTACCTTCATGCCCACCTCGGCCTCAAAGAGGCAGCGCTCGCGAAGCTCGAGCCGTACAAGCAGCACAAGCGACTTCGATTCCGCCCTGACGATCACGTGCTCGCCTTTCTCGAGGCACTGTGAGCGGTCAAACTATGCCGACTGGATCAACTGCAGCTTTCAGTGCATCCGGGGAGAAGCAAGGCCGCTCGGCATAGTTCGGCGGTCGGCATAGTCGGCCAAGCTCAATGGGCACGACCCATATGCCTACACGAAGAAGGTACTGGCGCGTTTGCCGACGCAGCCAATGCGCCAGATCGATGATCTGCTGCCGCATCAATGGACGCCGCGGATTGAGCGACAAGACTGAGGCTTCGCGTCAAGCCTGACTTCGCTCGCCGCTTACGATTTTCTTCGAGCTGGGCCAGTTGCCGCTGGGAATCACCATGCTGGGACACTAATCGAGTTTTGCGGCTTTGGGCAACAGCCGCAAAGCGAAGGCCTTGCAGGACCTCGGCAGGCGCATCACGGCCACGATGGGCGGCAGAGGCGTCGAGACGCGCAGGTGTGACGCTCATTAATCCAGCGGCGGGAACGCGACCCTCGCCCGGTACGTCGCATCGGGATGCCGCTCTGCCGGCAAGCGATCCGCCTCAGACTTGGTCGAAATCCAAAACCAAGGTTGGAGACGTGGGGCGCGCCTGACAGGTGAGCACGTAACCTTCGTTCACTTCCCAGGGCTCCAGGGAATAGTTCGTCGCCATGACGACGGAACCTTCGGACACTCGCGCTCTGCACGTTGAGCACATCCCACCCTTACAGGAATACGGCAGCGAAACGCCGTTCAGGAGCGCAGCATCGACGACGTTGCCGTCGCCCTCGTTCATCTTGAACCGGCGACCCACGCCATTGAGGATGGCAGTCACCTCGACCGCGTCGGAATTCGACTTCTCGGTGCGCACAGGTATCCGGAGAACATTCAGTTTTTCCGATGGCGTGAACAACTCGAAGTGAATCTTCGCCGGATCCAGGCCCAGCTTCGCAAGGCCGTCACGAAGCATCGCGACCATTTCGCCGGGTCCGCACAGGAATGCATGGTCGAGATTTGCCGGGTCGAAATGAAGCCGGGCCAGCGCCTCGAGCTTGTCGGGATCCAGCCGACCCGAATGCAACGGAAGCTGGCTAACCTCGCGACTCAGGAAGTGCACGAGGGAAAAGCGAGTCAGATAGGAATCCTTCAGATCCTCGAGGGCTTCCTTGAAGATGATGGAGTTGCTGTCCTGGTTTCCGTACAGAAGCGTGAAGTGCGAGTGCCGTTCGTAATCCAGCACGCTGCGGATGATCGAGATGATGGGCGTGATACCACTGCCGGCCGCGAACGCCACGTAGTTCCTGCTCACGTCGGGGTCGGGTTCGATCCCGAATGTTCCCGCCGGCGTCATCACATCCAGCTCGGCGCCCGGCGCCAGATTCTCGTTCGCGAAGGAGGAAAAGATGCCGCCAGGAACGTTTTTGACCACGACGCGAAGTTCGCCATCGCCGATGCCGGAAGAGATCGAGTAGCAGCGCCGGACCTCGTGGCCGTCGAACACACGACGAAGGGTCAGGTATTGGCCCGGCACGAAACGGTACTGATCCGGGCAAGCGCTGGCATCGAAAGCAATGGAGACCGCATCCGAGGTCTCGCGCCTGACGTCCAGCACCTTCAGGGTATTGAACCGCGGCGCGGTGCGTGGCTCCGCGATCGGGGTGCTCCGGTGCAAGGGCCCAGCGCTGTTGATAGCTGACGTCGAACTCATGGTCTCATCCTCGTGCGCGCAGAACTCGGTCCTGCTGGCGGTCTAGAAATTTTTGAAGTATGCAAAGGGTTCCCGGCAGTTACGACACCGGTATTGAGCCTTGCATGACGTGGATCCGAACGAACTCACCAACTCCACCTGTCGGCTGCCGCACAAGGGGCAGCTCACGAAGTCCACCTGGAATGCCTCCTGTGCCGCGACAGTCCCCACCGGCGGGGCGATGCCGTTCGCCTTCATGATCTCGCGCGCGTCATCCCCGATCCAGTCGGTGGTCCAGGGAGGGTTGAAGCTGGTGGCGACCCGCACGTCCGTCACGCACAGCTCGGCCAGCACACGCTTGATTTCATGGGTGATCACATCGATCGCGGGACATCCTGAGTACGTCGGCGTGATCACGACTTCGGTCAGTCCGTCGTCCGAGATGCGCACGTCGCGGAGTATTCCGATCGCCCGTATGCTGAGTGCCGGGATCTCCGGATCGACCACTTGCTCGAGCGCAGCGTGAATGGCTGCGATCGAAGGCGGCCGGTCATCCGAGGGCACCGCAGTCACCATTTCTGACCAGGATAGGCCCGCTGAAGGAACTGCATCTCCGCCAACATGCGCCCAAGGTGCTCCGTGTGTTGACCGGCGCGCCCGCCGCTGACCATCCAGGTATCGCCGGGCCGGGTCAGTGTCGATCGATCGAGCCATGCACTCATCTGCGACAGCCACTCGCCCTTGAGTAAAGCCGCGTCGACACCCAGCCCCGCCTTGAGGACGGATTGGGCGACAGCGTCCATCTCGAACATCTCGCCGGTATACATCCACACCTGGTCGACGCCATCCTGGCAGCGCGCATGACTCTCCTCGGTGCCGTCGCCCAGACGAACCAGCCATTCACCTGCATGCTTGACGTGGTAGCGCGCTTCCTTTGCCGCCTTCGCGGCGACGCCCGCAACTTCCAGGTCCTTCGAGGTGGAGAGAGCTTCCCAGTACAGGCGCGCATACACCGAATAAGCCAACTGGCGGGCGATCGTGTAGCCGAAATCGCCGTTCTCTTTCTCGACAAGCAGCAGGTTCCGGTATTCGTGCGCGTCGCGAAGAAAGACCAGTTGATCCTCGTCCCGATCGTCGCCGCCCGCCGACAACGCGTGTTTGTAGATTGCGCGCGCCTGCCCGATCAGGTCCAGCCCGATGTTGATCAGCGCCAACTCCTCTTCGATGGTCGGAGCTTTTCCCAACCATTCCGACAGGCGATGCCCAAGGACGAAATTCGTGTCCCCCAGGCGAAGAAGGTATTCGGAATAAATTCCCGGATCGACTTGCATCACATGTGCCCGATCTCGGCGGGGATTTCATAGAAGGTCGGGTGCCTGTAAGGCTTGTGGACAGGGTCCGAAGGCGAGAAGTTGACGTCCTTCTCACCCGGATCGCTGGCAGCGATGTGAACACTTCGCACGACCCAGATGGACTTCGCCTCGCCACGCCTCGTGTAGACGTCCCTCGCGCTTTGCAGCGCCATCGCCTCATCGGCCGCATGGACGCTGCCCACGTGAAGGTGTGCCAGGCCGTTGCGCGGCCGCAGGAAGACTTCGAAGAGCGGGGTGTTAGGTTCTTGCATGTTGGATCCCGGATATCAGGCTTGGGCCTGTTCAGCGTTTCGTTGTGCTTGCTTTCGAGCATGTGCGGCCAGGCCCGCGCGCACCCATTCGCCTTCGGCCGAGGCCTTGCGTCGTGCTGCGATTCGTTCCCGATTGCACGGCCCATCGCCCTTTACCACGCGCCAGAATTCGCTCCAGTCGATGGGGCCCGGAATCCACTGCTGCGACTCCGGGTCGAATTGCATGTCCGGGTCGGGGATTTCGATCCCGAGATACTTCGCCTGGGGAATCGTGGCCGTCAAGAATCGTCGCCGCAACTCATCGTTCGTTGCCGTCTTGATCTTCCATTTGATGCTTTGCTCCGAGTTCGTCGATTGCTCATCGGGGGGGCCGAACATCATCATGCAAGGCCACCACCAGCGGTTGACCGCATCCTGCGCCATCCTGCGCTGATCCTCGGACCCGTTCATCAGAACCATCATCGACTCGTAGCCCTGTCGCTGATGGAAGCTTTCTTCCTTGCACACCAGCACCATGGCCCGGGCATAAGGCCCGTAGGAGCAGCGACACAGCGGAATCTGGTTCATGATGGCCGCGCCATCGGCGAGCCAGCCAATCACGGCAATGTCGGCCCAGGTCAGCGTCGGATAGTTGAAGACACTGGAGTACTTTGCAACTCCGGTGAGCAGCTGGTCCATCAGGTCCTCGCGAGAGACACCGAGTGTCTCGGTGGCCCCATAGATATACAGACCGTGGCCCGCCTCATCCTGGATCTTGGCCATCATCTGCAGTTTCCGACGGATCGTCGGCGCGCGCGTGACCCAGTTCGCCTCGGGATACATCCCGATGATTTCGGAATGCGCATGCTGCGACATCTGCCGGATCATGGTGCGGCGATATGCGGACGGCATTTCGTCCATCGCCTCGATCTTCTCTCCGGCATCGATCCGGCTCTGAAATCGTGCCAGGAACTCCTCGTCCTCCGTGGCGGTCACCTCTGCGCCGATCAATCCCTGGGAATACATCGCAGTCTCCTGAAGTCGGGGAAAACATGGGAACGCTGGAATGACGGCACGCACGCCGGCATCTCAACTCCAACTCTTAGTTTACGCTACAGGTTTTGGTATGACAACGAGAATCTGTAGTGGTTCGATACAGCTTTTATCGAAGCGGCGACCACGGTCATCGTTGCACCAGCGCAGGGCGTTTAGGATCCGAGATACGAGGCTTGAACGCGCGGATCGGCGCGGACCGCTGCCGCGGGCCCTTCGAGCGTCACGGACCCTGTTTCCATGACGTAGGCGCGGTTCGCGAACTCGAGTGCAAGCGTCGCGTTCTGCTCGATCAGGAGAATGGTCATGCCTTGCTGCTTGAGCGCATGGAGCGCCTCGAATACCTGCTTCACGATCAGCGGAGCCAAGCCCATACTGGGTTCGTCCAGCAGAAGAAGCCTCGGTCGGACCATCATGGCACGGGCGATCGCCACCATTTGCTGTTGGCCCCCGGACAGCCGGCCCGCGGCGATGCTGCGCTTTTCATGAAGGATGGGAAAAGCTTGGTAGGCCCAGTCCATGCGCGCACGCTCGCGACGCTGAACTCGACTGAGGGACCACGCGCCGAGTTGAAGGTTGTCCTCGACGGACAGCGATGGAAAAACGTGTCGCCCCTCAGGCACCTGCGCAATGCCCCGACTGATGCGGCGATGTGCGGGCACGCGATCGAGCGACTCGCCGGCGAATCGCATGCTGCCGGCAGACAGATCCTGGACGCCAGAGATGGTTCGCATCAAGGTGGTCTTGCCAGCCCCGTTTGCACCGATGATGGCGACCACCTCGCCTTCGAAGACGTCCAGCGATATGCCGTGCAGCACCTCGACGCGGCCATAGCAGGACTTCGCATCGACGACCGACAGCAACGCTTCTTTATCACTCATGCGGCTTGCCCCAGATATGCTTCAATCACCGCTGAGTCGGAGCGAACCTCTTCCGCGGAACCGCTTGCGATCTGCCGCCCGAAGTTGAGCACCACGATGTGGTCCGAGATTTTCATGACCATTCGCATGTCGTGCTCCACCAGGACGATGGTGACGCCGGTTGCGGCGATCTTGCAGATGATGGCGCTGATCTCTTCGGTCTCGCTCGGGTTGCATCCGGCTGCAGGCTCGTCGAGCAGCAGCACCTTGGGTCCGGCCGCAAGGGCACGCGCGATCTCCAGTCGCTTCAGTGCACCGTACGACAGCGATGCGGCAGCCCGGTCGGCCAGGTTTTCCAGGCCGACTGCCCGAAGGCTTTCCATGGCCAGCGAACGCGACTCCTGCTGTTCCCGCCGTACCGAGGGCAGTGCCAGTGCATGGGCCAGGATCCCATGGCGTTCGCGCAGGTGGCGACCGACCAGCACGTTCTCGATGGCGGACATGCTTTGAAAAATCTGCAGGTTCTGGAACGTCCGGGTCAGGCCCCGTTGCGCCAGCTGGTGCGGAGCCAGGCCCGTCACCACTTCGTTGCCGATCCGAACCTGGCCGGCCCGGGGCCGGTAGAGTCCGGAGATCACGTTGAACAACGTGGTTTTACCGGCGCCGTTCGGGCCAATCACTGCGAGGATTTCACCCGGCGCGGCGGAAAACGAAACGCAATCGAGCGCTCTGAGTCCGCCGAAGTCGATCCCGACCTCAGCCACCTCAAGAAGTGATGTCATGGCGGTTCCTGGACTGGAGGGCGCGAGCGAGGGAGGGAACGATGCCCGCCCTCAGGAAGATGGCCGACGCAACCATGACGAAGCCGATGAATGCCTGCTCGTAGTCATGCAGGCTGCTGAGCACCTGCGGCAGCAGCACAAGCAATGCGGCGCCCACGACAGAGCCCAGGACGGAGCCCATGCCGCCGAGAACGACCATGGTCACCAGTTGAACCGAGACCATGAAGTCCGACAGCCCCGGTGTGACGTGCCCGTTGAATAGCGCGATGAGGCTGCCCGCGACCGAGGCGTAGCACGCGGAGAGCACGAAGACAAACAGCTTCTGGCGGGCGATGTCGACTCCCAGGGAGGACGAAGCGATTTCGCTGTCCCTGAGGGCGCGCAGCGCGAGTCCCGTGGGGCTGTTGGCGAGATTCAACGCGATCCACGCGCCGATCATCAGCAACGAGCCGGTCAATGCGTACCAGAAGATGTTGCCCCGCATGTCCCAGCCGAACAATGCCCTGCGAACGACCTGCATCCCGTCCGGGCCGCCCGACCATGCAACCTGGTTGGTCAGCGCCATGAACACCAGGACGCCGAAGCCCAACGTTCCCACCGCAAGGTAATGGCCCTTCAGTCGAAGGATGGGGCGGCCGACGACGAAGGCCAGGGCCGCCGACACCAGGACGCCCCCCGGCAGCGTCACTGCCGGGCTCAAGCCCCATCGGGACGAACCCACTGCCACGGCATAGGCGCCGATGGCCAGAAACGCCCCGTGGCCCAGGCTCACCTGACCGCCGTAGCCCATCATGAGGTTAAGCCCGATCGCCGCAAGCGAGTAGATCCATACGAGGACGATGACGCGCAGATGGAAATTGGCCGTGAACACGAATGGCAACAGCACGATGACTGCGGCAAGGAGCAACAGGCTCGCCAGCGGCCTCGGGCGAGCGACACCGCGGCTACGCACGAGTCACCTCTCCCGAACCGACCAGGCCATTCGGGAAGAAGAACAGGGCCAGCATGATGACCACAAAGGCAGTGGCATCCTTGTAGTCGGAGGAGATATAGCCGGCGGACATTGCCTCGCTGAGTCCGACCAGAAGCCCGCCAAGCACGGCACCAGGGATGCTTCCCATGCCACCGAGGATCGCGGCCGCAAAGCCTTTCAATGCGAGCAGCGTGCCCATCTCGTAGTTGGCAAGAGCAATGGGCGCGATCAGGATGCCGGACACGGCCCCGAGCGAAGCCGAGATTAAAAAGCTGAGTCGCACGATGTTGCTGACCCGGATGCCCATCAGCGTCGCAGCCATGGGATCGGAGGAAGCAGCGATCAACCCCTTCCCCAGCAGCGTCTTCCTCATGAACAGCCACAGCAATAGAACTGCACCCAAAGTACCAGCGACCACGATGAGGCTCTGGGGTTGCACGACCGCGCCCCCGATCGAGATGGAGGCACCTGGCACGACGGCAGGCAGCGAGGCGACGCCCGTACCGAAGATCGGCCGGGCGAGGCCGCGTATCAGAATGGATGCGCCGATCGTGATGATGATCAGCATGATCACCGGCGCATTCTTCGCAGGTCGGATGGCAACGTCATACAGCAATAGCCCGACGACGGCCGTGGCCGCCACGGCAAGGAACGCGGCGAGCGGGTAGGGAAGGCCTGCACCGAGCAGCAGGACACACGTCATCGCGCCTAGCATGACGAATTCGCCTTGGGCGAAATTCACCACATGCGAAGAGTTGTAGATGATGTTGAAGCCGACTGCGATGGCGCCATAGATGACGCCAACGGAAATGCCGGCAAGTGCAAACTGCAGGAATTCGGTCATGGAGAGGCACGCCTGGGCCAGCGACCCGAGCTTATTGTTTGAGAGACCAGTCGCCGTTCTTGATGTCGACCATGTACAGCGAGCTTCGGTCCAGACCGTTGTGATCCGTCGGGCTCAGGTTGTACGTGCCGGTGACGCCCATGTAGTTTTTGGTCGTTTCCAACGCGTTCCGGATGGCCGCGGGATTGCTGGAGCCGGCGCGCTTGATGGCGTTCACGATGAGCATCAGCGCGTCGTAGCTGTAGCCGCCGAACGAGGAAGCGTCCTTGCCGCTCACCTTCTTGTACGTGGCGGCGTAGGCCACCGGAACAGCTCGCGCAGGATCATTCGGGCCGAGCTTGTCTGCGACGACCAGGAGAGGTCCAGGCAGGCGAACGCGCTCGCTCGCGGGGCCCGCCATCTGGATGTATTCCTTGGAAGCCGATCCGTTCGCGTGGTACTGCGGGAAGGGCAGGCCCAGTTGTCCATAGTTGCGCGTGACGACCGCGAGCGGCTGCCCGAATCCGCCGACGAAAACCGCATCGACACCCTTGGTGTTCTTGATCTTGGTCAGCTGCGGAGTCATGTCGATGTCCTTCGCGTTGAAGTTCTCATCGGCAATCACCTTGATTCCCTGCGCTGCCGCCGCGGCCGTACATTCCTTGCGCATGGACTTGCCCACGCCATCGGTTCCGGTCATCAAAGCGATGTTCTTGTAGCCCCGCGCCTTCATGTCCAATGCGATGGCCGAGCAAACCATCCGGTCGTCGTGCGGCGTCTTGAAGACGAACGGCCGAACGGGCTGGACGATCTCGATTCCGGCGGCCAGGGAAATCAGTGGCACCTTCGCTTCGTCGAAGACCGGCGCGATGGCCAGGGTTCCGCCGGTCGTGCTGGCACCCATCGCCGCAACCACTTTATCTTCTTCGATCAGCCGGGTGGCGAAAGTGCGCGTGGTGTTTGCATCGGAGGTGTCGTCGTAGATTACGAGTTCGAGCGGGCGGCCGAGCACGCCACCCGACTTGTTGATCTCGCCGACGTAGTGTTTGAGCGTGATCTCCTGCGGCTCGCCAAGGAAGGCCGCCGGCCCCGTTCTCGAGATGACGGCGCCGATCTTGATCGGATCGGCGGCGTACACGGGATGGATTGCCAGCGCAAGCAGGCTTGCCAAAAGCAACTTCATGGTTTTCACGTTGTCTCCTTCTAGTAAATACTGGCCGAGCTGATTGCATCGACCGATGACCCGGTAGCCGGGGTTTCTATTGCGGGAAATGAGTTCCTTCGATCAGCCTGGAGTGCCCGCGAAATTCGGCAATCAGCTGGTGATCCGCATCGCGCACGGCCACGTCGTAGATGCCGGAACGGCCCGTCAGGCTGCGTTCCTCTGCAGTCGCTGTATATCGACCGCGGTTGAGGCCGGCCTTGATGAATGCAATGGTGCAGAACTGGCCCACCGCCATGTGATTGCGCGAATTGCATGCGTAGGCGAACGCAGAGTCGGCAAGCAGGAAGATCAGCCCGCCGTGCGCCATTCCGAAGCCGTTCACTGCCGTCTCGTCGAACTCCATCGACAGTCGGGCGGTCCCTGGCCCGATCGCATCCACGGTCATCCCGAAGCGCTGCAGCGTCTTGTCGCTGGCGCTCATCAGCTGCGCGCAGCTTTCCGCCATGCGCCGCTCTTCTTCGCCGCTCATGATTTCACCTGCAGCGACACGGACTGCGGCTCGCGCTTTCCCAGGAACGCGGCAAGCGCCTCCTGGTATTCCGGTGCTTGACCCGCAATGGTCTGCAGGTCGCGCTCCACGTCCAGTTGTTCGTCCAGGGAGTTCGTGCTGCTGGAGTCCAGCGCACGCTTGGAGAGCGACAACCCCGACGCCGGCATCGTCGCAAGCCGTCGCGCGAGTTCCATCGCGCCCTTGCGCAAGTCTGCATCGTCGAAGAGGGCCCAGACCAAGCCCCACTCGCTCGCGGTTTTGGCGTCGACGGATTCGCCCAGCAGGATCATCGCCCGCGCGCGATGCGGCCCCAACAACCTGGGCAGCAGCCAGGTCGCACCGGAGTCCGGCACGAGGCCCAATTTCGAGAAGGCCATCACGAATCGCGCCGACCGGGCAGCGACGACGATGTCGCACGCGAGGGCGAGGCTGGCTCCTGCTCCCGCTGCAACGCCGTTGACCGCGGCGATCACCGGCACCGGAACGGCACGAAGCGCTCGAATCAAACGGTTGTAGCGCCTGTCCAGGTGGTCGCCGAGCGACTTGATGGGTCCGTTCGGATCGGCAGCTTCGACAAGGTCCTGCCCGGCGCAAAACGCCTTGCCGGCGCCCGTGAGGATCACGCAGCGGATCCCCGAATCGTCCGCGATGCCATTCAACGCATTCAACAGCGCCTCGTGCATGTCGATCGTGAACGCGTTGAAGCTGGCCGGCCGATTCAGCTCGATCAGCAGGCAATCCTGCGTTCGGGTTGCTACGACGGAATCGACCACCTTGTTCTCCTGCATGGGCGCGGGAGGCGCGGGACCCGGATGTCGGATCCTGCTGCTCGCCGCTCGTTTTTAGTATGACACAGGATTTTATTTTGTCGAGATTTTCTGTAGTACACACACCGCGGACCGACTGGCTCTTGGTGCGTGAGTTCACGAGTGCCAGAATAGGTAAAAACCAGAAAAGGCACTGACCTAATGAAGGCATCCGCGAATCACAAACAGAAGCGGGCGGCGACGTTCGAAGCGGTTCTCGCGCATGCAATTGACCAGCAGCCAGTCAAGCCGAAGTCGCTCATCATGTCGATCTTCGGCGACAGCATCGTTCCGCGAGGCGGTTCGATCTGGCTTGGAGGCATCGTCAAGCTGGCTGCCTCGTTCGGCCTGGCCGAGCCCCTGGTCCGTACGTCGACGCTGCGCCTTGCCAGCGATGGCTGGCTCATGCGGCAGCAGATAGGCAAGCTCAGTTTCTACTCGATGACAGAGGCGTACGCCGCAGCCGATGCGGCTTATCAGAGCCAGATCTATGGCGCGGCGGCAAGTCTCAGGCGCAACGGGTGGACGATCTTCAAGATGTTCGCCGAACAGCTGGATCGCAAGGAGGTCTATCGCTTGACGAACATCTTGAATCGAAATGGATTCGGCCAGCTGGGCTCGGGCGTCTATATCCATCCGAGCATCGCCAGGTCGGTGATGCAGCACATCATCCGCAGGACCGATGGCGGCGACGCCGGAGTGGCCTTCTTTTCGAGCACGCTGCGAGCGCAGGAGGGTTCATCCGCCACCCTGGCACGCGTTGCGTGGGACCTGAGCGAACTTCACTCGGGCTACCAGGAGTTCATCGAAACCTTCGAGCGGGTGCCAACGCTTCTCGATACCGGGGAGCCTGAACCGCAAACGGCCTTTGCGCTCAGGACGCTGATGGTTCATCGATTCAGGCGACTGGCGCTGAAGGATCCTCGCCTGCCGGCGGAAAGTCTGAGCGAACCTTGGCCTGGAGAAGCAGCGTTTGACCTCATGAGCAACTCTTACCAGAGGCTGGTCCCACCTTCCGAGATCTATCTGGACGGTATCGAGGGCACGGGACTGCGCGATCGGCGCGCCTGGAAGAAGGAGATTTCCAGCCGGTTCTCGCGGGACACATCTGCGGAGCCGATGCCCATGGCGTGAAGCCCCGTTCGACTTGACGACGAACTGGACGGCTTCGGCGCTTCAGTCCAACTGCTCGCAGAACGCGACCAGGTCTTCGGCAAGCGCCCGCGGGTTTGTCAATGCCGGATAGTGTCCGCCGGACGCGTGGATCCTGAAGTCTTGAACGTGGTGGAGCCGCTCGGCCCACGATCTGGGCGGCGGCGGAAAGAAGCCGCCGCCGAAGAATGAGAAGCCCACGGGCGTCGACCCTGTTCCCCCGGGTGGCGCGCCAGTGTCGTCGCGACGCCTGCCGGCGGTGTAGACCCAATTGGCCGACGCGATCGACCCGGTGAGCCAGTAGGCCGTGATGATGGCGGCGAGGTCATCCATCCCCACCAGCGGGTTTTCGACAGCTTGCTCCGTCGTCCAGCCGTGAAACTTCTCGGCGATCCATGCTGCCAGCCCCGCAGGCGAATCGGCCAGTGCGGCGCTGGCCGTGTTGGGCCGCGTTGCCTGGATCTCGCGATAGCCCGCGTCGGCCGCAAGGCGCTTTTGCACCACCTTGATCCATTGCTGTTCGCTGTCTCCAGGTGGCCTCGCGGAGCCATCGAATCGCGGCCGCATCCCCATCATGGAGAGGTGGATCGCAGTCACCATGCGAGGAAAGTCGATGGCGAGCCAGCACGCAACCGTGCTGCCCCAATCGTTGCCATGAACGATGGCATTGCGAAAGCCCAGCCCTTCACCGATCACCTCCGCGATGCAGGCTGCCATCGAACGCGGACCCATGGGTTCCGCAGGTGCATCCGAGAAGCCAAATCCGGGAAGATCGATCAACACCGGGTACATGCCTTGCGCGACAAGATGCCTGGCGACATGAACGAATTCGAAGCTGCAACTCGGCCAGCCGTGCAGGAGGACGAGAGGTTTCGCTCCCTCTACTTTCCCGACGGGCAAGGTCACATGCAACCGATGTCCGGTGGAGCGGGCACGAACCATCAAGTGCTGTTCTCCGAACCTCTCGATGTCCTCGGACCAGCAATACGGTCCCGCGAGATGATCGCAAAGGCGATCGAGGTAATCCGCCTCGATTCCCTCGGTCCAGCCTGGACGCGCAACCTTCGGCTTGCGCCTGTCGTTCAGCCGCCGACGCATGTCCTGCAGCGCAGCAGCGTCGACGGGCAACGACCATTCCTGAACGGCGCCGCCGTTCATGGCGAAGCCTCGCCGCTCGATCGCGATTCCAGCGCCATGGCCGATCGGGTCTTGATCCATATTCTCATGATGACCACGCAGACACTGTTGCCGTCCTGCTTCTTCACGTCCCAGCGAATGTCCGCGATGCCGGATCCGGCGTCGCGTGGCTGCAGCTTTTCGACGGTTGCCACCACATGGATCGTGTCGCCGAAGAAAGTCGGCTTGGGATAGCGGATGCGCTCCGATCCGTAATTTGCGATCACCGTCTGGGTCTGTGGGGGCACGGCGAGCCCGCCCGCCATGGCGAAGATCATCACACCGGGTGCCACGCGTTGCTTGAAGACGCTGGCTTCGGCATACAGCACATCGCAATGGATAGGGAACCAGTCCCCCGTGAACATGCACCACATGGTCACGTCGGTCTCGGTGACGGTCCTGCGCTGAGTGATCTCGACGTCGCCGACCTTCAAATCATCGAAGCACTTCTCCAGCATCCGCATGTCAGGCCCCCGAGGCGGCTTGCGCGCCTGCACGAGACAGAGCCTGGGTCGCACGCGACTGCTCTGCCCGTTTCTGGATCTTGCCTGTGGCGCCGCGCATCAGTGCTTCGCGGAACTCGATCGACTTGGGCCTCTTGAACTGCGCCAGGCGGGTCTTGCACCAGTCCTTGACGTCTTCCGCATGGAGTGTCGTGCCCGGGCGAACCACGATGACCGCGTGCACCGCTTCGCCCCATTTCTCGTCCGGCACGCCGAACACACAGGTCTCGAGCACATCGGGATGCGCCGCAATGACGTTTTCGACCTCGATTGGGTAGACGTTGTAGCCGCCCGTGATGATCATGAATTGCTTGCGGTCGACCAGATAGAGGTACCCGTTCTCGTCAAGACGCCCCATGTCACCGGTGTGGAGCCATCCGTCCTTCAAGGTCTTGCGGGTCAGCTCCTCCTCCTTGTAGTAGCCCTCCATCACGAAGTCGCCAGCGACACAGATCTCGCCGACCTGCCCGGTCTCGCAAGGGTGTCCGTCATCGTCGCGGATCTGCACGCGGGCATGGATGGTGGGCTTCCCACACGAAGAAAGCAGGTCGTCGTTCGACTCCAATGCTCTCCTGTGATCGGTGGCGGACAGTTTGGTGAACCAACCGCCCGCGCCCTCCGTGGAGCCGTATATCTGCTCGAATTCGATTCCCTCGAAAACCTTTCCCCCGCGTCGGATCAGCGCGGGAGGCGTGGACGCCGAGCCATAGAGGATCTTGCGCATGGAAGACACATCGCGCGGCTTGCGTTCGGCCTCTTCGCAGACGGCCGTCAACATGGTGGGAATCAGCAGCGTGGACGTGCAACGATGACGCTCCATCAAATCCAGGGCGAGGTCCGCCTGGAAGCGCGGCATCACCACCGTCGTGAAGCCGAGCATCACATTCCACGTCGCAAGAACCGAGGGCACGCCGGCAGCAGGCAGGCAATGGAGGTACACGTCCTCTTCGGACAAGCCGATGTCCAGCAAGGTGAAGCCCATCGCATGGACCACCGAACGATGCAGCCAGACAGCGCCCTTCGGATTACCGGTAGATCCCGTCGTGTAGCAGATCTGCGCGACGTCCGAACCCGCGACGGGACCGGAATGGGCAGGTGCCTCGAAGTCGAGCATCGACTCGTACTCGCCAAGTTCTCCTTGGCCGTCGCCGGCATCGACGATGCCCAGTTCGATCGAACAGCCGTCGAGCAGGTTTCTGCAACCGGTCTCGGCGATCGCAAACCGCGCCCCCGAGTGCGCCACCAGTTTCTGGATATCGGTTGCCGCGAATCTGTAGTTGAGCCCCACCCGAATGGCGCCCAGGCGCGCCGCGGCGTAGATCACTTCGATCTGGACCGGGCCGTCAGCGACACAGACCGCAACCACGTCACCCTTCGCAAGCCCTTTCTTCTTGAAGGCCGCCACCAACGCGTCGACACGTCGGTCCAGTTCCTTCCAGGTCACCGCGCCGCTGGAATAAATGTAGGCTGGATGATTGGGACGTCGCAGGGCATGCGTTTTCAAGAATTCTGAAATCGTCGTGACGTCCATTTCGATCTCCTTCTGCCTCACATTGTTTTCACGGGCGGACCTTGGCCAAGCTGAGCCGCCTTCCCGCTTTCGCGGGCCGGCGTCGCGGAATACTACTGCAGTTTTTTGCACGATACAGCATTTTTTGTCTCACACAAACCAGGGTGGATTCATCGCTCCGGGCCAGCTCGTCCAGCTGGTACCGCCGTCGACCCGTTGAGTGGTGGTCGTGACCGCCGGACTGCGATGCGCACTTTGCGCACTGCGCTTGGGCGTGCTCACCGACGCTGGCAGAAACTTCTGTTCCGGCATAGACCTTAAGGCGTCCTGCGAAATGAGTTGCCAAGCGTCGAAGGTCGTGGATTCGGTGGACTCACGCGGAAGCCACCAAGAAGCCGCTGATCGCCGCCGTCGAAGGCTACGCTCTGGCGCGTGGCTTCGAAATCGTGCTGGCGTGCGATCTCATCGTCGCATCGCGCGTAGCCAAGTTCGGTTTGCCTGAAGTCAAGCGCGGGCTCGCAGCGAGCGCTGGCGGCATGATGCGGCTTCCGCGCCGCATTCCGTCTCACATTGCCATGCAGTACATCCTGCTGGGGACACGATGCGGGCTAACCGAGCTGCGGAACTGGAACTCGTGAACGAACTGACCGCCCCCGGCGACGCATTGAAAGCAGCTTTGGTCCTGGCCGCCAAGCTGCTTGCGAACGGCCCCTTGGGGCTGGCCGCGGCAAAGCGCGTTGTCTGCGACTCGCGAGACTGGAGCGACGCGGATATGTTCGAGCGACAGGCAGCCTACTGCGCCGCGGTGTTCGCGTCCGAAGACGCAAAGGAAGTGCGCGGGCGTTCGCTGAGAAGCGCCCGCCGGTCTGGCAAGGCCGGTGATCAGGCCCCGCGTTCAGCTTGAATCGGGCCACCGCGGCCAGCCTTCGAGCGGATGGCGAGTGGTGGCCTCCTGCATCGCGTGGTCTCAGGCCCGCTCAAAAATTGCGGCGATTCCCTGCCCTCCGCCGATGCACATCGTGACCAGTGCGTAGCGTCCACCGATCCGCTGGAGCTCGTGAATTGCCTTCGTCGCGATAATGGCTCCGGTCGCACCCACCGGATGGCCGAGCGAAATGCCCGATCCGTTCGGGTTTACCTTGGCCGGATCGAACTCCAGGGCGCGCGACACGGCACACGCCTGCGCAGCGAACGCCTCGTTCGATTCGATCACATCGAGGTCCGCCACGCGCAGGCCCGCGCGGCTGAGCGCGAGGCGGGATGCTGGCACTGGGCCCATGCCCATCACTTCGGGATCGACCCCGGCATGCGCATAGCTTACGAGTCGCGCGAGAGGCTTCAGGCCCGCGGAGCGCACTCCCTCCCCGGACGCGAGCACCAGCGCGCCCGCTCCATCGTTGATCCCGGAGGCATTGCCGGCTGTCACCGAGCCGCCCTCGCGGAAGGCGGCCTTCATTTTTGCGAGTTGCTCGTGCGTCGTATCGCCGCGCACGTGCTCGTCTGTGTCGAAGGTGACGGTCTCCTTTCGGGTGCGCACCTCCACGGGAACAATCTGGGACTTGAACCGGCCCTCGGCGATGGCCCTCGCGGCACGTTGTTGACTTCCCAAGGCGAGCGCGTCCTGTATCTCGCGAGTGATCGACTCGCGCTCGGCCACATTCTCCGCAGTGACGCCCATGTGGAATCGCCCGAAAGGATCCTGCAGCACACCGAGAGTGTAGTCGGTTGCGGTGAGGTCGCCCATGCGCCCACCCCAGCGGGCCGCGTTCATGAGGTACGGCCCTCGGCTCATCGCCTCCGCACCTGCGCCGATGGTGAACTCGGCCTCGCCGAGCAGGATCGTCTGGGCGGCGGAGACCACAGCTTGCAGGCCCGATCCGCAAAGCCGGTTCACGTTGAAGGCGGGCGTTTCGTTCGGAATGCCGGCCTCCATCGCGGCCACGCGCGACAGGTACGCGTCGCGCGGCTCCGTCGGGATCACATTGCCGATTACCACATGTCCTATCCGGGCGGGTTCCACGCCGCTGCTTGCGAGAGCGGCGCCGAGGGCAGTCGTGGCAATCTGCGAGAGCGGCACGTCCTTCAGGCTGCCACCGAAGGTGCCGATGGCGGTTCGCATTGCGGCGAGAACGAAGACTTCTGGTTGACTCATGGGGAAACTCCTTCTAAACGATTCTGCTGGCAGTCTCTGCTGACGCGGGAGGAAAGATGCTGCTCTCGGGCCTAGGAGTCCGCGCGGCAGAAGTTTTTCTGCGCCGCTGTGACCCCACGTTGAGTTGTGCGCGCCTCGCAAGCACTCGCGCGGCGCGTTGGCTGTTCTCGAACGACCACAAGGGCGCCTACTCGGCCTGCCGCAGGCGAGCGGCGCGCGGATTCACCCCCGGCCACGGGCCTCATCTGGCCATCAATGCGCTCATGCGCCGCAGGTTCAGCGCCAGACACACGAGCTTGAACTCGGCCTGGACCTTCTTCAATCCCCGCAGGCTGAACTGCCTGAAGCCCAGCACGCTCTTGATCCACCCGTTGGGCGCCTCCACGATCCACTTCCTCTTGCGGTAGGCCGCTCGGCCTTGGGGCGTCTTCAGCCTGGCATCCATCGCTGCGGTGCGCGGGTATTGTTCGGCGTCGATGTCCAGCGCCTGCTTGCCCTCTCGGCCCAGCGCCACGATCAGCTCGCTCGGGCTGTCCTTGAGCTGCTCGAACACGGCCTCCGAGCGGAAGCCCGCATCCGCCAGCACCTGTCGGGCATCCTCGCCCAGGTTGGCCTTCACCGCGGCCAACAGCACCGGCAGGCGGTCGCTGTCGGCGGCGTTGTTGCTGAGTTCCGCTGCCACCACGAGCTGCGCGCTCTCGTCCACCGCCGTGTGGGCGTTGTAGCCATAGTCGTAGCCCCCGCCCGAGCGCTTCATGATCCGACTGTCCGTGTCGGTGAAGCTCTCCTGGGCGCTGTCCTTGGGAACACCGAAGTCGCGCTTGTAGCGCCCGCCCTTGGGCTTGCCGTCCTTGTCGCGGGGTTTGCGTTCGTCGTCGGCGCTGCGCCCGCGGGCCGCATCGGCCTCGCGCTGGCGCTGCTCCAGGCGCAGCTTGGCCTCAGTGATCGCCTTGAGCCGGTCCTCCCGGCGCTTGATCTCCCCGGGAACGTCCAGGTCGGGTTCGTTCTTCTCCAGATCGTCGGCGGCACGCGCTCGGTTGAGCAGGCCGTCGATCTGCGCCTTGAGCTCGCCCTCGGCCTTGACCATCCGGTCATAGCTCATGGCCTTGTGGCGGCTCGCATTCGCCTTGAGCTTGGTGCCGTCCACCGCCACCGTGCCGAGCTTGACCAGGCCGCACTCACGCGCCAGGCGCACCACCTGCACGAACAGCGCCGCCAGCTCCTGCAGGTGCAGCGCCCGGAAGTCCGAGAGCGTGCGGTGCGCCGGGTAGTTCTCCGCGGCCAGCACCCGCAGGGCAACGTCCTCGTGCAGCTTGGCCGCCAGCTTGCGCGAGCTGAAGGTGCCGGTGGCGTAACCGTAAATCAGCACCTTGACCATCATGGCCGGGTGGAACGGCTGGTTGCGCGGCCCGCCCTTGGCATACCGGGCGTGGAAGGCGCTCAGATCCAGGCTGTCGACGCTGTCGCTGATGAAGTACGCCAGATGCCCTTCGGGCAGCCAGTCTTGAAGGGCGTCGGGAAGCAGTCTTTGCTGCTGCGGTTCATAGGGCAGGTAGCTCACGGGCATGCGCCAAATCTATCAAGCCTTCGCGCACTCGTCACGCCTTCTGCCGCGCACGCTCCTAGGTGTTCCTGTGCTGGCGCCATGATTGAGTCGTCCAAAAAGAAGGCCATATCGACGCCGAGGACAGTCGCGATCGATTGGAGTTTTTCCGCCGATGGACGAAGCGACTCACGGTTTTCAAGCTCCCAGAGATAGCTTTTGCTTAGACCGGCTTCGGCGGCCAACGCGTCAAGCGTCAGCTCCTTTTTCTTTCGGAGGATCTTCAGCTTTTCCCCGAGTTTTGAAGCCATGTCAGAAATCCTAAGGTTGGCGTGAGTCGATGCAATTTCAGCACAGGTACGCTTGAGGCTCGGCCTCATGCAACCTGCCGGAGTGCGGTCAACAGATCGGCCATGACAGGGGGACAGACACCATTGCCCAGAAGGTGCATCGCGGACCTCTTCACCTTCGGGAGGGCGTAGTCCTCGCGCATGCCCATGACGGCCTTGGCCTCGTGGATTTGGAGCATGCGCATGCGGTCGCCGTCGATGACCGCCCAACGGTCAACGGTGGTCAAGGAACCGATGGGGCGGTGGATGCTTCTGCCGGTCAGGCCGCTGCCCTTGGAGTAGTAGGGCGTGACGAACCGATCACCGAAAGCCGCACGGCCCGCTGCGATGCGTCGAATGGTCGCCGGCTTGCGCTTCGGCGTGATGATGGGACTCCAGTCCGGATAGTCCCAGTCGATCACGTTGGCCACCGGCTGGTGCTCGCGCTTTGGCAAACGAAGCTGAATCGGCGACTTGGACCGACTGCAAACCAGAAACACACGCTCGCGGTGTTGAGGCACGCCGCGTTCGGCGGCATCGAGAGAGCTGGCCCCAGAAAACTGAACAGCTCGATAAGGGTGGAAACTGCTCCTGAAGGCGAGGACCTCGCCTGTGTTGATTGGAGCGAACATGAGCAGAAGACCCCGCCGCACGCACTCAGCGGCATTCAAAGCCAAGGTGGCGCTGGCAGCGGTGCGCGGCGACAAGACGCTGGCCGAATTGGCGCAGCAGCATGACGTGCACCCCAACCAGATCACCGACTGGAAGAACCAACTACTCAGTCGGGCAGCCGATGTCTTCGGCGGCGAGCAGGCAACGCCAGAGCCTGCCATCGACCTGAAGGCGCTGCACGCCAAGATCGGTCAATTGGCGCTGGAGAATGATTTTTTGGAAGGCGCGCTCATCAAGGCCGGCATGCTGAGCGCAAAGCGATGATTGATCGAAGCCACGATCTGCCGATCCGGCGCCAAGCCGAGTTGGTGAACATCAGCCGCGGCTCAGCGTACTACGCGCCCAAACCTGTGTGCGATGCGGACCTCAAGCTGATGCGTCGCATCGACGAGCTGCACTTGGAGTTGCCGTTCGCCGGAGCGCGCATGCTGCGCGATCTCTTGCGCGGCGAAGGCGTCGCTGTGGGCCGCAAGCACATGACCACGCTGATGCGGCGCATGGGTATCACAGCGCTCTACAGGAAGCCCAACACCAGCAAGAAGAGGCCCGGGCGCACGATCTATCCCTACCTGCTGCGCACGCTTGCGATCACCCGGGCCAACCAGGTCTGGGCAATGGACATCAGCTACATCCCGATGGCCCGAGGCTTCATCTACCTTGCGGCAGTGATCGATTGGCACAGTCGCCGGGTGTTGGCCTGGCGGGTTTCGATCTCGATGGACACTGAGTTCTGCACCGATGCTGTCGAAGAGGCAATCGCCCGATACGGCACGCCCGAGATCTTCAACACCGACCAGGGCAGCCAGTTCACCAGCAGCGCGTTCACTGGCCTGCTGCACGATCACGGCATCCGAGTCTCAATGGACGGCAAGGGCTGCTGGCGCGACAACGTGTTCATCGAGCGGCTGTGGCGCTCGATCAAGTACGAGGAGGTGTACCTTCATGCCTACGAGAACGTGAGCCAGGCCCGAAGCGGAATCGGGCGCTACATCGACTTCTACAACACCCGACGTCCGCATTCGAGCCTCGGCGCCCGAACGCCGGACGTGGTGTACTTCCAGACGCTGCCATGGCCTTCGGCCAAGGCAGCCTAACCCCGCAGGATCCACTTAAAGAAATCGGAATCTGTTCAAGCCAACGGGGCCAGCTCTATCTTCAGATCGACGCCTTGACCAAGGCGGGTTGCCACAGGCTCTTTGATGACAAGATGAGCGGCAGCCGGGCCGAGCGGCCCGGTCTGGCCAGGGCGCTGGAAATGCTGCGTGAGGGCGACACCCTGGTCGTGTGGAAACTCGACCGGCTGGGCCGCAGCGTCAAGAATCTGGTGGAGCTGGTCGGCCAGTTGCACCAGCAAGGGGTGCAGTTCAAGAGCCTTACCGATGCCATCGACACAGGAACACCCTCGGGCCGATTCTTCTTTCACGTCATGGCCAGCCTGGCCGAGATGGAGAGGGAACTGACGGCAGAGCGTACCCGCGCAGGACTGGAAGTGGCTCGCCAATTGGGCCGCAAAGGCGGGCGCAAGCGGAAAATGACCGACAGCAAGATCGAATCAGCCAGGAAACTACTGGCCAACGGCGTGCCGCCGCGCGACGTGGCCAAGAACCTGGGCGTGTCCGTGCCAACTCTGTACCGCTGGATTCCGGCATCCTCGCAGGCTTAACGTACGCTGTGATCCGTTTCCTGAAGTGACCCCTGTTGCGATGCGCCCAGCCTCCACGAAGTCTGCGCCCTCGGCGCCGACCGCATCCACGATGTTGCGCTGCAAGCTACCTCGCGGATACTGCATGTCGGCCTTGCGAGAAAACTCTCCCGGCATCGTCTCCTGGGTGTTGACGACCATGCGCGTGCGGCCCTTGCTTGTAGCGGCCAGCGTCTTCGAGTTGCCGGCAACAATCATGTCGCACCCCAGTACCAGATTCGCACCTCCGGCCGCGATGCGGATGGTCTTGATGGCCTCGGGCGACTTGCCAAACCGCAGGTGGCTCCATACTGAGCCGCCCTTCTGCGCAAGACCTGCCATGTCCAGGATGCCACACCCCAGGCCTTGAAGGTGAGCAGCCATTCCGAGAATCGCGCCGATGGTCACTACGCCGGTGCCGCCCATGCCCGTGACGAGGATGCTGTAGACGCCGCGCTCAAGCGATGGCAGTTCTGGCTCCGGAAGAGCGACGAACAAGCCGCCGGAGTCGGCGACTCGCTCTGGCTTGCGAAGCGAGCCGCCAAGCACCGTAACGAAGCTGGGGCAGAAGCCCTTCACGCAGGAGTAGTCCTTGTTGCAGGACGACTGGTCAATGGTCCGCTTGCGACCTGGGGTTCTACGCCCAAATCCACGAAAATTTCAGAATCCCGCTTTTTCTCACCGTTCCAACAGCTTTTGGCCATCTTGGCGCAGTACCCCATCTGGCCCAAGATGCCGGTAAAGGGTTTGCCGCGTGACTCCCAACTCCTTGCATAGGTCGCTCACGACCGTTTCCTTTTGGCCCATGGCCGCCATGGCCAGGCGCAATTTCGCCGACGTCATCTTGTACTGACCGCCCCCATTGCGTCCACGCGCGCGGGCAGACGCCAAGCCCACCTTGGTACGCTCTGAAATCAGCGCCCGCTCAAATTCAGCCAGGGCCGCAAAGATGCCGAACACCAGTTGACCTTCAGGCGTTCTCGTATTGATGGAGGCGCCATGCCCTGTCAACACCTGGAAGCCGACACCTTTGCTTGTCAGCTCATGCACCGTGTTGATGAGGTGGCGCAAATTACGGCCAAGACGATCAAGTTTCCACACAAGCAGCGTATCGCCTGCCCGCAACGCTTTCAGGCAGTTGATGAGTCCGGGCCGTGCGTCCAGGCTTCCAGATGCCAAATCTTGATAAATATGCTCAGCACAAATGCCGGCGGCAAGCAATGCATCCCTTTGCATGTCCAAAACCTGGGAGCCATCCGCCTTGGAAACGCGCATGTAGCCGATCAGCATCGTGTCACCTGAACGAACGTTCGCGTGACACACAGCAAATGGGTCGATTGAACACAAAAATATGTCACTTTGCTAGTCACTTAGTCAGTGTATCGTGAACCACCAAAGATATTGACCATATTACAAAACCATGCATACCAACCACATTCCTTTGAAAGTCCCACGTGCGCGGTGACCGCAATGCGCGACTGACCATCCTTTCAGAGGCCGAAAAAACAGCCCTCTACGGTATTCCAAATTTCGACGACTTCCAACGCATCGCATTCTTTGCCATGACCGATGCGGAACGCGCCCTCGCATTGGGGCGCAAAAGCGTTCTGGCACAGGTCTATTGCCTTTTGCACATTGGGTACTTCAAAGCCAAGCAAGCCTTCTTTCAATTCTCTCTTGACGACGTGCAACATGAGGACGTCGATTTCCTTTTGCAGCGATATTTCCCGGGCCAGACGCTTGTCAATGCGCCGTTACACACCAGCGAATACTATGTGCAGCGCAATAAAATTGCCAAATTGTTTGGCTACCGCATGTGCTCAGACGACGATCTGCCCGCGTTGCGGGCCAAGGCAACACTGCTGGCACGCACGGACGTAACCCCTACTTTCTTGCTGGCTGAGCTGATGGTATTCCTGATTGGCCAGCGCATCGTGCGGCCGGGCTACACCACGCTGCAAGACCTGATCACGAATGCACTATCAGTCGAGCGTGAACGCCTGGAAAAACTTGTAGAAGTGGACCTGACCGATACGGCACGCAAAGCGCTGCAGCAACTGCTGGAACGTGATGACGCCTTGTCCGAATTGGCTGCCCTGAAGCAGGACGCCAAGAGCTTTCGCTACCGCCAGATGGGCTTGGAACGCCAAAAACGCCTCACCCTGGCTCCCTTGTATGCCATCGCCAAAGCCCTGCTGCCAAGCCTTGATATCTCGCAACTCAACATCGCCTACTACGCCAGTCTGGCGAACTTCTACACCATCTACGATTTGCGGCGATTCAAGCCCGGTCAGACCAACCTCTATTTGCTGTGCTACGCCTGGCAGCGCTACCGACAACTCACGGACAACGTGGTGGAAGCCTTTGGCTACCACACGCGCCATCTTGAAGACGACACCAAAGAAGTCGCGAACCAGCAGGCCGTCCAAATACACAATGAACGGCAGCAAACCACGCCACGCGTGGGCGAATTGCTCCTGCTGTATGTGGATGACTCGCTCACTGATGTGACGCCTTTCGGCACCGTGCGCCACCGGGCCTTCCGCATCATGCCCGAGGAGAAGCTGCGCTCGACCGGCAAGCTCCTGACGCAGACGCCTGTCAGCCAGATGGATTTGCGCTGGCAAGCGGTGGACAAGCAAAGCGGACTTTGCACGAAAAATTTGCGCCCACTGGCTCTCGCCCTGGATTTCGCAAGCAGCAGCGCCAGCGGCAAGGTCTGGCTGGCAGCGCTGCAATGGATGAAAGAAGTCTTTGTCCGTCAACAGCGCCTTGCCAATCAGCCGCTGGAGGACATTCCACAGCGCACGATACCCACCAGGTTGAGAAACTTCCTGCTGAGCTTTGACCAGGATGGCAAGCCAGTGGGCCTGCGTGGCGACCGGTACGAGTTTTGGGTCTATCGGCAACTGCGCAAACGCCTTGATGCGGGGGACATTTATCTTGACGACAGTGTGCAGCACCGGCGTTTTGCCGATGACCTGGTATCCCTGGAGGCCAAGGCCGAAGCCCTCAAGGCGCTGGACATCCCTTGGTTGCGTCAGCCGGTTGACCAAACGCTTGATGCCTTGTTTGTCGAACTCGATACTCAGTGGCGGGCATTCGATTCGGAACTGCGCAGCGGCAAGCTCAAGCACCTGGAGTTTGACCCAGTCAAACAAACGTTGACGTGGCACCGGCCCAAGGCAGACAAGGACAAGCAACTGCAGCAAGGGTTCTACGGCAAGCTCCATGCGCGCGACGTTGCCGACGTATTCCGGTTTGTGAATGAAAGGTGCAACTTTCTCTCGGCCATGACACCCTTGCAGCCACGGTACGCCAAGAAAGTCGCCGACGCTGACAGCCTGATGGCCGTGATCATTGCGCAGGCCATGAACCATGGCAACTTCAAAATGGCCGAAACCTGCGACATCCCGTATCACGTTCTGGAAGCCTCGCACCAGCAGCACCTGCGGCCGGCCACGCTGATTGAGGCGAGCGACATCCTCAGCAACTTCATCGCCAGCCTGCCCATCTTCCCGTACTACTCCATCGACATGGAGGTGCTGTACGGCAGCGTGGACGGGCAAAAGTTTGCGGCAGCCTCTCCGACGCTCAAGGCCCGCCATTCACGCAAGTATTTTGGCAAGGACCGTGGCGTTGTCGCCTATACCTTGCTGGCCAACCATGTGGCGCTGCAAACCCAGTTGCTGGGCGCCAACCAGCATGAGAGCTACTGGGTGTTTGACATTTGCTACAACAACACGTCCGACATCAAGCCAACCACGATCACGGGCGACATGCACAGCATCAACATGGCCAACTTTGCCATCCTGCACTGGTTTGGCATGAACCTGGCGCCACGCTTTACCAATTTGCATGCGCAATTGAAGCACCTCTACCGTGGCCCTGGCCAGGAGGGTTATGCTGATTTCCTGATTCAGCCAGTGGGACAGATTGACCGTCATCTGATTGCCGCTGAAAAATCCAACTTGGATCACATTGCCGCCACCCTGGGACTCAAGGAAATGAGCCAAAGTGTGCTGGTGCGCAAAATCTGCACCCTGTCCGGGCACCACCGCACGCGCAAGGCCCTCTTCGAGTACGACAAGCTGATCCGCACTATCTACACGCTGCGCTACTTGCGCGATCCTCAATTGCAGCGTGATGTCCACCGCTCTGAAAACCGCATTGAGTCCTACCACCAGCTGCGCTCGACCATCGCCCAGGTCAACGGTAAAAAGGAACTTACCGGGCGTACCGACCTGGAAGTGGACATCAGCAACCAGTGTGGCCGGTTGATCGCTAATGTGGTGATCGCCTACAACTCGATGCTGCTGTCGGGACTTCTTGGCCGGTGTCTGGCAACGGGGAACGACAAGGCATTGGATTTGCTCAGGCGGATTTCACCAGCGGCGTGGCAGCATCTGCATTTCCTGGGGCACTATGCCTTCAGAGACAACCGCAATCCGATTGACTTGGAAGCGATTCTGGCGGGGATTGACTGGGGGTAATCCCCGTAGCGGGAAATTTCGAGGGTTTGGGCGTACAACCCCGACCTAGCTCTGTCTCCAGCGGCTGGACCGACACGCAGTTGGACTTCACGCCGCAGTCGCCACACCCTTCGCAGACGAGGTCGTTGATAAGCAGTCGCTTGGCCGGATCCGGAAATTTGCCGCGCTTGCGCCGGCGTCGCTTCTCCGCAGCGCAGGTCTGGTCGTAGATGAGCGCGGTAGCTCCCTCAATCTCCCGCAGCTCCTTCTGGATGACGTTGATGTCGTCGCGATGGTGAACGGTCAAACCCTGGGGCCAATTGATGCCAGCAGGGTACTTCTCGGGCTCGTCGCTGACGACCACGATGCGCTTGACGCCCTCGGCATGGACTTGGTGCGCGATGGTGGGAACGTCAAGCGGTCCGTCGTGGCGCTGACCTCCCGTCATGGCCACAGCGTCGTTGAACAGAATCTTGTAGGTGATGTTGGTCTTCGCCGCGACTGCGGCTCGGATGGCCAGCAGACCCGAGTGAAAGTAGGTCCCGTCGCCGATGTTCTGGAACATGTGCTGGCGCTTGGAGAACGGAGCCTCGCCGACCCACGACATGCCCTCAGCACCCATCTGCGTGTACCCGGTGGTGGAGCGGTCCATCGCCTGGGCCATCCAGCTGCACCCAATCCCAGCGTAGCCCTTGCTGCCTTCCGGGAGCACCGTCGATGAGTTGTGGGGACAGCCGCTGCAGAAGTAGAAGCTGCGAGACAGGATGTCGATGACGCCTTTTGGGACGCGCATGGAGCGAATCTCGTCGAGCCGTTGGCGCAGGCCTTCAGGCTTGCCGTCGTGAAGCTGCAGAAGGCGCTCGGCAATGGCGACCGCGATCTGATTGGAGTCGAGCGCCATTTCCGATTGGAAGAGGCTTTGTCCCTCCTCATCGAGCTTCCCGATGATGGCGGGCGCGCCGACTTTTCCGTAGAGCTGCTCCTTGAGCTGGGTCTCGAGCAGGCTGCGCTTCTCCTCCACGACGATGACCTTCTGGAGCCCTTCCGCGAAGCGCACGGCCCCGGTGGGCTCCAAGGGCCAGGTCATGCCGACCTTGTAGATGCGGAGCCCGACCTGGCCCGCCTGCTCTTCCGTGAGGTCCAGGTCGTGCAGGGCCTGCAGCACGTCGAGGTAGCTTTTCCCGTGTGTAACGATGCCCAGCTTCGCCGAGGCGCCATCCACGACGATTCGGTCGATGGCGTTGGCGCGCGCGAAGGCCTTCACGGCCTCGAGCTTGTGCCGGTGCAGCCTGGCTTCCTGGGCCTGCGGCGTGTCCGGCTGGCGGAGGTTCAGGCCGTCCGCGGGCATTTCCACGTTGTCGGGCAGAACGATGCGAACGCGGTCTACGTCGACGTCGATGGAAGCGGTAGCCTCCACGGTGTCCTTGACACACTTCATGCCGACCCAGCACCCGCTGTAGCGAGACAGTGCCCAGCCGAAAAGGCCGAAGTCCAGGATTTCCTGGACGCCGGCGGGGCTCAGCACGGGAATCATGGCGTCTACCATCGCGAACTCGCTCTGATGGCAGGTCGTCGAGGATTCGCAGGTGTGGTCGTCGCCCATCAGGACCAGGACGCCGCCATGCTTCGATGAGCCCGCCAGGTTCCCGTGCCGGAAGGCGTCACCCGTACGGTCAACGCCGGGCCCCTTGCCGTACCACATGGCGAACACGCCGTCGTACTTTCCTTCTCCGCTGGCCTCGGCTTGCTGCGAACCCCAGACCGCCGTGGCAGCCAGGTCTTCGTTTACACCCGGCACGAACACGACGTTGTGGGCGGCGAGAGGCTTGGCAGCCTTGTTGAGCTGCTCGTCAAAGGTGCCGAGTGGCGAACCGCGGTAACCGGTGATGTATCCAGCGGAGTTGAGCCCGAGCGCCCGGTCGCGCATGTGTTGAGTCATCGGTAGCCGCACCAGTGCCTGGGTGCCGGAAATGAAGACCCGACCATGGGCGAAGGTGTACTTGTCGTCGAGGCTGACTGGGTGAAGGCTCATTCGGACCTTTCAGGGTTGAGACCGGACCGAGCGCGCCTCGCGAAGGCGACAAAGGCTCGAGCGCCGAATGCCGCTGGGATAGGGAAACCTCGCATTTGAAGCAGGCCGGTAAAAGTTCTACAACTCTATGTCGGTACACGTGTCGACACTTATCTTTTGAGCTCATGAATATGCAATCGGCGTCATGGAAATCCCTTGGTAGAAGCTCTCTGCGCTTCGGGGGCAAGGCGCACGGCTTTGCGGTGGGCGAAGGAAGCGGAATAACGGCGGTCTCGAACCAGTCCAGCCCGTGAAGTCCTCGAAGATCAAGCAAATGCAGCCTGCGAGAGCTGCGACAGTCAGGGACGAGAGCAACGTGCAGCGGCTCTACTACGAGCTACGCGACCGGGCAATGCGGTACGACTTCAGGCCGGGCGCCCGAATCAATGAAAAGCAACTCGGTGAGCAGTTTGGTGTTGCGAGGGCCACCCTCCGGGAAGCTCTTAATCGGCTTGCTGCAGAAGGCTTGCTGGAGTTCGTTTTGAACAAGGGGTTCTACCGCAAGGCGATCAGCGTCGACGAGGTCTTTGACCTCTACCAAGTTCGCATCGCCCTGGAGCGTCGAGCCGTGATGCTGGCAATCCAGCGCGCATCAGACGCCGACATCGCTTCGGTCAAGGGTTTCTGGGTCGACGTGATGAAGCATTCCGCGGCGATGTCCACCGGAGACATGGTTCTCGCCGATGAAGAATTTCACCGAAGGCTTGTTGCGCTCTCGCACAACAAGGAGATCATGTCGTTCATGGATATCGTCACGCGTCGAATCCACGTCGCTCGCCACGTAGACATCGAGCAGCTGTCGTCGTGGAACCTTACGTCGTTCGATGCGCACATGAACGTCATCGACTTCATCGCACTACGAAGGACCGAGGAAGCGCTACAGACGCTCACCGACCACATCGACATGAGCCTCAAGCGGGCAATCGAAATCACAAAGGAAATGGTTGCCCGCTTCTTCTTGGTTGAAGCATCGGCATCGCTCCAGGCCGCCGACCGCTCTTCCAAGTCAGAAAAAGTGACTGCGTAGCAAGGCTTGGCGTAGTCGTGACCGCGGTTGAGTTCTTCGGGAGATTTCGATGTCCGACCCTCTACGCATCATTCATGGCCGATTCGGAAGGGCCGTACTCGTGCGCCTGGACCATTCCATGGTCCTCCATGCGCACAGAGAATGTCACATCGTTTTCAAGATAGGTGGGGCGGACATTCAGTTTGGCGTCGGTGCCAAGGAGTATCCCGTTACGGCGCAAAGCGCACTCATGATTAACGCGTGGGAACCTCACTACTACCACTACAGAGAGACCGGGGCGAAGACCGTCCTGCTCGCCTTCTACCTCAACCCGCATTGGTTGAAAGAGGTTGACCGTCGCTTCGCGGGAAGCACCCATCCCAAGTTCTTCGAGCGTCCGGTGGAGGTTCTGAGTCCCCGCCTTGCACGAGGACGCGACGACGTCCTCGATGCGCTCGGGCAGCTCGAGCCGCCGAACGTGCAAGACATGGAGAACCTCATCGCATCCATCTTCTCGGAGATTCTCACGCTGTCTCCTCCTCGAACGCTCCCTCAGCGTGAGCGTCCAGTCCGACCATCTTGACCGGCCGCACGCGGGTCACTTGGACTGCAGCTGTGCTCCGACGTAGGCCACACACTCCACGAGGCTGAGGGCGGCCAGCAGCAAGAACTTCTCGGCGTCAGTTCTCACGCGCAACAGATCGTGCTCGCCGAGATAGCCGTACACGAACGCAAGCAGGTAGCGCTCAGGGTGGTCGACGCAGGACTTCGTGATCATCTGCTCGACGAGGGCTGGCGGCACGCCTTCGGTGAACTCCATCGTCGCCGTCAGCCGCCGCAAGGAGGTTTCCTGGACGTCTTCAGAGATCGTCGGCACGGCGTGCCCGCAGTGCTTCATGGCCTGGAAGGCGACCAGCAGAACGTGGATGGGCACTTCAAGCTGCAGCATGTCGACCCCGTAGCGAGGCAACACAAGGATGGAGGCCAGCAGGTTGGGCTGCTGGACGTGGATTTCGTCAGCCAGATCAACCTTCTGCTGCGCGCTCATGCGGTCGACGTCGATGTTCGCCCGGACCATCACGGTCTGCGTGAGCAAGGTCATGGTGCTGCGTCGCACGCGGGCTGCCATCGGTGCGGCAGCAAGTCCTCGATCTGGCTGGCGCGCTGCGTCGGCAGGCGCTGCAGCACGTCGCGCAGGTAGGCCCAGGGTCGTGGCCGTTCAGGCGCGCCGACTGCACCAGGCTCATCACGATGGCCGCTCGCTGGCCGGCCAGTTCGCTGCCCACGAACATCCATGCCCGGCGACCCATCGCCCACGGTTTGATTTGGCGCTCCAGGTGGTTGTTGTCGATGGCGACCGCGCCGTCGTTCAGGTGGCGCGTCAGCGCGGTCCAGTGCCCCAGCGTGTAGTCGATGGCCTTGGCCGTCGGGCCGCCGTCGGCCACCAGCCTGCGCTCCAGTTGCAGCCAGTGCTTGAGCTCTTCCCACAGCGGCCTGGCGAGCTGCTGGCGTTGTGCCCGGCGATCATCGTCGCTGAGGTCTTGGAGCTGCGCCTCGACGCCATAGATGCGCGCGAAGCGACGCACCGCCTCCAGGCCCACCACGCTGGTGCCGTCGTGCGTCAACTCTTCGAAGTTGCGGCGCGCGTGCGCGGCGCAGGCGGCGCCCAGGCGGTCCGGATACAGCCGGGGATCGACCACAGTCTCGTAGGCGCTGTAGCGGTCACTCAGCAGCGTGCCCGACCATCGTCTGCCGTGTCTCTCTCGGCCTCCCAGGAAGGCCAGCGGGTACTGCGCCCCGCGTCCCGGGCAGAACTCGTAGATCACCCCAGGCACCTTGTCGTGCCAGCTTCTGGCGTAGGCCCAGACGTAGGCTCTTCGCGTCTTGCCCGCGCCTGGGTCCAGCAGGGACACGGGTGTCTCATCGGCGTGCAGCACCGCACAGCTGAGGATGAAGCGCCTGTGCGCCTCGTGCAGCGGCTGCAGCGCCGCGCCGGCCTGGCCGGTGATGGACGCCAGCGTGGAGCGCGGTGTGCACGCCGCTGCGGGCGTTGATGGTCGTTTGCCGGTAGTACGGCATGTGGTCCACGAAGCGGCTGATCAGCGTGTGCGCGACGAAGCCGCTGGCAGCGATACCGCCTTCGATGACCTCTGCCACGCTGGGCGCCTGGCGCAGCACCTGGCAGCAGCGGCAGGCCCACTTGCCATAGATGTGGCGGTGCACGAAGAACTCGGCCGGCACGATGTCCAGGCGCTCGCTGACCTCCTGGCCGATGCGCGTCATCGGGCGCCCGCAGCCGGGCTCCAGGCAGTCGGTGCGCTCGGGCTCGTGGTGGTGTTCGACACGGCGCAAGTGATCGGGAACGGGTTGCGGCGCGGCCGGCGCGAGGGCGCCTTGGTCGTTGTGTCCGAGGCTGCTGCGGCGGCCGCAGCCGCGGCGGCTTCACGCCGAAGCCGCTCGAGCTGCTCGCGCAGGCCCGCCTCGTCCTCGGCCAGCGTCTCCTCGAACAGGCGGCGCTGCTCGGCGTTCATGGCCTCGGACTTGGCGCCGAACTTCCAGCGCTTGAGCCTGGCCAGCTCGAAGGTGATCTTCTCGATCTTGGCCTCGCGCAGGGCGATCTCGCGGTCCTTGCGCTGCAGCAGCGCGTCGCGCTCGGCGAGCGCCTGGTCGCGCTGCGCAAGGACACGGCCATGCTCGGCCAGTTGCTGCTGCTGGTCTTGCACCCGCTGGAGCAGCTGAGCAACCAGCGCAGCTGTCTCGGCGGACAGTCCCGAAGGATTCGCTACAGGAAGATCACGCGCACCAAGCATGCGTTGAATGATGCCAGTGCACGCCGATGCCAACATCGGCACATCCCCCGTCAACGCTTGGGGCAGGTGGCGTTGGCGTTGGCGCCGGCTCCTCAGGCTCGCGTGATGACGCTCAGCTCGGGAAGCCGCTGCCAGGGCAGGCCCAGGACCAAGGCGTCGAACTGCGCAGGTGTGAGCGACAGCAAAGGCGTCGCATCGGTCGTGCTGGGCCAGACGAAGCGCCCCGCGTTGAGCCGGCGCGCCGCGCACCACACGCCGAAGCCGTCGTGCACCAGCAGCTTGACACGCGTGCCGCGGGCGTTCGCGAACAGGTAGCCATGGTGCGCCTGCGCTGCGCCGAAGACTTGCACAACGCGCGCCAACAGGCGCTCGGCGCCGGCGCGCATGTCGATAGGGTCTGCGGCCAGCCACATCGCGTCGATGCGGATCATCGAAGCAACTCGCGCATCCAGGCCGCGCACTCGCTTGCGGCGCTCGCCGGCCAGGTCACGGTGACCGCGATCGGCCCACGTCGCAGCTCGATGCGAACGTCCGGGCTATGAGCCGGCTGCACTGGTGGCGGCAAGCTGACCGGGACGAACACTGTCTTGGCTTCTTGCGCCTTGGGGCCCTCGACGGTGGTCGCGCTGACGACGGTGGTTGCCGAGTTCATCTCTGCGTCGCGAACCCATCGGCGCAGCAGATTCGCGTTGACGCCGTGGGCCATTGCCACCGCCGCCATCGACATGCCCGGCTGCATGCAGCTGGCCACAGCGTTTGCCTTGAATTCGTCGCTGTGAATGCGACGTCGCCGGCGTGTGCCGGCTTGCTGATCGGGGATAGTGCTCACGTGTCCACCAAGAGTTGTTGATGGGGACTAGGCTCCTATGCTCCGAGCAGGCTTTCAAGATGGTTGGACTGGACGCTCACCCCTCAGCTCGCAAGCGCACGGGTTGAGCGCGACTACGACGCGCGCATTCGAAAGATTGTCGAACGCATGCTTGGCGACGGTGACATGCTCAGCAGCCCTGAGGACATGGCGGCTTTAGCTGGGTTGTCACGCGCGCAGTTCTTCAGGCTTTTCAAGAAGTCGACCGGACTGCCGCCCACCTTGTTTCTGAGCATGTTGAAGATGGAAGCGAGCCTGCAGAAGGTTGCTCAGCGCGACATCTCCCTGCAGGACATTGCCTTTGACCTGGGATTCGATACGGCTGGAAACTTCACGCGCTTCTTCGTTGGGATGCAGGGTTTTGCGCCCAGCAAATACCGCAAACTTCTCGAGGTCGTTTGAAGACATCTCGCGGGCGCTCTCCCCTCCGTTTGAATGGGATTGCCTGAGCGAAGGTTCGGCCACTGACGCCCACACTTGGAGCGCCAGTGCGTGGTTTGCCAACTGGAAGAGCTGAAAGGCCTACTTCCACTCCACCAGAATTTCTCGGTAGTCCTCGGTCCCGACGTTCTTTGCTTTGTGTTTTGCTGGTACTTTGACACCCTTGCCAATCTCCGACATCACCTCAATGGTGCCGTCTTGGACTTTGAGCTCAAAGATGCCGTTGGTGGGAACCGGGAACAGGCCCACGTCGTTCCCATGCTCGTCGTAGATTTGAAGAGGCGCCCCCTGGACTGCGAACCACATGTACGAATGGTCATGCGTGTGAACAGGGGTCTCTTCGCCTGCGGGCAGAACAAAGTCCCAAACGATGATTTTGTCGTTCTCAAAGAGCTTCCTGCTTCCGACTCCGGCCTCTTTGCTCGCTTGCGTTGTCTCCATGATTCTGTCTCGCTAAAAACGGCTAATAGCCAAGTTTCAGTACGGCACGATGGCCTCCATCTCAGAGTCGCTATCGGCGCATCGGGTGGCAACGCGCGAACCGGGACTCCGAATCTGAATCTTGGCGCACGAGCACGGAAAGCGCTTATCCAAACCCCTCGCTCCTTGTCGCCCAGGCTCAGGACTTATCGATACGTCTCATGAAATGACTTGGTAGTCGACGAGGGTGGCGCGTTGGTCAACATACCGACGAAGTCTTGAAGTCGATGCTTGGCATTCCGGTCGAGAAGTTGGCAGAGCTTCGAGCTCGAGGCATCATCGGATAGCGCGGCGCCACGTCAAGTCGGCGAGCGCGCGAGTGCTCAGGGGCGTCCACTAGATCCCGGCAGGTCTTCGATGTTCCCGGAGTCGTACCATATTGCTGCTCCGCAGACGTTGGTGACGATGGACATCGCGACCGTCGGCCTACCGATGGAGTTCCGCCAGAGGGCGAATCAACAGTGCTCCGGGCGTGCCAACTGGACTTCGGCTAAACAATATCCCCGATAAATAGGCTGGTCCGCGGCGGCGGCGCCGCGCGCACAACGCAGCTACCGAGTTGCTTCGGCTAGGGCGCGTTTGATCCACTCTCTGTTGAAGCGGATGCAGTAAACAGGAGTGCCAGGCTGGAATCGCCAGCCCTCAGAGAGAGGACCGACGTCGACCGCGTCGTAGCCGAACTGATTGTGAAGATCTGCGACGATCTTCTTCGCCTCCGCGTCGTCGCCGCAAAAAGGCAGAGCGCGCCGGCGGGCTCACCATCGCGATCGAAGTGCGGCATAAGGATCGCGTTGAACGCCTTGACAACCTTCGACCTGGGAAGGTGATTCGCCAACAGCTCGCTGCTGGTCGTTTTCTCGTCTTCAAGCTCCGGCATTCCAGCGTCGCGATCCGAATAGTAGTTGTTCGTGTCGATGACAATCTTGCCGACCAGCGGCTCCACCGGAACGGCTTGGTAATGTTTCATGGGGATAGCGACGACAACGATGTCGCCGAACGTGGCCGCTTCGTCGATAGTGCCAATCTCACACCCAATCACTCCGCGATCACTAAACAGGGTCTGCGGGCCCCGTGAATTGCTGAGCATGACCGTGTTTTCTCGGATGTCAAAGAAAAAGTTCGGTACCGTGGTACTCTCAACCATCACTGTTGGATAGGAGACGGACCATGGCGACACGTCTCGGCGAGAAGCTGCATGAGTTGCGTAAGCAGCGCGGGCTGACGCTCGAAAAGTTGGCTGAGCTTGCAGGGCTCAGTAAGAGTTACCTCTGGGAACTTGAAAACCGCGAATCCCAGCGACCTTCGGCAGAAAAGCTCACGGCATTGGCCGACGCACTGGGTGTTGCGGCTGCTTACTTTCTAGAAGAGGATGTACGCGCCCCAGAAGAGCGTCATCTAGACGAGGCTTTTTTCCGCGGCTATCAGAAGCTCGAGCCCGATGCGAAAGAGCAGCTTCGCAAAATACTGAGCACCTTCAAGAAGAACTCGTAATGACGGAGGTCTGGACACCGCAACGCGCAGCCAACCGGCTGGCGAAACTGGCCGAGGTGTTCAGCGCCGCACACGGCGTGGATCGTTTTCCGGTGGATGTGCCGTCGCTCGCGATGGAGGCAGCCCGCATCTTCGGATGGTCAGATCCCATTACCCAAGTGCAGGCAGCGAACATCAAGGGCTTTGACGGTGCGCTGTTCCCTGGCGATGGGCGAAAGGAGTGGCTGCTGCTCTACAACGAAGCGGTATCTTCACCTGGACGCGTGCGCTTCACGCAGGCCCATGAGCTTGGGCACTACATCCTGCACCGGCAACTCAGGGAGTCGTTCCAATGCAGCGACGCCGACATGCTGAACTGGTCGAAGGACGACAAGGACATTGAAGGCCAGGCCGACCTGTTCGCTTCGTACCTGCTGATGCCGCTCGATGACTACCGCAAGCAGGTCACTGCCGCCGTCGATCTAGACTTGCTTGGGCATTGCGCCGATCGCTATGGCGTGTCGCTGACGGCGGCGATCCTGAAGTGGTTGCAGTACACGGATGAGAAGGCCGTGCTCGTGATGTCCAACGATGGCTTCATCAACTGGGCATGGTCGAGCGAGCCGGCGGCCAAGGCCGGCGCTTTCTTCCGGACACGCAACAACGTGATTCCGGTGCCGGATGGAGCGCTCGCCGCCGACGCAGACATCAAGCACGACCGGCCAGGCACTCAAGTCCCCGCATCAATCTGGTTTCCGCATGCCAGGGCAGATACCCCCCTACGCGAGATGAAAGTTCATGCGGAGCAATACGGCGTCGTGTTGAGTTTGCTCCATCTGCCGCGTTCAGCATATGTCTGGCCGCCATGGGCGGAAAAGGAACGGTAGAACGTATATGACAGCATTGGTGTTGTCGGGGCGGGTTGAACTTTGACCCACCGGGAATGCTTACTTGAATATATTCCGCCCTCAACCGTTGGCAAGCAACGGTTGCAATAGGAGCCTACATGACGCTCCAATCGGATCGCCCTCTGATGACGGGGATTTAACGCGTCAAGCCCAGTAGGGAACGTACTCGGCGAACTTCTTGCCTGCACCGGCGTCTTTGCGCTTGATGCGCCCTGCCCCGACCGCATCGCTGATCAGATTGGTGATCTGATTGGTGTCCCCTTGATTTCAGTGCAAAAAGTGACGGTTCCGATCGCCAGTAGCGGCGCGGCTCTGGTTTTATAAGTTGTTGATTTCAAAAGGATTGCTGTTCACTGCGGCGGGGCGTATCTTTGGCTGCTTTCCGATCCAAGAGGAGCAGCGGCGATGCAAGGCTGGCAGACATCGTACTTGGGCCTGCGCGACCTCCCGCGTGAACTTACCGAGTTCGAGCTCCAGGCCTTCTTCAGCTTCAGTCGCGGCGAGCTTGAGCTGATCGCACGGCGGCGGGGCGACAACCACAAGTTGGGGCTGGCGCTGCACATCGGCTTTGTGCGCATGAGCGGCCGGCCACTGAACAGCGTGCGCGCGGTGCCAGCGTTGTTGCTGCGTCACCTGGGCCAGATGTTGGACCTCGAGGCGCCAGACCTTGCGTCGCTGCGTGCACTGTACGCCCGCGGCCGCACCCTGTTCGATCACCAGCAGCAGGCCTGCGAGGTACTGGGCTTCGCCTGGATGACTGAGCACCAGCGCCGCGCGTTGGTACGGATCCTGCGCGATGAGGTGGCGCACAGCGCCGACCGCGAACGGCTGCTCCTGCATGCCCGGCATTGGCTCTACGAACACCGGCTGCTCATCGTGCACGACCGCGTCATCCGCGGCCTGGTGGCGGCGGCACTGACCGAGCTCGAGGCCGTCACGGCCCAGTCCATCCGAGCCGCGGCATTGGCCGTCACCTTGAAGCGTTGGTCGTTGGCATTGGACTGCACCCGAGCGGACGGTCAGCACTGCCAGAGCTGGCTGTGGAGCGCACCGGCCAAGCACTCCACACGCCAGATCGCCGAGGTGCTCGAGCGCATCGCGTTCCTGACGGAGTTGGGCATCGATCAACACTTGGGTGATCTCAACGACGTGTTGGTGCGCCGCTATGCGCGGCGCATGGCCAGCAGGCCGCCCTCGGTCAGCGCCCGGATCAAGGAGCCGGCGCGCACGCTCGAGATGGCCTGCTTCCTGCGTTACTGCCTGCTGACAGCCACCGACCAGCTCATCCTCATGTTCCAGCGCCGCGTTGCCGACTTGTGGCGGCACTGCGCCGACGGCGTGAGCGCCACTGTCGACTGGGCCCAGCAGTACCAGCAGTTGCTTCGGGAGCTGGCCGATCTTGTGGCGCAGGAGACCGTACCGGATGTCGAACTGCGCGCGCGCCTGAGAGATCTGGTCGCGGCCAAGCGTGCCAGGCGCGCACCCAGTCGGGCGTCGGTCATCCGCCAGCACCTGATCGACGCCAATGCACCGGTGCGCTCGCTGCTGGTGGCCGTGAGCGGGCTGTCCTGGCAGGCCACAGGCGAGCATCCGGTCCTGGACGCGCTGGACAAGCTGCGCGCCCAGTACGCGGCCGGCACCAAGAGCCTGCCGGCCGAGGTCACGGCGCCGCGCCTGGGCCCGGCATGGCGAGAAGCCATTGCCGACCTTGACCGCGACCGTGCCTTGCGGGCGCTGGAAGTCGCCACCTTGTTCGCCCTGCGCCGAGCGCTGCGCAACGGCTCGGTCTGGATTGAGCATTCCCTGAGCTTCCGCGGCCGCGAGCGGCTGTTCCTGCCCGACGAGCGCTGGAAAGCTGAGGCCCGGCGGCACTACGCCCGGCTGCAACTGCCGGCCAAGGCGAGCGACTTCCTCGCGCCGCTGCTTGCACGCGTTCGCGCCGGCGTCGACGCGGTGGCTGCCGCCACGCGCGCAGGATTGCTGCGCGTGGATGATGAACTGCACCTGGCGCCGCTGGCCGCCGACGAAGAAGATCCGCAAGTCACCAAGTTGCGCACGCGACTCGACCAGCGCATCGGCGAGGTGCAGTTGCCCGAGGTCATCCTGGCCGTGGATGCGCAGGTGCGCTTCAGCTGGATCATGCTCGGGCGCGAGCCAAGATCAGGCCAGGAACTGCTGATGGTCTACGCCGGCATCCTGGCGCACGGCACGAGCCTGACGGCTGCAGAATGCGCGCGCATGATCCCGCAACTGTCGGCCACCAGCATCCGCCAAGCCATGCGCTGGGCGGGCGATGAGCGACGCCTGGCGCTGGCCTGCCAGGCGGTGCTGGAGTTCATGCAGCGCCATGCCATCGCGACGACCTGGGGCCGCGCAGATCTGGCCTCGTCGGACATGATGAGCCTGGAGACCAGCCGCCGCGTATGGCAGGCACGCCAGGATCCACGGCGTCAGACAGCTTCCATCGGCGTGTACAGCCACGTGCGCGATCGCTGGGGAATCTTCCACGCCCAGCCGATCGTGCTCAACGAGCGGCAGGCCGGTGCGGCGATCGAAGGGGTCGTGCGGCAGGAACGCATCGAGACGTCCCAGCTCGCCGTCGACACGCACGGCTACACCGACTTCGCGATGGCGCTGTCGCGTCTGCTGGGCTTCGATCTGTGCCCGCGGCTGCGCGAACTGCGGCAACGCCACCTGTTCGTGCCTCGAGGAATGAAGATCCCCGAAGAGATTGCCGCCGTGTGCGAGGCTAGCGTTGACACGGCACTGATCGAAACCCATTGGGACAACCTGGTGCATCTGGCTGCGTCGGTGATGTCGGGCCATGCCAGCGCGGTGGCGGCGCTGGCCAGGTTCGGGTCGGCGGCCAGGGGAGACCCGATCTACGACGCCGGTGTGCAGCTGGGCAAGCTGCTCAGGACGGCCTTCCTGGCGGACTACTTCGTCAACGCCGGCTTCCGCAGGGAACTGCGCCGGGTTCTCAACCGGGGCGAGGCGGTGAACGCGCTCAAGCGCGCCATCTACACCGGCCGTGTTGGGCCGGCCCAGGCCCGCCGATCCGACGAGATGCAGGCGGTGGCCGACGCCTTGAGCCTGCTGGCCAACATCGTGATGGCGTGGAACACGGCGCAGATGCAGTCGGTGCTGGATCGTTGGGCCAACAGGCGCCAGATCGTGCCGCCGGAGCTGACTGGGCGCATCGCGCCGACCCGCCTTGAGGGCATCAACCTGCGCGGCGTCTTCCGCTTCCCACTGGAGCGCTACGCGGGGCAGATCCTGCCGTCGCAAACTGCGGCGAAAACAAGCACCAGCGGCTGAAATCAACCCAACATTGGTGCGGGCTGCAGCCTGATTGGAGGACCAACAGAAACCCATTGTCTGACAAGCACTTGCGCGTGACGAACCGCCAGAACCCGCGCCAACGCTCGTCGGTCGAACCGTCACTTTTTGCACTGAAATCAAGGAGACCCCTGGGACAGGACCAATACGATGGCTTCATGCTGGTCGTCGAACGCAACGGCGGCAAGCTCGGTGGCGTGCCCGTGCAGATCATCAAGGAAGATTCGCAGCTCAAGCCGGATGTCGCCACGCAGATCGTCCAGCGCCTGATCGAGCGAGGCGGTATGGGCCACCGAGGGCAGTTAAACGGCGAGGTACTGCTCGAGCAACTGCGGCCGGGAGCGAAGTTCGTCCGACGTGCCGGTCAATACGACTGCGCCCTTGACCAGGATCACGTTGTGGTGGGTGATCTGCGTCACGTGCTTCCAGTTCTTGTCGACGATCACGCTGGAGATCCCGCTTTCGCGGATCACGCCGCAGATCCGCCAGATCTCGCGGGCGATCAGCGGCGCCAGGCCTTCGGTCGCCTCGTCGAGGATCAGCACGTCCGGGTTCGTCATCAGCGCCCGGCCGATCGTCAGCATCTGCTGCTCGCCGCCGGAGAGCTGCTGGCCGCCATGGCCCAGCCGCTCCTTCAGCCGCGGGAAGGTCTCTAGCACGCGCTCGAAGGTCCAGTCACGCTGCCCGCGCGTTCCGGGACGCGCCGCCATCTTCAGGTTCTCCACCACGCTAAGGTTGCCGAAGATTCCGCGGCCTTCCGGAACGTAGGCGACCCCCGATTGCGCGATCTCGTAAGGCGCGCGGCCGGTCATGTCGCGGCCCGCGATCTGTACGTTGCCCGAGCGCGGCTTGACCAGCCCCATCAGGCTCTTGAGCAGCGTGCTCTTGCCCATGCCGTTGCGGCCCATCAGGCCGATGGTCTGGCCGCGGCCGACCCGGAAGTCGACGCCGCGCAGGATGTGGCTGGCGCCGTAGTAGGTGTGCAGGCCCCTAGCGTCGATCAGGACTTCGCCTGTGGATGCGGCCATCAGTGCTCTTCCCCGAGATAGGCGGACTGCACGTTGGCGTCGGCCCGCACTTCGGGCGGCGTTCCGCTGGCGATGACCTGGCCGTTGACCATCACCGTCAGCCGGTCGGCGAGCGCGAAGACGGCGTCCATGTCGTGTTCCACCAGCATGATGGCGTGGTCGGACTTCAGGCGCTGGAGCAGGGCGACCATGCGCTCCGCTTCTGCGACGCCCATGCCGGCGAGCGGCTCGTCCAACAGCAGAACGCGGGGCTCGGTCGCGAGCGTCATCGCGATCTCCAGCTGCCGCTGCTCGCCGTGGCTGATGGTGTCGGCGATCGACTGGCGGCGCTGCTGCAATCCGGCCAGTTCCAGCGCGCGCTCCGCCCGCGCATTGATGTCGCCCAGACTCGCGGCGCGGCTCAGCAGGTTGGTCGCATGCGCGCCGCGGGACTGCGCGGCGAGCCGCACGTTCTCCCAGACCGTGAATGGCAGGAAGATGTTGGTCTTCTGGTAGCTGCGGCCCAGGCCCTGGCGCGAGATGCGGTCGGGGCCGCGGCCGGTCACGTCGGTATCGCCCAGCGTGACGCTGCCCGAGCTCGGTGCGATGTCTCCGGACAGCAGGTTGGTGAGGGTCGACTTGCCGGCGCCGTTGGGGCCGATGACGGCGTGGATCCGGCCCAGCCACAGGTCGACCGACACCTGGTTCACGGCCACCAGGCCGCCGAAGCGCTTGGTCAGCTGCTTTGCGCTCAGGAGCACGTCACTCAAGTGCAGCCTCCTTGCGGTTGGTGAATTTCCCGACCAGGCCCAGCAGGCCGCGGGGCGCGAACGTCACCAGCAGCACGATGAACAAGCCCATCCACAGCTGCCAGTGCTTGCCCAGGTTGACGCCGCCGACCGTCGGCAGGTCCTTGAACACCAGCAGCAGGTACTCGAACGCGAAAGCACCCGCGATGGCGCCGGCAAAGTTGCCCATGCCGCCCAGGATGACCATCATGATCGCGTGCGCGCTCATCTGGAATCCCATCAGCTCCGGATTGACCGAGCCGGTTTTGGCCGCAAAAAGGTAGCCGGCCAGGCCCGCCAGCGCGCCGGCAATGGTGAAGGCCGCGAGCTTGTAGCCGAAGGTCCCGTAGCCCATGGCGCGCATGCGGTGTTCGTTGACGCGGATTCCGGCCAGCACCCGGCCGAACGGGCTCCAGAGCAGCCGGCGCAGGAAGACATACACCACCACCAGCACGGCCAGCGTGAAGTAGTAGAAGACCAGCTTGTTCTCCAGGTCGATCACAACCGCGTTCGGCTTGAAGTTGACGTAGATGCCGTCGGAGCCGCCCAGCACCTTGTTGTCGTGGTACAGGTAGAACACCATCTGGGCGAAGGCCATGGTGACCATGATGAAGTAGATGCCGCGGGTGCGGACGACGAAGAAGCCGATCACCAGCGCCGCGAGCGCGGACACGCCCATCGCCGCCGGCAGGCTCCACCACAGGTTCACCGGCGTGTCGGCCGGCGTCAGGAAGGCCAGGGTGTAGCCGGCCAGGCCGAAGAACGCGGCGTGGCCCAGAGACACCATGCCGGTCACTCCGAGCAGCAGGTCCAGGCTCATCGCGAGGATGCCCAGGATCATCATGTGGACCACCATGCCGGCGTAGTACTCCGACCCGACGAAGGGAAAGGCGGCCAGGACCAGCAGGCCCAGGACCAGCACCGCCTGCAGGCCGCGGGGCAGGGTTTCGAGATTCGATCTTGGTGAACTCATTGGACGGACAGCACGGGATTCTTGTTTGTCATTGCTTTACCAGCCCTTCGGGCTTCCACAGCAGCACCGCCGCCATCAGCATGTACACCAGCATGCCGGCCACCGAGGGCAGCAGCACCTTGCCGAAGGTGTCGACTAGGCCGACGAGCAGGGCCGCGATCAGCGCGCCGCGCACCGAGCCGATGCCGCCGATCACCACCACCACGAAGCACATAATCAGCACCTGCGAGCCCATGTTGGGATAGACGCTGGACACCGGCGCGGCCACCATGCCGGCGACGCTGGCCAGCGCCACGCCCAGGCCGAACACCACGGCGTAGATCAGCTTGATGTTGACGCCCAGCGCCTCGGCCATCTCCCGGTTGAAGGCGCCGGCGCGGATCTTCATGCCCAGCCGGGTCTTCGAGATCAGCAGGTACAGGCCGACCGCCAGCGCGATGCAGCAGCCGGAGATGAACAGCCGGTACACCGGATAGGACAGGTTCTCCGTGAGCTGGATGGACGCGCCGAGCAGCTCCGGAATCTTCACGCCGTGCACGTCGTCGCCCCACAGGATGGAGCGCAGCTCCTCGAAGATGTAGATCAGGCCGAAGGTCAGGAGCACCTGGTCGAGGTGGTCGCGCTGGTAGAAGTGGCGAAACAGCAGCCGCTCCAGCGCCAGCCCGAACACCACCGACAACGCGGCGCCGCCGAGGATGGCGACCGTGAGGCTGCCGGAGAGGCCCGCCAGCCAGTACGCGAGATAGGCGCCCAGCATGTAGAAGCTGCCGTGCGCAAGGTTGACCACGCCCATGATGCCGAAGATCAGCGTCAGGCCGGCCGCCAGCATGAACAGCAGCAGTCCGTACTGCACGCCGTTGAGAAGCTGGATCAGGAAGTTCGCCAAATCCATCGTTCAGCGCGCCAGCGAGAGCGGGGTGAGCGGCAATTCCACCGGCGATTCGGCCTCCAACGCGGCCGGGGTCCCGGCGACGGCGCTGCGACTGAGCATCGGCGGCGCGGAATCGTTGACGTGGACCGAGAAGACGTCGGGGCGGTTGTAGTGGCCCGCGAAGTCGTTGATCAATTTCGGGATCATGACGTCGTTGAGGTCGACGTCGGCATAGACGATGCCCTCGGCGTCTCCGAGCGGCTCGGTCAGCAGCTGCCCGGTCGGCCCGATGATGGACGCGTAGCCGCGGCCCCTGCACTGCTCCAGGAAGGGGCGTTCTTCGGCCGAGGGCTCGTAGGCGTCGATCGTTGCCTGGTCGAGAACCCCGGTGGCGTTGATCACGAAGCAGCCCATGCTGTAGGCAAGGCCGCGGCTCACCGCCGTGATCAGGTCCTCGAGCTTGAGCGCGGGCGAGACGAACGACGGCCAGGCCGCGACGTGGACCAGCGGGTACATGTTCATCAGTGCGAACACCGCGAGCGGGTTGGCGTTTTCCGCGCAGACCAGGCCGCTCACGTTGCCGAAGGGTGCTTTGTAGGCCTTGAGCGTGTCGCCCCAGCCTCCCGTGTGAACGAGCCGCTCGCCGACGGTCGGCACCAGCTTCTGGTGCTTGCCAAGGATCGCACCGTCCGGACCGATGAACAGCTGGGTGTTGAACATCGTTCCCGTCGTGTCCGGGCGTTTTTCGCACATGCCCACGACCGCCGTCAGGCCGGCCTGCTGGCACGCTTGTCCCAGCCGGTCGGTCGATTCGCTCGGGATCACCACGGCGTTCTGGAACAGCCGGCGCGACAGGCCGAGGCTGACCCTTCCCGTGGCGGGGCGCACCGTGTACCAGGACGGGTGCGCCGGGATGAAGCCCTCGGGAAAGCCGACGACCTTCGCGCCTTGCCTGCCGGCTTCGAGGATCAGGCTGCAAGCCTTCTCCACCGTTGCTTCCCGGTCAAGATGGACGGGCGCGGCCTGGACGGCTGCAAGCCTGACGGTTTCGAGCATGTCGCTCATGGTTGTTTACCTCTGGAAATAAGTCGGCCGTCACGGTCCCTGCAGCCGGCGCCGGCGGGCATGTACCCGGGACGACGGCAGCGGTGCCCGTGCGAAGGGAAGCCCTGCGACCCGCACAGGGCGATCCTCGGACGGCGGAACAGGAAAGTGTCAGGCCATCCTGCAGCCGGTGCCGGCGTCCGCCACGGCCTTGGCCGCGATGCCGATCACCTTGTTCTCGCCGTTGGCGACCTGGCGCAGGTACATGTCCTGGATCGGGTTGTGGGCCTTGCTCATCGTCCATTTGCCACGGGGACTGTCGATGACCGCACCCTCCATGGCGGCGTAGAGCGCCTTCTTGTTGGACAGGTCGCCCTTGACCGCGTCGGCGCCCCGCATCAGCAGGGTGCCGGTGTCGTAGCCCTGGACCGCGTAGACGTCGGGCTGCATGCGGAACCGCTTGGCATAGGCCAGGCGGAAAGCCTTGTTGCGCGGCGTGTCCAGCGAGTCGCTGTAATGCAGCGTCGTGAGGATGCCGTCGGCCGAGGCGCCGGCCGCTTCCAGCACGCCCTCGGTCAGGAAGCCCGAGCCGTACAGCGGGATCTTGCCCTTCAGGCCCGCGGCGGCGTAGTCCTTGATGAATTTCGCGGCGCCGGCGCCGGCGAAGAAGCAGCAGACGGCGTCGGGCTTGAGCGAGGCGATCTCGGTCAGCAGCGCCTGGAACTCCACGTTCGGGAACGGCAGGCCCAGTTCCTTGACGACGGTGCCGCCGGCCTTGGTGTAGCTGTCGCGGAAGCCCTCGAAGGCCTCGTCGCCGGCGGCGTACTTCCAGGTGATCCAGACCGCCTTCTTGTGGCCCCTGTCGACCATCACCTTGCCCAGCGCCGACGTCGGCTGCGAATTGGTGAACGAGGTGCGGAACACGTTGGGGGCGCACTGCGCTCGGGTCGCGGCGTGGACGCCGGCATTCGGGATCAGGCTCAGCACGCCGGTGTCGCGGGCCACCTTGTGGATGCCCATCTGCACACCGGAGTGGATGGTGCCGACGATCACGTCGACCTTGTCGCGCTGGACCAGCCGGGTGGCGTTCTCGACGCCCTTGGACGGCTCGGATTCGTCGTCGACGCGGAACCATTCGATGTCGCGGCCGCCGACCTTGTTGCCGGCTTCCTCGAGCGCCAGGTGGAAGCCGTTGTCGACGCCCAGGCCGGTCTGGGCGAACGTGCCGGTGGCGGGCAGCATCAGGCCGATGCGGATCTTGCTGCTCTGGGCGCGGACGATCTGCGGCAGCAGCAGGCCGGTGGAAGCGGCGCCGATCAGGGCGGCGCTGCGGGAAAGAACGAGGCGGCGGGTGGTCATGGTGTCTCCTGTGCTGAATTAATGTGCAGTAAGTGCATGTTCGATCGGCGGCTCAATTGAAGTGCGAGCCGCCGTCGACCACCAGCGTCTGCCCGGTGATGAAAGACGCGCCGGCCGACATGAAGAAGGCGACGGCGCCGGGCACGTCGCCGGGGACCATGTCGCGGGCGACCGAGCGGGCGTCGCGCGAGACCTCGCGCAGCTTTTCGAGCTGCACGGGATTGCCCATCACGCCTTCGCTCAGGGTGAAGCCGGGAGCGACGCCGTTGACCAGGATGTTGGACGGGCCCAGCTCCCTGGCGAGCGAGCGCGTCATGCCCAGCACCGCCCCCTTGCTGGAGACGTAGTGCAGCATGAAGGGGATGCCCTTGAACGGCGTGCCCGAGATGATGTTGACGATCCGGCCGCCCCCGTTGGCCTTCATGTGCGGCGCGACGGCCTGGCAGCAGGACATCACGCCGAAGACGTTGACCTCGAACAGCCGGCGCCATTCCTCCAGGTCGATCTGCTCGAAGGGCCGCGGTACCAGGCTGGAATAGATGCCGGCGTTGTTGACGAGTCCGTCAAGGCCGCCGAGTTCGGCCAGGCAGCCTGCGACCATCGCCTTGACCTGCTCCGGCCTGGACACGTCGGCCCCGATGGCGACAGCGGTGCCGCCGGCGGCGCGGATCTCCCGCACCGTCTGTTCCGGCCGCTGGATGTCTGCGCCCGCCACGTGGGCGCCCTGCGCGGCGAGTTCCAGCGCAATGGCGCGGCCGATGCCGCTGGCCGCGCCGGTGACCAGCACCTTCTTGTCCGCGAGCGGCGCGGTCATGCGGCGCTTCCCTGGTTCTCCTGCGCGACCAGGCGCTGCACGACGCGGCGCGCGTGGATCGAGCCGAAGTCGGCCTTGACGCTGACCTCGATCTTGTTGCGGTCGTCGGTTTCGATCAGCCGCTGCTGCGCCTCCAGCACTTCCTTGTCTTCGAGGAAGGTGGCCAGGATCTGCTTGTGCACCAGGTCGGTGATCTCCTGGTCGTCCTGCGCGAAGCAGCGCGTGATGGTCCAGTAGTAGTTGCTGCTGCGCTCGTCGACCGGCGTGATCGAGTTGATGGAGAACCAGCGCAGGCCCTTGTCCGCGTCCTCCGTCCCCGCGGGGAAACCGCGGGCGTCGATCGACACGCTCGAAGGCGGCTGGAAGCGGATGATCTGCCAGCGGTCGATGTTGCCGGTGAGGTTGCGCACCCGCTTGAACAGGGGCGGCGGCGGCGTGTTGCGCATCACGCGCTGCACGTGCACCTCGCTGCCTTCGACCCTGGATTCCATCGGCGTTTCCGCGACGGCGGCGTTGCCGATGGTCCTGGCGTGGACGAAGGTCTCGTGCGTCAGGTCCAGCAGGTTGTCGGTGAGCAGCTGGTAGTTGGCTTGCACGTGCAGCACGCCCCCGGTGACGGTCCAGCCCGGCGTGTCGTTGTAGCGCAGGTCGGGGATCAGCGCCTCGTCCGCCTTGGCCGGGTCGCCCATCCAGATCCACACCCAGTGCCACTTCTGGACAACCGGGTAGCTGCGCGCCTTCATCGCCGCCGGGATCTGCTCCTGGCCGGGGATGCGGACGCAGCTGCCGGCGCAGTCGAAGGTCATGCCGTGGTAGCCGCACTGCACCGAGTCGCCGATCAGCGTCCCTTTGGACAGCGACGCCCTGCGGTGGGGGCAGCGGTCTTCCAGCGCCACCGGCTTGCCGGCTTCGCTGCGGAACAGGACGACCGGCTCGCCGGTGATCCAGCGTTGCGTCAACTCGCGCCCGATCTCGCTGGCCTGGGCGGCGACGTACCAACAGTTCTTCAGAAACATGGGATGAAGGGTCAGGCGTTGCGGGCGGCGTATTCGATTTCGGGACGCAGGGCGACGGCTTCGCCGAGGTTCCACAGCGCCCAGTGGAGTTCCATGTCGGCGTTGCGCAGCATCTTCTCGATCTGCGGGATGTCGCAGCCCTGCATGGCCGATGCGATCTGCTCGCGGGCCTGCTTGATGCGATCGATCTGGTTGCTTGTGTTGTCCATGTGCTCTCCCGTTGCCTCAGCGGTCCAGTGCGCGGCGCAATTCCTTGGGCCGCTGGTCGATGATCCGCTTGGTCTTGAGCTCGAAGCGCGGCAGGCTCCGGGGCTCCACCGCGACGACGTCCAGCCGCACGTGCAGGGCCTTGTGGATGCGCGCCTGCGCGTCGGCGGCGACGCTCTTCCAGCGCGAGGGGTCGACCGTCGGCTCCGGTTCGAAGCGCACGCGCATGCAGTCGTTGCCCTCCTCGTGGGTCAGCACCAGTTCGTAGTGCATGCTCACGCCCTCGACCTCGGTGAGGATGTTCTCCACCGCCGTCTGGTAGACGTTGGTGCCGCGCACCGTCACCATGAAGTCCGTGCGTCCCAGCACGGCGCCTTCGAGCTTGGACCAGGTGCGGCCGCAAGCGCAGCTGCTGCGGCGCCGCACCAGGTCGTGCGTGCGGTAATTGAGCAGCGGCTGCGCGGTGTTGCCATAGCCGGTGACGATGTTCTCGCCGATCTCGCTGTCGGGCACTTCCTGCATCGATTCCGGATCCATCGACCAGCTGAAGACGTTCATCTCGTTGACGTGGACGCCGTCGCCCAGCGGGCAGCCGGGGGCCATTGCGTCGACCTCGGCGATGCCGAGCAGCTCGCCGGCTTTCGCGCCCCAGGCCTTCTCGATCTGTTCGCGCATGCCGGGCAGGGCGGTGGGACCGGGCTCGCCGGCGTGGTAGGTGAACTTGATCGAGCTCTTGGACAGGTCGATGCCCATTTCGGCGGCGACGGCGGCGATGCGCATCGCGAAGGTGGGCGTCGAGATCAGCACCGTCGGCTTCATGCGCAGGATGGCCTCGATGTGGCCCTTGGTGTCGAGGCCGCCGCCCGAGATCACCCGGGCGCCGAGCCGCCGCGCGCCCCAGTAGGCGCTCCAGAAGCCGGCGAAGTTGCCCCAGCCGAAGGCGAAGTAGAAGGTGTCGGTCGGCCGGATGCCCAGGCCCCAGAAGCCGTAGACCCATGATTCGCCATAGCGCACGCTGTCGTACATCGAGTACGGGATCGCCAGCGGCACGCCGGTGGTGCCCGAGGTTTCGCAGTGGTGCGCGACGAAGTCCAGCGGCAGCGCGATGGTGTCGCCGTAGGGCGGGCGCTGCTGCTGCAGGCTGATGAACTCGCTCTTGTCGGTGATCGGGACCTTGCGCTTGAAGTCGTCGAGCGAGCGGATGTCCGAGGGCTTGATGCCGGCGTCGTCGAACTTGCGGCGATAGAAGGCGCTGTGCTCGTAGGCGTAGTGGGTCAGCGCCTGGACCCGCTGCAGGTGCAGCGCGTCAAGCTTGGCGCGCGGCATGGTTTCGGTCAGCCGGTTCCAGAACGGGCTGCCCTGCGACTCGGGGCTGAGAGCGGTGAAGGTGGACGACGGCATGGTTCGCTCGGTTGACATACTGTACGGATAGTATGTACATTCAAATCCGTGATCGATCAGGGAAAACCCTCCAATGACTAAATCAGCGTCAGCGAGCCTCGCGGCGACGCGCCGCCCTGCGGGCAAGAAAGTCGAGCAACGGCAGGCCAGCATGGAACTGCTGCTGGAGGCGGCTTTGCGGCTGTTCGTTTCGCAGGGCTATCGCTCGACCAACCTCGAGCAGATTTCCGGCGCGGCCCAGCTCACCAAAGGCGCCGTGTATTTCTACTTCCGCAGCAAGGAAGCGGTGCTGCTGGAACTGCTCCGGCGCGTGCAGACCACGGTCGTCGACCGGGCGATCGAGGTCACCGAGGCCGCTGGCCCGGACCCCCGGGACAGGCTGGTCGCCTACGTGCATTACCAGGCGAACCTCGGCATCACGCACCGCGACGAAGTGCTGCTGCTGATCCTGATGGCGCTGGAATTCAAGGAGCGTGAAGGGGAGGCCCAGGCCTTCATCGTGAAGCTGTACGCCAAGCAGTGCGGATTCATCGAGAAGCTGGTGCAGGGCGGCCAGACGGCCGGCGTGTTCCGCCGCGACGTGCCGACGCGCGAGCTGGCTTCGTTGGTGCTGGCGATCAATGACGGCACCTTCCTCGAGTGGTTCCGCCGCTCCAGCGCGCTGGACGGACGCAACCTGGTGAAGGCGCTGCGCTCGATGGTGCTGGGCGGTGTGATGGCGCAGGGGTTGAATGCTCCGCCCAGGCGCGCCGTCGCCAAGCCCGTGCTGCCCAAGCTGGCCGGCGCCGCGGCGCCGCGCAAGACGGCCGCCAAGGCGGCCGGGAAACGCTAGTGGAAACCCGCGGTTGACGCCGCGATGCCGTCAACATACCATCCGGATAGTATATTTTAACCGACCCCCCTGGAGCCTCCATGGAAACCGTTGAACACATCCCCGCCGGCACCTACAAGCAGGGCGATCCGGCGATGCCGGCCGAATTCCGGGACATGCTCGTCAAGCTGCTGCTCGACGAGCACCTCGAGAACAACGGCAACACCGAATACCGCAAGATCCTGGCGAAGATCGCCGACGCCGGCATGCGCTACGCACCGCATGGCCGCGCGATGGAGATCGAGGCCGAGATCATCCGGCAGGAAGTGCAGCACGGGAAGATCTGCGAGGACCTGCTCAGGGGCCTGGGCGCGGACCCGAACTGCACCAAGCCGATCAAGCAGTACGCGTTCCACATCCCCTTCGAGGACTGGATCGACCTGGCCTGGTTCCACGCGCTGATCGACCGCGTCGGCCTGTACGTCGGCGTCGAGTGGACCGGCAGCCCTTACCAGCCGCTGGCCGAAGTGTCGGCCGGCCTGGAGGCCGACGAGGAGTTCCACACCAAGTCCGGCTTCCTGCACCTGCGCGAGATCTGCAGCACGCCCGAAGGCAAGGCGGCCGCCCAGGAGCGGCTGCAGAAGTGGTGGACTGCGGCGCTGGACATGTTCGGCAAGTCGAGTTCGGTCAACTCGCCCGTGTACGTCAAGTGGGGCATCAAACAGCACAGTAACGAGGAACTGCGCCAGAAGTACATCGCCGAAGCGCTGCCCGAGATCAGGAAGCTCGGCCTGACGCCCGCCGACAACCTGTTGAACCGTCGCTTCCTCTGAGGAGAGATCCATGTCCATCGAATTTTCCGTCGAGAACGGCATCGGCGTCATCGCGTTCAACCGGCCGCCCGCCAACGCCTACGACCACGCGATGCTGGGCGAGCTCACCGCCGCCGTGCACAAGGTCGCCGAGGATCCGGCGGTGCGCGTGGCGGTGGTGCGCAGCGCCAATCCCAAGTTCTTCTGCACCGGCGCCGACATCACGACACTGCAGAACTCGACGCGCGCCCAGTTCGCGAATTTTCTGACGATTGCGCAGGAAGCGGTGGATGCGATCGGCCGCACGCCCAAGCTGTTCATCGCCGCCATCCAGGGGCATTGCATCGGCGGCGGGCTGGAGATCGCGCTGGGCTGCGATTTCCGCTGGGCCGCGACCGGCAAGTACCGGCTCGGGCTGGCGGAGGTCAATCTCGGCCTGTCGCCCGGCATGGGCGGCACGCAGCGCCTGCCCAGGCTGATCCCCAGGAGCAAGGCATTGCAGATGATGGTCACCGGCGATCCGGTCGGTCCGGAAGAAGCGCTGGCGCTGGGCATCGTCGACAAGCTCGTTGCGGCGGAAAACTTCGACGCCGAGGTGATGGCCTTCGCGCAGAAGCTCGCCGCCGGCCCCACGATGGCCCAGGGCTACATCAAGCTGTCCGTCAACAACGGTCTGGAGACCAGCCTGGCCCAGGGCCTGGCGATGGAGCGGGCGCACCAGAACCAGCTGTTCGCCTCCGAGGACGTCGCCGAGGGCATCAAGGCCTTCCAGGAAAAGCGCCCAGCCCGATTCACCGGCAAGTAAGGCCACCGCAGGATCGCACCATGAGCTATGAATTTCTAGACCTGAGCCGCGCCGCCGACTCCGCGCACATCGCCGTCCTGCGGCTGAATCGCCCGGACAACCTCAACTCCTGGAACCAGAAGATGCGCGAGGAGCTGCGCGACGCGGTCGCCGAACTGGTGGACGACGACCAGCTGCGCGTGCTGGTGATCACCGGCACCGGACGCGCCTTCTCGGCCGGCGAGGACGTGCGCGGCATGAAGGGCCTGGCCGACATCGGCACGCGGGGCTTTCGCCGCGTGGCGCGCGGCATCCACAACGTTTTCGACGAGATCGAGGCGATCGAGGTGCCGGTGATCGCCGCGATCAACGGCGTCGCGGCCGGCGGCGGGCTGGAGCTGGCGCTGTCCTGCGACTTTCGCTTCGCCGCCCAGACCGCGAAGATGGGCTTCCCCGAGAACAACGTCGGCCTGATCCCCGGTTCCGGCGGTTGCTCGCGCCTGGTGACGCAGGTCGGCCTGTCCAAGGCCAAGCGCCTGGTGATGACCGGCGAGATGGTGATGGCCGACAAGGCGCTGGAATACGGCCTGGTCGACGAGGTGGTCGCGCCGGAGCAGTTGATCGAGCACACGATGGCCTTCGCCCGCGTGCTGGCGGCCAAGGCGCCCCAGGCCCTGGGCCTGGCGAAAGTGGTGCTGAACAACTGCGCCAAGGTCGATCCCGACACGGCGCGCAACTTCGAGCGCCTCGGCCAGAGCATTCTGAAGAAGACCGAGGACCATGCCGAAGGCGCGAAGGCCTTCGTCGAGAAGCGGCCGGCGAACTTCACCGGGCGCTGACCGCCCGCTCGAGCAAGTTCAGATGAGCAGCATCCCCGACTGGAAACCCGCGATCGCCGTCGACCGGCTGAGCGATGACCGCTTCCACGCGGCGCAAGCCGGCGACCACAAGCTGATCGTCCTGCGCGCGGACGGCGAGATCGTCGCCTACCGCGACGCCTGCCCGCACGAAGGCTACGCGCTCAGCGTCACAGGCGAGCGCCAGGACTTCGTCATCGTGTGCAACAAGCACCTCTGGAAATTCGACGCCGCCACCGGCGAGCACATCAGCCGCATCCCGCGGCCGCAGTGCAACCTCAAGCGCTACCCGGTGCGCGAGGTGGACGGCATGGTCGAAGTGGACGTCAGCGCGCAGCCCGCAACGTCGTGACCACGGTCGACGGCGCGATGGCCGCGCACACGAGCGGCTACTCCGCCTTGATGCCGCGGACCTGATCAACTTGCCGAGCGTGTTGTACTCGCGTTGCAGGTGAGCCGCGAATTCCGCCTGGCTGCTCATCACCGGCTCGGCATTCAGCTCGTTCAGCCGCGCCAGCACGTCGGGCGACTTCAAGGCCTTGCCGAACTCGGTGGTGATGCGCGCCACCACCGCTGCCGGCGCTTCCGACGAAGCGTCCTTCATCACCGGGACCACGCTGATGGTCGATGGCGGCCTTCACATCAGGTAGCCGCACCCATGATCATCGAGAACCCCGACGACCTCACGCGCGCGGTGCTAGCCGAAGTGGAGCGCACGCCAGACGCGCGGCTGCGCCGCATCCTGCACTCCGCCGTGCAGCATCTGCACGGCTTCGTGCGAGATAGCGAACTGACCGAGGCCGAGTTCCGCCAGCTCTGCGGCGCGATCGCCAAGGCCGGCCATCTCACCACGCCCTCGCACAACGAAGTGGTGCTGGCCGCCGGTTCACTCGGCGTCTCGGCGCTGGTCTGTCTGATGAACAACGGCGAAGGCGGCCGGCGCGAGACCACCGCCAACCTGATGGGGCCGTTCTGGCGCATGGGCTCGCCGGTCACCCCGGACGGCGGATCGATCGTGCGCTCGCGCACGCCCGGCGACCCGGTGTTTGTCGACGCCCGGGTGCGCGACCAGGCAGGCCACCCGGTCGCCGGCGCCGAGGTCGACATCTGGCAGGCCTCGGGCGAAGGCTATTACGAGAACCAGGATCCGCAGCAGGGCGACATGAACCTGCGCGGCAAGTTCGTCACCGACGGCGAAGGCCACATTCGCTTCCGCACGATCAAGCCGTCCGGCTACCCGATCCCCGTGAGCGGACCAGTCGGCGCGCTGCTCAGGGCCCAGGGCCGGCACAACATGCGGCCCGCCCACATCCACTTCATGATCCGCAAGCCGGGGTTCAAGACGCAATTCTCGCAGCTGTATTCCAACGACGACCCGTTCCTGGAGACCGACGTTCAGTTCGGCGTCACGCGTGCACTGGTCGGCCGCTACGTGCCGCACGACGGCGCCGCCCCCGATGCCGACGTGCAGGGTCGCTGGTATTCGCTGGAACACGAATTCGTCATCTCCGCCGGCGACGACTCCTTGCCGCCGCCGCCCATCACCGCGAAAACCGGGGACCCACGCCCGCCGCTCGTGGTGCTGCAACGAAGCAAGGAAGCAAGCTGAAATGATCGACGACAAGGAGCGGCAGAAAGCCGCCGATGCGCTGCTGAAGGCGGGCCAGGAATGCAAGCCCATCACGCAGGTCAGCAAGACCTGGCCCGGGATGGAGATCGAGGACGCTTACGCCGTGCAGCAAATGTGGGCCGAGCGCCGCGTGCAGGCCGGCGCCCGCGTCGTCGGGCACAAGATCGGCCTGACATCGCGCGCGATGCAGATGGCGTCCAAGATGACGGAGCCCGATTACGGCGTGCTGCTGGACGACATGCTCTATGCCGACGGCGCCCGGATCCCGGCTTCCAGGTTCTCTGCCCCGCGCCTGGAGGTAGAACTTGCCTTCGTGCGGGGCAAGCGGGTCGGCGGCAGGAACGTGACGATGTACGACGTGCTCGACGCCACGGCCTACGTGACGCCGGCGCTGGAGATCATCGACTACCGCACCGAGGTGCCGCGCCACATCGTCGACACGATCGCCGACAACGCCGCTGCCGCCGCGATGGTGACGGGCGGACGCGTTGTGCGGCCGATGGACGTCGACCTGCGCTGGTGCGCGGCCACGCTGTCGAAGAACGGCGTGATCGAGGAGTCAGGTGTGTCGGCGGCCATCATGGGTCATCCCGCGATGGGCATCGTCTGGCTGGCCAACCGGCTGGCGCGTCATGACATCGTGCTCGAGCCCGGGCACATCCTGCTGGCCGGCTCCTTCACGCGCCCGGTGTCGGTGGCGACCGGCGACGTGATCCACGCCGACTTCGGGCCGCTCGGCTCCATTGGCGTTTCCTTTTCTTGACGGCCCGATCCCCGGAGAGCTCCCCATGAACACGCTGCACCGCCGCGCCCTGCTGGCCCTCGCCTCGGCATTCGTCACCACGGTCGCCTTCGCGCAGGCGCCCGAATGGGCACCGACCAGGCCGGTGCGCATCATCGTGCCGATCGTGGGCAGCACCAACGATGTGCTGGCGCGGCTGGTCGCGCCCAAGCTCGGCGAGGCGCTGGGGCAGCCGGTCATCGTGGAGAACAAGCCGGGCGCCGGCGGCAACATCGGCGCCGACATGGTGGCCAAGGCGCAGCCGGACGGCCATACGCTTCTGATCGGCTACAACGGGCCGCTGGCCATCAATGTCACGCTGTTCGACAAGATCCCCTTCGACCCGGTGAAGGACCTGCAGCCGCTGACGCTTGCGGTCAAGTCACCGCAGTACCTGGTGGTGAACCCGAACTCCGGCATCACCAGCGTGCAGGACCTGGTGGTGTCGGCGAAGGCGCAGCCGGGCAAGTTTTCCTATGCGTCGGTGGCCGTCGGCAGCGCCTCACATCTCACCATGGAGATGCTGAAGCTGGCCGCCGGCATCCCCATCACGCATATCCCGTATCGCGGCGCCGGTCCTGCGGTCACCGACCTGCTGGCCGGCAACGTGCAGGCGGCATTCTTCGTGCCGGGCAACGTGCAGCAGTTCGTCAAGGAAGGCAAGCTCCGGCTGCTCGCTTCCAGCGGCACGAAGCGCTTCCCGAGCACGCCCGAAGTGCCGACTCTGATCGAGAGCGGCTACAAGGATTTCGAGGCGACTTCCTGGATCGGCTTTCTCACCACTGCCAACACGCCCAGGCCGATCGTCGATCGCTACCACCGCGAGCTGGTGAAGATCCTGCATTCGCCGGAGATCGCGGCGCGCCTGCGCGAGATGGAATTCGAGGTGGTCGCCGGCACGCCGGAGCAGTTCGCAGGCTGGATAAAGTCGGAGATCGGCCGCTGGGGCAAGGTCATCAAGGCGACGGGCGCCAAGGCGGAATGAACTTCGCCTAGGTCGCCGCAGGCCCCGGCACGAACACGTCGCTAAAGAAGTGCGCCGCATCGAGGCCGAGCTCCTGCACGCAAGCCTTCTTCACCGCCGCCACCATCGGCGGTGCGCCGCAGCAGTAGACCTCATGGCCCGCGAGGGAAGGGCAGTGGGCGCGGACGGCATCGTCGACGCGGCCATGGAAGCCGCCCAGCGCCTGGGCGTCGTCCGCGTTCTCCAGCGCCGCGATGAAGCTGAAGCCGGGCATCAGCTTCTTCCAGCGCTCGACCGCCGCCATCAGGTACAGCCCGCCGCTGTTGCGGCCGCCCCAGACCAGGGTCACCGGACGCTTGACCCCTTTCTTCACCATGTCGTCCAGCAGGGACTTGACCGGCGCGAAGCCGGTCCCGCCGACCACGCACAGCATCGGGGCCGAGCTCTCTTCCTTCAGCTCGAAATTGCCGAACGGCAGCTCCACCTGCAGCAGATCGCCCTGCTGCAGCGTCGGCACGATCTGCGTGAACTGGCCGCCCGGGACGTGGCGGATGTGCAGCTGCAGCGTGTCGCTTTCGTGCGGCGGATTGGCCATCGAATACGAGCGGCGGCTGCCATCGGGCAGCGCGACCTGCAGGTACTGGCCGGCCTTGAACTTTGCACGCTGGCCGGCAGGCAGCCGCAGCTGCAGCACGCTGACGTCGTCCGCCGCCAGCGTGTTGCGGAACACCTTGACGGTCAGCTGCTTGCGCGCCGACGGGTCGAAGCGGTGCCAGGCCGTGGGCACGATCTCCAGGTCGCCTTGCGGCAGGCACTGGCAGTACAGCACCTGGCCCGCTGCCGCGACATCGTTCGGCGGGCACTGCACCGATCCGGAGGCGATGCCGCCGGCGCAGTTCCCGCACACGCCCTTGCGGCAGGAATAGGGCATCTCGATGCCGGCCTTCAGGCCCGCGTCGAGGATGTTCTGTCCCGGTTCGCAGGAAAAATGCTGGTCGCTGCCGGCGATGCGGATGTCGTAGGCCATGGAGTGGAAATCCGGGGAAGGGGAAGTCAGGAGATGCCGGCGACCAGGCGCAGGCTGCGCAGCAAGGCATCGGGCCGGGCCTGGCCCGTGCCGGCGATGTCCATCGCGCTGCCATGACCGGTGCTGGCCAGCAGCACCTCGCCGCCGATCGACAGGGCGCTGGCCGCCTGCGGCGCCAGCAGCTTGACGGGGATGTGGCCCTGGTCGTGCAGCATCGCGACGTACAGGTCGTGCTTGCGGTCGGCCAGCAGCACGTCGGCGCCGGCCGGGCCGTCGACGGCGATGCCCTGTTCGCGCAGCCGAAGCGCCGCCGGCACCACGAGCTCCGCGTCCTCGGGCCCGAACAAGCGGCCTTCGGAGGCGTGCGGGTTGATGCCGAACAATGCCACCCTGGGCTGCGCCAGCCCCAGCATGCCGCAGGCGCGCACGCCGGCCTGGGTCGCGGCCACGATCAGGTCGGGCGTGATGCGGGCCAGCGCCGTCGCCACGCTCTCGTGCAGCGTCACGTGCACGATGCGCAGGCCGCCGCCCACCAGCATCAGGAAGACGCTGTGTTCGTCCTGGCCGCAGGCCCGCGCCACCAGCGAGGGATAGCCGCTGAAGGAGATGCCGGCCTGGTGGATCGCCGTCTCATGGTGCGGGCCGGCGACCACGGCGTCGAACTCGCCTGCCCGGCACGCCTGGATCGCCAGCGTGGCCGAAGCGACGGCACTGGCGCCGGCCTGCGCATTCACCTGGCCTGGCAGGGCCGCGGCGGCGGGCAGTTCTCCCACCGGCCGCAGCGCCATACCCAGGAAGACAGCTTCCATGCCGCAGGCTGTGGCCGTGCGCCGCAGCACTTCGGCCGGCCCGAACACCGTGATCTGCAGGCGGTCCTCCCCACGCAGCGCGGCCAGCGCCTTGAGCACGATCTCGGGCCCGATCCCGTTCGGGTCGCCGACCGACAGCGCGATCCTTCTCATGGGCGGCTCACAGCGGCAGGGCCATCAGCGTGTCCGTCACGGTGCTGTCGCACACGGCCACCCGTTCGGCCAGCAGCAGCTTGCCGCCGTCCATCACGAAGCGGTCGTGGTACTCGCCGGTGGCGAACACCATGGTCTCGCCGGTGGCCATGATCCGCGCCACCAGGAAGGGCGTGCGGGCCACCGCCTGGTCGTCTCTCGCGCTTTCGACCAGCGGAATGCCCAGCAGGTGCCGGTAGCGGTGGCGCTCGTAGATGTTGGCCTCGCGCAGGGCGGCGATGCGGTCCTCCAGCATGGCGCGCGAGTCGGCGTAGACGATGCCCGAGGGCAGGCCTTCCTTCTCGTTCTCGACGTTGGTGATGCGGTAGGTGCAGGCTTCGGTGAAGAAGGCCGGCCATTGCTCCAGCGCTTCGCTGTCGATCGCATTGGCATAGGAGGCGTTGAAGGCGCAAAGCGCCAGCAGGTCGATCATTGGAATTTCCTTTGCGGCTCAGGCGCACATGTGGTGGCGATAGGCCTTCCAGAAGCCGCGCACCGAAGCCTCGGTGGCGCGCCCTTCGCTGGAAGCCGCCTGGTCGCCGCCCATCTCGATGATGGCTTCCAGCCCCTGGGCCCCGGCGATGCCGCGCTGCACGAAGCCGCCGACGGCGCCGTCTTCCATCGAGATGAAGCCGGCCGGCCCGACCAGGTTCTGCTGCTTGAGGCGGACCTTGCGCTGCTCCGGCGTGTCGTCGGTGTAGCCGATGTAGGTCCAGTTGAGTTCACTTCGCTCCTGGCCCTTGGGCAGCACCTGGCGCACGGCCAGGCAGTTCTGGATCTGCTGCAGCACGAAGCCGGGGAAGACCGACAGGATCTGCAGCGTGATGCCGTCGTCGTACTCCTTGAAGCCCGCCAGCACGCTCGGGTCCTTCAGCCGGTATTTCGAGTCGTCGGAGCGAATGCCCTGCTGCTTGTACGACTCGTCGGCCGCATCGGGGTCGGTCATCGAGTAGCTCACGTGATGGCCGCCGGACTCGTCAACGATCAGTCCGCCCTTTTGCGACAGGCGGTTCAGCTCGAAGGTGGTGAAGAACAGGTGCAGCAGGCTGGCGTGGTAGCTGTCCTTGACGTTCTCCATGTACAGCTTCCAGTTGTTCGGCAGGGCCTGGGTGAAGCGGCCGATCACCTCGACCGGCTTGTGCAGCACCCGCTCGATGCGCTGGCAAATTTCCGGTCCCAGGTAGTCCTCGATGCCTGGCACGTCCTCGCTGAAGCTGCCGAACACCAGGCCGCAGTAGACGGCGACGCGCAGCTTCCGCGGCCCGTGGTCTTCCTTGCAGAAGCTCTTGGCCATGCCGCCCTGGCCCTTGACGCCGGCCTCGAAGGCGACGCCGGTCAGGTCGCCCTGGCGGTTGTAGCTCCACGCGTGGTAGACGCACTGGAAGCCGTCGACCTTGCCCGATTTCTCCAGTGCGATCAACGCGCCGCGGTGGGCGCAGCGGTTCTCGAAGGCGTAGATCTCGCCGTCGTCGTCCTTCACCACCACCACCGGCGTATCGCCGACGAAGGTGGTGCGAAAGCTCCCACTCTCCGGCAGGTCGGCCTCCAGGCACAGGTAGTTCCAGGTCTCGCCGCGGTAGATCCTCTCCTGCTCCTGCGCCGCGGCCTGGTTGTCGGTGTAGACCGCGAAAGGCACGCGCGTCAGGCCCGGGCCCTTCCATTGAATCGTTTGTTCCATGATGCTTACCCCAGGCTCACGTTGGCGCTCTTGATCACCTTGTTCCACTTTTCCGACTCCTTGCGGATGAAGGCGCCGGTCTGTTCCGGCGACCATCCGCCCGGCTCGGCGCCCTGTTCGGCGAACTTCTGCCGGATGTCGGGCAGGGCCAGCGCCGCGGCGATCGCCTTCTGCATCTCCGCTGCGGCAGCCGGCGGCGTGCCCGCGGGCGCCACCACCGAGAAGAAGGTGACGGCTTCCATTGGCACCCTGGACTCGGTCAAGGTCGGCACCTGCGGCAGCAGCGGCGAACGCTTGTCGTCCGCCACCGCCAGGATCCGCAGCCGGTTGCCGGTGTGGAACTGCGCCGACGAACTGATGTTGTCGAAGAACACGTCGACGTTGCCGCCCACCAGGTCGACCAGCGCCGGCGCCGTGCCCTTGTAGGGGATGTGGTTCATCGTGGTGCCGGTGGCCTGCATGAACAGGGCCGCCGTCAGGTGCGACGTGGAGCCGTTGCCCTGCGATGCGTAGCTCACCTTGCCCGGATTGGCCTTGAGGTGGGCGATGAATTCCGCCACGTCCTTCACCCCCAGCTTGTTGCTCACGACCAGCACGTTGGGGACGGTGGCGAGCACCGTCACGGGCACCCACCTGGTGGGGTCGAACGACAGCGACTTGTACAGGTGGTGGTTGATCGCGATCGGGCCGGGAGGCGAAACCAGGAAGGTGGTGCCGTCGGCATCGGAGCGGGCCACGAACTCGCCGCCGATGTTGCCGCCGGCGCCGGTCTTGTTCTCCACCAGGACGCCGCCGGGATAGCTGGTGCGCAGCTTCTCGGACACCAGGCGCGGCAGGATGTCCGCCGTCCCGCCGGCCGGGAAGGGCACGATGAACCTGATGGGCTTGGGGGCCTGGGCGATGGCGGTGCCGGTGGCCGCAAGCGCGACTCCCAGCAGCAAGGCGGCGCGCCTGGAGATGTTGTGTTTCATGCGTGAATGTTTCATGGAGGACTGTTGAATCGTTTCGTGCTGCCTAGACGCCCAGGTACTCGCCGAGGAGTTGCGGTTGTGACCGCAGTTCGTTGCCCGTGCCTTCGAACACCACCCGGCCCTTGACGAGGATGACGTTGCGGTCGGTGAGATCGCTGACCGCCTTCCAGTTCTTGTCCACCAGGATGGTGGCGATTCCGGATTCGCGGATCACCTTGATGATGCGCCAGATTTCGCGGGCGATCAGCGGCGCCAGGCCTTCGGTGGCTTCGTCCAGGATCAGGACCTGCGGGTTCGTCATGAGCGCGCGGCCGATGGTCAGCATCTGCTGCTCGCCGCCCGAGAGCTGCTGGCCGCCGTGGCCCAGGCGCTCGCCCAGCCGCGGGAAAGTTGCGAGCACCCGGTCGTAGTGCCATTCGCGGCGGCCGTCGGTCCCCGGCCGCGCGGCCAGTGTCAGGTTCTCCCGCACGCTCAGGTTGGGGAAGATCCCGCGCCCTTCGGGCACGTAGGCGATGCCGAGGCGGGCGATGTCGTGGATCTTCATGCCGGCGGTGGGGCGCCCGAAGGCGGCCACGTCGCCGCCGCGCGGGCGCACGACGCCGACCAGCGACTTCAGCAGCGTGGACTTGCCCATGCCGTTGCGGCCCATCAGGCCCACGGCCTCGCCTCGCGCCAGCGTGAAGTCGACGCCGTGCAGGATGTGGCTCTCGCCGTAGAAGGAATGCAGGCCGCGGGCCTGCAGGACCGGCTCAGCCATGCACGTCCTCCTCGGCGCCGAGGTATGCCTGCTGCACCTGCGGGTTGCTGCGGATCTGCTCCGGCGATCCCGTCGTCAGCACGACGCCGTTGACCATGACCGTGAGCACGTCGGCGATCGAGAACACCGCGTCCATGTCGTGTTCGACCAGCAGGATCGCGTGCGAGGCGACCAGCCCGCGCAGCAGTTCGATCATGCGCAGCGATTCCTCGTGGCCCATGCCGGCCAGCGGTTCGTCCAGCAGCAGCACCTGCGGCCGGGTCGCCAGCACGATCGCGAGTTCGAGCTGGCGCTGCTGGCCGTGGCTCAGTTCGCTGGCACGGCGCTCGGCGACGGCGGACAGGCCCGCGTCGCGCAGCGCCTGGTCCACCACCTCGCGGTAGGGCCCCCAGGCCGCCGCGTCGCTGAAGATGTGCGCGGCCCGCGGCTCGCGCGCCTGGGCGGCCAGCCGGCAGTTCTCCCGGACGGTGAAGCCGGGAAAGATGTTCGTCTTCTGGTAGCTGCGCCCGATGCCGATCAGCGAGCGCTCGTGCGGCGACAGGTGGGTGATCTCCCGATCGCGGTAGAACACCTGGCCGGACGACGCCGGGATGTCGCCGGACAGCAGGTTGATCAACGTCGACTTGCCGGCCCCGTTCGGCCCCAGGAGCGCATGGACCTGGCCGCGGCGCAGCTCGATCGAGATCCGGTCGTTCGCCGCCAGTCCGCCGAAGGTCCGGCGCAGCGCCACTGTCCGCAACAGCACTTCGTTCATGCTGCCCTCCCTTGCCGCAGGCGCTTGACCCGGTCGAACAGCGAGAACATGCCGCCGGGCAGGAACAGGACGATGAGCACGATCGCGATCCCCAGCCACAGGTGCCACAGCTTGCTGTACGACGACAGCAGCTCCTGCAGCAGCACGAAGGTGAAGGCCCCGATCGGGCCGCCCCAGAGCTGGCCCATGCCGCCCAGGATCAGCATCAGCAGCACGTCGGCCGACTGGTGCCAGGACAGCATCTCGGGGTTGACGCTGCCATTGAGCACCGCGAAGAGGTAACCGGCGAGTCCACCGAACGCGCCGGCGATGGTGAAGGCCGCGAGCTTGTAGCGGAACACCGGAAAGCCGATCGCCTCCATTCGGTGCTCGTTCTCGCGGATGCCCTGCAAGGCGCGGCCCAGCGGCGAGCGCAGCAGCAGCGCCATGGCCAGCAGCAGCGCCGCCATCAGAACCAGCACGAAGTAGTAGAGGGTATTGGGGTCGGTGAGCTCGAACGGCACCCAGCCGCCGATCCGGGTGTCCGGCTTGCCGCGCAGGTTCATTCCGTCCGAGCTGCCGCCCAGCGCCTTGATGTCGTGGAAGAAGAAATAGAAGATCTGGGCGAAGGCCAGGGTGACCATGATGAAGAACATGCCGCGGGTGCGCAGCACGAACAGGCCGACCAGGAACGCCGCCGCCGCCGTCACCAGCATGGCGGCGGGGAGCGTGAGCCACAGGCTGTCGGTGAGCTGGTACTTGGTGCCGAGCAGGGCGAACACGTAGCCGCCCATGCCGAACCAGGCCGCGTGGCCGAAGCTCACGAGGCCGGTGTAGCCGACCAGCAGGTCCAGGCTGATGGCGAAGATCGACAGGATCATCACCCGCGTGACCAGCTCGGTGTAGAACTCCTGCCCGAACAGCGGAAAGGCGGCCAGCGCGCCGAGGAAGACGGCAATGATGGCCGCGCGCGAGCGCGAGGTGACGAGCGACATCATGACTTGAAGAGCCCTTCCGGACGCCACAGCAGGATCGCGGCCATCACCACATAGATGGCGATGCCGGCGTAATCCGGCACGAACACCTTGCCGAAGGTGTCGGCGAACGCCACCAGCAGCGAGGCCAGCAGCGCGCCCCAGACCGAGCCGATGCCGCCCACGATCACCACCACGAAGCTGACGATCAGCACCTGGGTCCCCATCCCGGGCGACACGCTGGAGGCCGGGGCGTTGAGCATTCCGGCGAAGGCCGCCAGCGCCACGCCCAGGGCGAACACCAGCCGGTACAGCCAGTCGATGTTGATGCCCAGGAGCTGCACCATGCCGCGGTTGGACGAGCCGGCGCGGATGCGCGCGCCGACCAGGGTGCGCTCGATCAGCAGGTACAGGCCCAGGGCCAGCACCAGGCACACGCCGGACATGAACAGCCGGTAGGCCGGATAGGTCATGACGCTGCCCAGCGGCACGGAGAAATTCAGCCAGTCCGGCACCTTGACCGAGTAGACCTCGTTGCCCACCAGCACGCTGCGCAGTTCCTCGAAGATCAGGATCAGGCCGTAGGTGAGCAGCACCTGCTGCAGGTGGTTGCGCCGGTACAGGTGCGAGAACAGCGCCCATTCCAGCAGCGCCCCCAGCACCGCGCTCAGGACCACCCCGATCACGATCGCCAGCAGCAGGTTGCCGGTCAGCGCGGTCAGGGTGAACGCGAGATAGGCCCCCATCATGTAGAAGCTGCCATGCGCGAGGTTGATCACGCCCATCACGCCGAAGATGAGGGTCAGTCCGCTGGCGACCAGGAACAGCAGAAGGCCGTACTGGACGGCATTCAGCGTCTGGATCAGGATGAGGGCGAGGTCCATGCGTTCAGGCGCGGCGTCTTGCCGTTACAGCTTGCAGTCCGGCGACGGGTCGACCAGGCCCTTGACGATCACGTCCGTCATCACGTTCTGGGTGCCGCGGGCCACGCGCACGTAGTAGTCCTGCACGGGGTTGTGCGACTTCGAGAAGCTCAGGGGCCCGCGCGGGCTGTCCAGCTTGGCGTTCTCCATCGCCTTGATCATCTCGGCCTTCTTCTTCGTGTCGCCCTTCACGGCGCGCATGCCGGCGTCGAACAGCTGGGCGGCGTCATAGCCCTGCACGGCGAACACGTCCGGGGCCGCGCCGAAGGCCTTGGTGTACGAGGCGATGAAGGCCTCGTTCTTCGGGTTCTTCAGGCCGTCGGCATAGTGCAGCGCGGTCTGCAGGCCGCTGGCCGCGTCGCCCTGGGCTGCCAGCGTCCCTTCGGTGATGAAGGCCCCGTACAGCGGGATGGACGTCTTCAGTCCCGCGGCGGCGTAGTCCTTGACGAACATCACCTGGCCGGCGCCGGCGACGAACACATAGGCCGCCTCGGGCTTGATCGTGGCCAGCTCGGTCAGCAGCGGCTGGAACTCCACGCCGGGGAAGGGCAGGTTCAGGTCCTTGAGCACCTTGCCGCCGCCCTTTTCGAAGCCTTCGCGGAAGCCCCGCACGGACTCGTCGCCGGCGGCGTACTTCCAGCTGATGGTGACCGCCGTCTTGTGCTTCCTGGCGGCCAGCAGGCCGCTGGCGTAGCCGGGTTGCCAGTTGCTGAACGAGCTGCGGAACACGTTGGGTGCGCACATGGAGCCGGTGATCTCGCCGGCGCCGGCATTCGGCACGATCAGCAGCGTATTGGTCTCGCGAGCCACCTTGGCCATGGTCTGCGCGACACCGGAATGGATGGTGCCCACCAGCAGGTCGACCTTGTCGCGCTTGACCAGCTTGTTGGCGTTCTCGTTGGCCTTGGACGGATCCGATTCGTCGTCCACCGCCAGGTACTCCACCGCGCGGCCGCCCAGCTTGCCGCCCTGCTCGTTGACGTACAGCTTGAAGCCGTTGGTGACGCCCTTGCCGAGGTCGGCGAAGGTGCCGGAGCTGGGCAGCATCAGGCCGATCCTGACCGGCGCGGGCTGGGCCTGTGCGGCGACGGCCACGCTGGCCAGCGCCAGCGCCGCGGCTGCGCGCGACACGGCTCGAAGGGAAAGAAGTCTGGACATGAGGTCTCCTGGAGTTGTTTGGTTGGCGATGGAATGAAGCGGGTCAGGGCACACGCGAGGATTCGGACACGAACTTGGTGACCAGGTACCCGTCGAAGGTCTCGGTCCCGCCTTCGCTGCCCATGCCGCTGTCCTTGACTCCACCCAGCGGCGTCTCGGCCAGCGCCAGGCCGAAGTGGTTGATGGTCACCATGCCGGCCTCGAGCCGGTTGCTCACATGGTGGGCGGTGGCGAGCGAATTGGTGAAGACATACGAGGCCAGCCCGTAGGGCAGGGCGTTGGCGCGGGCCAGCACTTCGTCGGTGCTGCCGAAGCGCGTCACCGGGACGACCGGGCCGAACGGCTCCTCGGTCATCAGGCGCGAGTCGTCGGGCGCGTTGGCCACGACGGTCGGCGCGAAGAAGTTGCCCGCGCCGGCCAGCCGGTCGCCGCCGCACAGGACGGCCGCGCCGCGTGCGCGCGCATCGGCCACCAGCGATTGCATCGCCTCCACGCGGCGGTCGTGCGCCAACGGTCCCATCTGGGTCTGCGGCGCCAGCCCGTCGCCGACGCGCAGGCCGGCATAGACGCCGGTGAAAGCGTCCAGAAAGCGGTCGTAGGCCTTGTCGTGGACAAAGAAGCGGCTCGGCGCCATGCAGACCTGGCCGGCGTTGCGGGTCTTGGTGCGCGCCAGGAAGCGAGCTGCCGGCTCGACGTCGGCGTCATCGAACACCAGCACCGGGGAATGTCCGCCGAGCTCCATGGTCATCCGCTTCATCTGCGCGCCGGCCAGTGCGGCCAGGCTCTTGCCCACGGCGGTGGAGCCGGTGAACGAGATCTTGCGCACGATGGGCGATGCGATGAGGTGGCCGGAGACTTCGGCCGGCACGCCCCAGACGACGTTCAGGCAGCCGGGCGGCAGGCCGGCGTCATGGAAGATGCGCGCCAGTGCGACAACCGCGCTGGGCGAGTCTTCCGGCCCCTTCAGGACCAGCGTGCAGCCGGCGCCCAGTGCGGCCGCCGCCTTGCGCAGCGCCTGGTTAAACGGAAAGTTCCAGGGCGTGAAGGCGGCGCAGACGCCGATCGGCTGGCGGATGACCATCTGCCGCACGCTTTCCGAACGCGGCGGGATGACGCGGCCATAGATGCGGCGGCATTCCTCCGCATGCCACTCCGCGTGCTCGGCGCAGCTGCTCACCTCCTGCAAGGCCTCGGCCAGCGGCTTGCCCTGGTCCAGCGTGATGTTGCGGGCGATGGCCGGCGCGCGCTCGCGGATCAGTCCGGCGACGCGGCGCAGGATCGCCGAGCGCTCCATTGGCGAGGTGTGGCGCCACGACTGGAACGCCCGGTCGGCGGCGGCCAGTGCGCGGTCCAGGTCCTGCCTGCTCGCGTGCGGCAGCCGGGCGAACGCGACCCCGGTGGCGGGGTTGACGACATCCTGCTCGCGCCGGCCATCGGCCGCGACGAACTCGCCATCGATGTACAGCGCGAGCTGTTCGTAGGCCTCGGGGTTGGTCTGTGCGTCCATCGGATCGGGTCTCAGAGGAACACGCCGCCGCCGTCGACGGCGAGGGTCTGGCCGGTGACGAAGCTGGCGCCGTCGCTGACCAGGTAGGCCAGCGCAGCCACCAGGTCGGCCGGCACCTGGTCGCGCTGGATGCAGCGGCCGGTAGTGCGGGCGTTGTCGCCGATGCGGTTCTGCAGGTCGCTCTGCAACACGCCGTCGCTCAGGGTGAAACCGGGGGCGATGGCGTTGACGGTGATCCTGTCCTTGGCCAGCTCGCGCGCCAGCGAACGGGTGAAGGCAATCAACGCGCCCTTGCTGGCCACGTAGTGCGACATGTTGGGCGGTCCCTTGATCGGCACGGTGGATGCGATGTTGACCAGCCGGCCGCGACCGCTCTTGCGCAGCGCCGGCAGGACCGCCTTGGCGCAGTTGAACGGGCCGAGCGTGTTGACTTCCATCACCCGCATCCATTCCTGGTTGCTGATCTGCTCGAACGGCTTGAGCGCCAGGGTGGTGAACAGGCCGGCGTTGTTGACGAGGCCGTCGATGCCGCCGAATTCCTTCAGTGCGGCCGCGGCCATCGCGGCCACGTCGTCTTCGCTGACCACGTCCGCCTGCAGGCCGATGGCCTGGTGGCCCGCGCTGCGCAGGCGCCCGGCGGCGGCGTCGGCGCCGCGGAGGTCGGCGATGACGATCCGGTGCCCGAGTTGGGCGAGGTGCTCGCAGAAGGCGTAGCCGATGCCGCTGGCGGCGCCGGTGACGATGATGGTCTTGGGCTGTTCGGGGATCATGGCTGTCCTGTGTTGGTTCAAGGAGCGACAAGCGCCGCCAGCTTCACGCTGGGGTCGGCGGCTTGCGTGGAGGAGATGGGTGTGCCGGCGGCGAGCAGCTTGCGCGCGGCCATGTGGTCGGCGGCGCTGTTGATCGACTCCACGGCCGACAGGCGGCCGTCGCGAAAGCGCAAGACCGAGAACTTGCCGGCGGCCGGGTCGCCGCGTAGCACGGCGCTGTCGCCAGCTTCGGCGAGACCGGCGATCTGCAGGCGGTTGTCGCCCTGGTCGCTCCAGAACCAGGGTACCTTGGCGTAAGGCTCGGCCTTGCCGACGATGCGGGCGGCGACGCAGCGGGCCTGGTCGACGGCGTTCTGCACCGACTCGATCCGCACCGGTGCGTCGCAATAGCCGGCGGGATAGCGGGCGCAGTCGCCGATGGCCGAAATGAAGGGGTCGCTGGTCGCCAGGTGCCGGTCGACGACGATGCCGGCCTGCACCTGCAGGCCGGCGCTGGTAGCCAGTTCCACGTTGGGTTCGACGCCGATGCCGACGACCACCAGGTCGGCCGCGACGGACTCGCCGCCGGTGGTGAGGACGGCCTCGACGCGGCCACCGCCGCCGGTGAAAGCGGTGACGCCGGTTCCCATGCTGAACTCCACGCCCCGGGCGAGCTGTGCCTGCGCCAGGTAATCGGCCGTCGTCGCGGACACGGCGCGGAGGAGGGCGCGGTCGGCGAACTCGATCACCCGCACCTCCAGGCCCAGTTGGCGCGCCATCACGGCGACTTCGAGCCCGATGAAGCCTGCGCCGACCACCACCAGCCGGCGCGCCTCGCGCAAGCGGCCCAGGAGGGCCTGCGCATCGGCCCGCGTGCGCAGCGCCAGCACGCCCTGCAGGTTCACACCCGCAACCGCGGGCATCCGGGCGCGGGCGCCGGTGGCAAGGACAAGGTGCTCGTAAGCCAGCGACGCTCCCGAGGCGAGCGTCACCCGACGCGCGCCTCGGTCGATGTTCGTCACCCGGTCCGGCGCGATCAACGCGATGTTGCGCTCGGCATAGAAGGCGGCCGGCCGCAGCTCGATCTGGCCGGCATCCGTCTTTCCCGCGAGGAAGGACTTGGACAGCGGCGGGCGCTGGTACGGCAGGCCGGGCTCCTCGCCGACCAGCGTGACGGGGCCTTGGTAGCCCTCGTCGCGCAGCGAGGTCGCGAGCTGGAAGCCGCCCTGTCCGCTGCCGACCACGATCACGCCAGGCTGTTGCATGCGCGCTTCAGACCTGGTGCGAGGGGATGTGGACGATGAGTTGCTCGACCCCGGGCTGCAGCACCAGCTGGCAGCTCAAGCGGCTGTTCTCGCGCCGGCCGCTGGCGGCGCTGTCGAGCATTTCGTTTTCGACCTCGCTGACCGGGTCCACCAGCGCCCGGCTGGCGTCGTCGATGTAGACGTGGCAGGTGGCGCACATGGCGGCGCCGCCGCACTCGGCGACGATGCCGGGGATGCTGTTGGCAACGGCCGTGAGCATGACGGTGGCGCCGGTGTTGGCGGCAACGGAGCGGCGTGCGCCGTCCGGCTGGACGTACGTGATCTGGGGCATGGGCGCCTCTGGAGCGGAAGGGGTGGGAAGAAGGAGAAGCTCAGCCCGCGCTGATGCTCACGGGCATGCTGGTGTAGCCGCGCACGGAGTTGTTGTAGTGGATGACGGGCTTGCCTTCGAGCCGGATGTGCTTGACCCGCCTGGCCAGCGCCGTCAGCACGATCTCGCCTTCGAGGCGGGCGATCATCTGGCCGGCGCAGCCATGGATGCCGGTGCCGAAGGCCATGTTGCCGGCGGCGCGGCGGCTGACGTCGAACTTGTCGGCGCTGTCGCCCCAGCGGCGCGGGTCGCGGTTGGCCGAGCCGATGAAGACGCAGACCTTCTGCTCGTTGGCCATCGTTGCGCCGGCCACTTCCACTTCGCGGGTGGTGGTGCGGTAGAACGAGTGGAAGGTGCTTTCGAAGCGCAGCACCTCCTCCAGCGCCTGCCGGGCCATCGACGGATTGGCATGCACCAGCGCCCACTGGTCCGGATAGCGGGCGAACGACAGGATCGCGTTGCACAGCGTAAAGACGGTGGTGTCGAGGCCGGCGGAGAGCAGGGTGCGCACCAGCATCGGCGCTTCTTCCGGCGCCAGCAGGCCGTCGTCGGCCGCCTTGTACAACTGTGCGCCGAAGCCGTCCGGCGTCAGGTTCTCGCGCTTGCAGACTTCCGTGACCCACGCGATGGCGCCGGCCTGCGCCTTGTCCAGGCAGGCCTTGAAACGGTCGTTGACCGGGCCGAAGGCGTTGAACACCATGTCGCCATAGGCAAGCAGGTACTTCTCGCGACCTTCCGCCGGGATGCCGACGGCGTCGGCGAACACCTTGAGCGGATAGGCCTCGCACAGGTCGGTGACGGCGTCGAAGCTGCCCTGTTCGAGCACGCGATCGACCAGCAGTTCGGCCTGGTGTTCGAAGGTCGCACGCAGCTTGTTGATCGCGGCAGGGGCCAGCAGGCCGGCCACCACCTTGCGGGTGCGGCCGTGCATCGGCGGGTCGACCTCCAGGATGATGCTGGGCTTGCGCCACGCCTCCTGCACGTGGAAATTGGCCAGGCCGACACCGCCGCTCGAGCAGAAGGTGGCCGCGTCGCGCAGCACCATGTCGATCTCGGCGTGGCGTGCGATGCCGAAGGCGTCGTAGCGGCTCAGATAGAACACCGGGCCCAGCTCCCGCAGCATCTCGTAGTGCGGATAGGGGTCGTCGAGCACAGCGTCCGCATAGGGATCGAAGTCCGTGACGGGGACGGTGACCTCGGTCGGCCGGAGCGTATGAGCGCTGGTCATTGCTGCTGTTCCTTGTCTTGTGCGGTGCCTGTTCGAGCAGCCCGAAGTTTCGTCCCGAGTTTGACCTGGGTCAACGAATTTGCACTTATAGTTCGCATATCGAACTTTGGAGGCGAAAAAGATGGTGGCCCAGCGCGAGCAGAAGGACCCGGTCAAGGAGGAGAAGGAGTACGTGATGGGGCTGGAGAAGGGCCTCGCGATCGTCGAAGCCTTCGGCATCGCCAAGGGGCCGCTGACGCTGACCCAGGCGGCGGAGATCACCGGCCATACCAAGGCCGCCGTGCGCCGCAGCCTGCTGACCCTGTGCAGGCTGGGTTACGCCGCGCAGGACGGCCGGCAGTTCCGGCTGGCGCCGCGCTCGCTGCGGCTGGGCCATGCCTACGTCGCCTCGGACCCGCTGACCAAGGTGGCGCAGCCGATCCTGGAGATGACCAGCGAACGCACGAAGGAGTCGGCATCGATCGCAGTGCTGGACGCACAGGACGCGGTGTTCGTCGCCCGTTCCACGCACCGCCGCAGCCTGTCCAGCGGACTGGGCGTGGGCGTGCGCCTGCCGGCCTATGCCAGCGCGACGGGGCGCGTGCTGCTGTCCGAGAAACCGCCGGCGGAGGTCGAGTTCATGCTGAACCGGATGTCGCGTCCGGCGCTGACGCCCCATACGCGCACTGCCATGACGGGGATCATGAAAGAGATTGCCCGCGTCCGCACGCACGGCTACGCCATCAGCGACGAGGAGCTGGAGATCGGCCTGCGCTCGATCGCCGTCCCGATCCGCACCGGCCGCGGGGAACTCATCGCTGCGATGAGCCTGTCGGTTGCCACCAGCCGCATGACGCGCGAGCAGGTGATCGAGAAACTGGTGCCGGAGCTGGAGACGGCGCGGCGCACCTTCGCGGCGCTGCTCTGAAGGCGAGGGCTATGGCAGCGCCGGCAGTCCGAAGTCCGGCACCTCGCCGCGGCGCAGCAGGTGTTGCGGCCCGAGATCGTCGACGCGGTTGACCCCGAGCAGACCGAGGTCGCAGTCGATCTCACGCAGCAGGATGTTCACCGCATGGGCGACCCCCTCGGCGCCGGCGATGCTTGCGGGGGTCTCCTTGATTTCAGTGCAAAAAGTGACGGTTCGACCGACGAGCGTTGGCGCGGGTTCTGGCGGTTCGTCACGCGCAAGTGCTTGTCGGGGTCTCCTTGATTTCAGTGCAAAAAGTGACGGTTCGACCGACGAGCGTTGGCGCGGGTTCTGGCGGTTCGTCACGCGCAAGTGCTTGTCGGGGTCTCCTTGATTTCAGTGCAAAAAGTGACGGTTCGACCGACGAGCGTTGGCGCGGGTTCTGGCGGTTCGTCACGCGCAAGTGCTTGTCAGACAATGGGTTTCTGTTGGTCCTCCAATCAGGCTGCAGCCCGCACCAATGTTGGGTTGATTTCAGCCGCTGGTGCTTGTTTTCGCCGCAGTTTGCGACGGCAGGATCTGCCCCGCGTAGCGCTCCAGTGGGAAGCGGAAGACGCCGCGCAGGTTGATGCCCTCAAGGCGGGTCGGCGCGATGCGCCCAGTCAGCTCCGGCGGCACGATCTGGCGCCTGTTGGCCCAACGATCCAGCACCGACTGCATCTGCGCCGTGTTCCACGCCATCACGATGTTGGCCAGCAGGCTCAAGGCGTCGGCCACCGCCTGCATCTCGTCGGATCGGCGGGCCTGGGCCGGCCCAACACGGCCGGTGTAGATGGCGCGCTTGAGCGCGTTCACCGCCTCGCCCCGGTTGAGAACCCGGCGCAGTTCCCTGCGGAAGCCGGCGTTGACGAAGTAGTCCGCCAGGAAGGCCGTCCTGAGCAGCTTGCCCAGCTGCACACCGGCGTCGTAGATCGGGTCTCCCCTGGCCGCCGACCCGAACCTGGCCAGCGCCGCCACCGCGCTGGCATGGCCCGACATCACCGACGCAGCCAGATGCACCAGGTTGTCCCAATGGGTTTCGATCAGTGCCGTGTCAACGCTAGCCTCGCACACGGCGGCAATCTCTTCGGGGATCTTCATTCCTCGAGGCACGAACAGGTGGCGTTGCCGCAGTTCGCGCAGCCGCGGGCACAGATCGAAGCCCAGCAGACGCGACAGCGCCATCGCGAAGTCGGTGTAGCCGTGCGTGTCGACGGCGAGCTGGGACGTCTCGATGCGTTCCTGCCGCACGACCCCTTCGATCGCCGCACCGGCCTGCCGCTCGTTGAGCACGATCGGCTGGGCGTGGAAGATTCCCCAGCGATCGCGCACGTGGCTGTACACGCCGATGGAAGCTGTCTGACGCCGTGGATCCTGGCGTGCCTGCCATACGCGGCGGCTGGTCTCCAGGCTCATCATGTCCGACGAGGCCAGATCTGCGCGGCCCCAGGTCGTCGCGATGGCATGGCGCTGCATGAACTCCAGCACCGCCTGGCAGGCCAGCGCCAGGCGTCGCTCATCGCCCGCCCAGCGCATGGCTTGGCGGATGCTGGTGGCCGACAGTTGCGGGATCATGCGCGCGCATTCTGCAGCCGTCAGGCTCGTGCCGTGCGCCAGGATGCGGCGTAGACCATCAGCAGTTCCTGGCCTGATCTTGGCTCGCGCCCGAGCATGATCCAGCTGAAGCGCACCTGCGCATCCACGGCCAGGATGACCTCGGGCAACTGCACCTCGCCGATGCGCTGGTCGAGTCGCGTGCGCAACTTGGTGACTTGCGGATCTTCTTCGTCGGCGGCCAGCGGCGCCAGGTGCAGTTCATCATCCACGCGCAGCAATCCTGCGCGCGTGGCGGCAGCCACCGCGTCGACGCCGGCGCGAACGCGTGCAAGCAGCGGCGCGAGGAAGTCGCTCGCCTTGGCCGGCAGTTGCAGCCGGGCGTAGTGCCGCCGGGCCTCAGCTTTCCAGCGCTCGTCGGGCAGGAACAGCCGCTCGCGGCCGCGGAAGCTCAGGGAATGCTCAATCCAGACCGAGCCGTTGCGCAGCGCTCGGCGCAGGGCGAACAAGGTGGCGACTTCCAGCGCCCGCAAGGCACGGTCGCGGTCAAGGTCGGCAATGGCTTCTCGCCATGCCGGGCCCAGGCGCGGCGCCGTGACCTCGGCCGGCAGGCTCTTGGTGCCGGCCGCGTACTGGGCGCGCAGCTTGTCCAGCGCGTCCAGGACCGGATGCTCGCCTGTGGCCTGCCAGGACAGCCCGCTCACGGCCACCAGCAGCGAGCGCACCGGTGCATTGGCGTCGATCAGGTGCTGGCGGATGACCGACGCCCGACTGGGTGCGCGCCTGGCACGCTTGGCCGCGACCAGATCTCTCAGGCGCGCGCGCAGTTCGACATCCGGTACGGTCTCCTGCGCCACAAGATCGGCCAGCTCCCGAAGCAACTGCTGGTACTGCTGGGCCCAGTCGACAGTGGCGCTCACGCCGTCGGCGCAGTGCCGCCACAAGTCGGCAACGCGGCGCTGGAACATGAGGATGAGCTGGTCGGTGGCTGTCAGCAGGCAGTAACGCAGGAAGCAGGCCATCTCGAGCGTGCGCGCCGGCTCCTTGATCCGGGCGCTGACCGAGGGCGGCCTGCTGGCCATGCGCCGCGCATAGCGGCGCACCAACACGTCGTTGAGATCACCCAAGTGTTGATCGATGCCCAACTCCGTCAGGAACGCGATGCGCTCGAGCACCTCGGCGATCTGGCGTGTGGAGTGCTTGGCCGGTGCGCTCCACAGCCAGCTCTGGCAGTGCTGACCGTCCGCTCGGGTGCAGTCCAATGCCAACGACCAACGCTTCAAGGTGACGGCCAATGCCGCGGCTCGGATGGACTGGGCCGTGACGGCCTCGAGCTCGGTCAGTGCCGCCGCCACCAGGCCGCGGATGACGCGGTCGTGCACGATGAGCAGCCGGTGTTCGTAGAGCCAATGCCGGGCATGCAGGAGCAGCCGTTCGCGGTCGGCGCTGTGCGCCACCTCATCGCGCAGGATCCGTACCAACGCGCGGCGCTGGTGCTCAGTCATCCAGGCGAAGCCCAGTACCTCGCAGGCCTGCTGCTGGTGATCGAACAGGGTGCGGCCGCGGGCGTACAGTGCACGCAGCGACGCAAGGTCTGGCGCCTCGAGGTCCAACATCTGGCCCAGGTGACGCAGCAACAACGCTGGCACCGCGCGCACGCTGTTCAGTGGCCGGCCGCTCATGCGCACAAAGCCGATGTGCAGCGCCAGCCCCAACTTGTGGTTGTCGCCCCGCCGCCGTGCGATCAGCTCAAGCTCGCCGCGACTGAAGCTGAAGAAGGCCTGGAGCTCGAACTCGGTAAGTTCACGCGGGAGGTCGCGCAGGCCCAAGTACGATGTCTGCCAGCCTTGCATCGCCGCTGCTCCTCTTGGATCGGAAAGCAGCCAAAGATACGCCCCGCCGCAGTGAACAGCAATCCTTTTGAAATCAACAACTTATAAAACCAGAGCCGCGCCGCTACTGGCGATCGGAACCGTCACTTTTTGCACTGAAATCAAGGGGACACCTTCTTGGTCTGGTGCATGTTCGGGTCGTGTATTGCGGAAACTTCGTAGGTCACTTCGTATTGCAATGCCTGGAAGTTTCTGCATGCGCGTGACAGTCCGGTGATGCGGGGCTTTCTTGCGCGCAATCCGTCGCTGGACGTCAGCGTGCTGATGCGGTCAGTGGCAAGACACCATCAAGGATGGAGTGGTCGCACTCCGCCTGGGCGAGTTCGCGGACCCAGCGGCCACCACGCGCCTGATCGGCCAGACGAACCCAGTGGTCGTGGCCTTGCCGACTTATCGAAGTCGAATGGACTGCCTCGAATGCCTGACGACTTGGCTGCCCGCGCGGCCATTGTCGAGGATGCCGCCACGAGAGCGGGAACATGGTCATTTCGGAGGGATGGCCACAACGTGTCGGCCCGCATCAATAACCGGCAACCTTCACGGTAACTATGCGGCCGCAGCCGCTGCCGTGGCGGAAATGGCTGATGCGACCACAGCGCTGGGCTTGCCCTTACTCACCCGCGGCTTATTGATCCAACTGGGTTCCAATTGGATGATGGGTGAGGTTGAGGCCCGCAGCATAATTACGCCGGGCCGACGACCGATGTCCTCGGCTCGCGCGCAGGTCAAGTATCTGATTGCGGACTGCGTCGCGAGCGCGTTGTCAGCCAGGTAACTTCGCCGCGAGCAGATCGATCTTCTCGATGTTCGGCGGGGTGCTAAGCAACGCGGCTGCATTGGCCATCAGCGCCGCGGCGATCTGGCCATGCAGATGGGCTTCCCGGCCTTCCTCGTCAGCGAAGGTATCGAACACACCAAACGTCGACGGGCCGAATTGCAGGGCGAACCAGGTGGTGGTGCCCGACTCGGCGTTGGCGAGCGGCAACGCGCCAGCCAGGAACGTGGCAACAGCGGCCTCCTGGCCGGGCTTGGCTTCGAGACGGACGAACAGGGCAAATTTGGACATTGAGGGCGTTGGTGCATGGATACTGCGCAGGCGTTCTGTTAGGCTCGCGGCCCTGATAAAAAGACCGCCTCCCGCCACATGCCCAACAAATTCAACGCCGATCACCGCCATCATATTCCGAAGATGCGGCACTTCGTGCGTAACTGGCCCGAATATGAATCGGGACTTCGCAACCGTGGCAGCCTGACGTTCTGGGTTACCCCGCAGGCGATGCAACTCTGGCCAGCCCAAGCGCGCAGCACACCAGGCGGGCAGTCCATCTATTCGAATCAGGCCATCCAAACCAGCCTGATGCTGCGCCTGGTATTTGGCCAAGCCCTGCGACAAACCGAGGGTTTGATGAGGTCGATTTTCCAGCTTCTCGAGATTGATCTGAAGGCCCCCGACCACACTACCTTGAGTCGCCGAAGCATGACCCTCAAGGCTTTGCCACGCCAGTGCGCGCTGCCCGCCGGGCCGCTGCATTTGTTGATCGACAGCACCGGGCTGAAGCTGTTTGGCGCAGGCGAATGGCTGCAGAAAAAGCACGGACAAAAGTCGCGGCGTAGCTGGAGAAAGCTGCACTTGGCAGTGGACGCCAGCACGGGGCACATCGAGGCGTCGGTCTTGACTGGCCAGGATGTCGATGACCCATCTCAGGTTGGTCCACTGCTTGATCAGATCGAGCACGAAGTCGCCTCTGTTACCGCCGACGGCGCCTATGACGGCGAGCCAACCTACGAGCGGATTGCCCAACGCGATACGCAAATCGACGTCATTATTCCACCGCGCGTTACCGCCCAGCCCAGCGCGCAATTCGAGGCAGCGCCGACCACACGCGACAACCACCTGTTGATGATTCAAAGCTTGGGACGGCTGGAGTGGCAAGAGGCCTATGGCTACGGCAAACGTGCGCTGGTGGAAACCACGATGGGTCGCTTCAAGGCCATCATCGGGCCAAAGTTGCGTGCCCGTGATCCACGTGGCCAGCAGGCCGAGGCAAATGCTGCGGTGGCGGTGCTCAACCGCATGCTGAGCGCTGGACGCCCGAACTCCGTCCGCACTTCAGCAGCTGCCGTCTAAGCCCCTGCGGGGTTGGGGTAACCCCGGTCCCAGCGGTATCCATGCACCAACGCCGGCCTGGACACCCTGCGCCGCGCAAAGGGCGGCAATCACGAGAAAGGCGGGTCGCAGCGCGCGAGACAGGCTGGGCATGGAAGCAAAAGTCCTTCTTTTGTCTTAATGAAGTAACGATTGTTTCCCAAGCGCTCCGCGTCCGCCTCGCGGAAAACACCGCTTCAAACGGCCTGAAGTTCGGCGAGCGATACCAGTGCGGCGAGTGCCGCCGTCTCGGCACGCAGCACGCGCGAACCGAGGGTGATGGGGGCGAAGCCCCGGGCGATGGCTTCCTGCTCTTCGGTGCCGCTCAGGCCGCCTTCGGGCCCGCTGAGCACCAGGACACCCCGACCGTCGTCGGGCTGCACCGTAGCGATTCCGCGGGTGCCGTCGGCGAGGCTCAGCACGAGGCGTTCGGCGGTGTCGGCACCTTGCTGTTGCTGCGCGGCTATCCAGCCTGAAAAGGTCTGCACCGGATGGATCACCGGCACGCGGTTGCGGCCGCACTGCTCGCAGGCCGCGACGGCGATCGCTTCCCAGTGCGCACGCTTCTTTTCGGCGCGCTCGCCCGACAGGCGCAGCACGCCGTGGGCGGTGGCCAGCGGCTGGATGCTCGACACACCCAGCTCGGTGGCTTTCTCGACCAGCCAGTCCATGCGCTCGTTGGCCGGCATGCCGACCGCGAGGTGCACTGCGCGCGAGGCTTCCCGCTCCACCGGCTGGTGGGCGCCGACCGTCACTGCGACGTCGCTGCGGCCCATGCGCTCGACGGTGGCGGCATATTCGCCGCCCGCGCCGTCGAACAGCGTGAGCGCGTCGCCGGGCTGCATCCGCAGCACCTGCACATGGCGCGCGGCGCCCGCCGGCAGCGCCAGGCTGGCGCCGGCGGTCAGCGGCACGGAACAGTGAAAACGGGGCATGCTATGAAATCAATAGCTGCGAGCGACCGTTGTACGGGCGTCACAGGGTGATGCTTTTTCAGTCTTCCTTCAGACACGGCCGTAGGCGAAGCCGGTGATGGCCGAGGTGCCCTCGATTTCGTCGATCACGCGCACCAGCGGCGTCAGTTCCATGTAGCGGCCGGCGGTGGCGCGGATGTACGCGATGAAGCGCGGCGTGTCCGCCAGATAACGGGGCTTGCCGTCGCGCAGCGTGATGCGCGCGAAGATGCCGGCCACCTTCAGGTGGCGCTGCAGCCCCATCCACTCGACGGCCCGGTAGAAGGCGCCGAAGTCTTCGTCGACCGGCAGGCCGGCCTTGCGCGCGGCGACCCAGTAACGAATGGTGATGTCGAGCACGAATTCCTCGTCCCAGCTGAGGAAGGCGTCGCGCATCAGGCTGGCGATGTCGTAGGTGATGGGGCCGTAGACCGCGTCCTGGAAGTCGAGCACGCCCAGCTTTGGGCCGCTGCCGATCATTAGGTTGCGCGGCATGAAGTCGCGGTGCACGTAGACGCTGGGCGACGCGAGATTGCTGTCGACGATCAGCTTGAAGCTGCGGTCCAGGCGCTCCTTGAGCTTGCCCTCGACGGCAATGCCGCGGTGGCGGCCGATGTACCACTCGGGGAACAGGGCGAGTTCGCGCTCCAGCAGCGCCCGGTCATAGGGCGGCAGCACGCCGGGTTTGGAGGCCAGCTGCCAGCGGATCAGGGCGTCGATCGCCTCGTCGTAGAGCGGGCGGCTGGCGTCGGGGCGGGCGGGGTCGAGCACATCCAGCATGGTCTGGCGGCCCAGGTCATCGAGCAGCAGGAAGCCGTGGGGGCGGTCCCATTCGAGCACTGCCGGGGCCAGCACGCCGGCCTCGGCCATCAGCTTGGCCACCTGCACGAAGGGATCGCTGTTTTCCTTGTCCGGCGGGGCGTCCATCACGATGCGCGTGGGGGCGGCCGGGTCGGTGGTGTCGAGGCGGAAGTAGCGGCGGAAGCTCGCGTCCACCGAGGCGAGCCGGACGGTGTCCGGCAGCAGGCGGTGGGCGGGGGCGATGCCTTCCAGCCAGCCCCGGAACACTTCGGCCCGTTTCGGATCGGTCCAGGAAATGGGCTCGGCGGGACTTGGGGCCAATGGGGCCGGGGGCAAGGGTGCTGTCATGGATAATCGATTCTACAAATCCGCCTGGCGCGGCAATCCCGCTTGGCCGGCTTCCGGCCGATGCGGGTTGCTGCCGGCCCCTGCAACCCGCCGGCCTGCCGCGCCGTCTCCCCGACGATTCTTCGTTCCGAACCGATGCCTACGACCCAACGCCCTCACGCTTGGCACCTTGTGCGCTCGCTGCCCTCCCCCGGAGAGTCGCGGGCTTTCCTCGGAACGGCCGGGCGGGAGGCGTGATGCGCCGACGCAATACCCTGCCGCGTCCGCGGCGCATCAGCCCGCCGCTGCCGCTGGCCGTGTTGTCCCTTGCGCTGCTGCAGGCGCAGGGCGCGTCCGCCCAGCAGGCGCCCAGCCTCGACGGGCCCCTCACGCTGAAGCGCACGCCGCTGCTGACGGAAACCATCCCGCCCACCGAACGCGGCCAACTGCCCAGCCTGGTCACCGGCGACCGCATTTCCGGCCGCCCCGATCTGGAAACCGTGGTCGAGGGCAACGCCACGCTGCGGCGCGGCGCCCTCGGCATCACCGCCGACCGCCTGGAGTACTACCAGCCCGACGACCTCGCCAAGGCCACCGGCAACGTGCGGGTCAACCAGGGCGGCAACGTGTACGAAGGGCCGGAGCTGCAGCTCAAGCTCGAGACCTTCGAGGGCTTCTTCAACAACGTGCGCTACCAGTTCCTCGCGAACGAGGCGCACGGCGAGGCGCAGCGCATCGACTTCGTCGACGCCAACGTGTCGGTGGCCCGCCAGGCCACCTACACCACCTGCCGCCGGGAAGACTTCCCCGGCTGGATGCCGGCCTGGCTGCTGACCGCGACCACGCTGACCACCGACACCGAGGAAAACGAGGGCGTGGCCAAAAATGCGCGCCTGAGCTTCATGGGCATCACCACGCCGCCCATTCCCAGCGTGAGCTTTCCGCTGTCCAGCGAGCGCAAGAGCGGCCTGCTGCCCCCGACCATCGGCATCGACAACACCAACGGCATCGAGATCTCGCAGCCGTACTACTGGAACATCGCACCGAACCGCGACGCGACGATCACTCCGACGATCATGAGCAAGCGCGGCGTCGATTTCAGCAACGAATTCCGCTACCTCGAGAAGGATTACAAGGGCACTGTCCGCCTCGACTTCATGGGCAGCGACCGGCTGGTGGGCCAGCGCTACAACGAGTTGCGCAACACCCAGCTGCAGCAGCTGATGAGCGGGCAGATCCAGCCCCAGGACCTCACGCTCGGCAACGGTCCGGGTAGCACCCGTCGATGGGGTTTGTGGGCTACCCACCACCAGGATTTCGACGCCAAGGCGCTCGGGCTGGATTCGCTGGCCGCCAACATCAGCATCAACCGCGTGAGCGACAACGACTACTGGCGCGACTTCACGCGCACGCCGTCGCTCGCGCAGCGCCAGTTGCCGAACGACGCCTCGCTCAACTGGGCCAAGGGCGACTGGAGCGGCGGCATCCGCGCGCTGCAGTACCAGAACCTGCAGTACAACCTGTCGCCGATCACGCCGGCCTACGACCGGATGCCGCAGATCACCGCCAACTACAACAAGTACGACTGGCACGGCTTCGACGTTTCGCTCAACCTCGACTACACGCATTTCAGGGTCAACACGATCTTGAACGGCCAGCCGGGCTACGACCCCAACCAGCAATCGCAGCCCGACGGCGACCGCGCCATGGCCGTGGCCTCGATCAGCCGGCCGTTCATCACGCCGAGCTCCTACGTCATCCCCAAGCTGATGCTGAATGCGGCCACGTACAACTATTACCTGCCGCAGGCGGACATTCCCAAGCTCACCGTCAATGGCACGCAGTACGTGGGCGGCATTCCCTACAACCCGAATTCGCTTTATTTCTACCCGACCTCCAGCACCCGGACGGTGCCGACCTTCAGCATCGACAGCGGCCTGACCTTCGAGCGCGACACCAGTTATTTCGGCCGCGCCTTCCGCCAGACGCTGGAGCCGCGCGCCTATTACGTCTACACGCCGTACCGCAACCAGAACATGCTGCCGAACTACGATTCGGCGGCCAACGACTTCAGCTTCGCGACCATCTACACCGAGAACGCGTTCTCGGGCGGCGACCGGGTCTCGGACACCAATGCGCTCACGCTCGGCGTGACCTCGCGCCTGATCGATCCGGCCACCGGCGTCGAAGCGGCGCGCGTCGGCATCGCGCAGCGCCTGCGCTTCAGCAACCAGAACGTGGTGCTGCCCGGCGGCACGCCCGTGACCGACCGCTCGAGCGACCTGCTGATCGGCGGCCAGATCAACTGGACGCCGAAGTGGAGCGTGGACACGCTCGTCCAGTACAACCCCGATACGCGCAAGTCCGAGCGCTCCGCCATCAGCGCCCGGTACAACCCCGAGCCATATCACAACCTCAGTGCAGCCTTCCGCTACCAGGCGCCCAGCACGCCCACCGCCACGGACGGCAGCAAGTCGTTCGACGTGGGCTGGCAGTGGCCGGTCAACGACCTGTGGGGCGACAAGGGCAAGAACCTGGGCCCGGGCAAGGGCCAGGGCGGCGGACGCTGGTATGCGGTCGGCCGCATCAACTACGACCTGGACGGCAAGAAGGTCACCGACGGCGTGCTCGGCTTCGAGTACGACGGCTGCTGCTGGATCGGGCGCGTGGTGCTCCAGCGCACCACCACCGGCCTGGTGACGGCGAACACCCGCATCATGTTCCAGCTCGAATTCGTCGGCTTCTCCAGCATCGGCTCGAGCCCGATGCAGGCCCTGCGGCAGAACATCCAGCGCTACGAACCCCTGCGCCAACCTGGCGAAGCGCCCAGCCGCTTCACCAATTACGACTGAGACGACTGACTGAGCACGCCATGAAACACATCCGTTCCATCATCACTCTGGGCTGCCTCGCAGCAATGGCCGCATCGGCAGGCGCGCAGGGCTTTCACTCCGGCATCACGGACATCATGCGCGCCGGCCCGCGCTTGGGCCCGCCAGTGGCTCGTCCTGCGGCGCCCACCACCGCGCCAGTGCAGCGCGCGGCCGAATTCATCGTCGCGCTGGTCAACTCCGAGCCGATCACCAACACCGAGGTGCTGACGCGGGTCGACCGTCTCATCAAGGAGAACCCCGACGCCGAACGCGTGCCGCGCAACGAACTCACGCGGCTCGTGCTCGACCGCCTGATCTCCGAGCGCGCCCAGCTGCAGCTGGCAAAGGAAAACGGCATCAAGGTCGACGAGGTGGCGATCGACCAGGCCGAGCAGACGGTGGCGCGCCAGAACGAAATCAGCCTGACCGAGCTGCGCCGCCGCGTGATCGCCGAAGGCCTCACGCAGGCAGAGTTCCGCCGCGACCTGCGCGACCAGCTGCTGCTTACGCGCCTGCGTGACCGCGAGGTCGAGTCGAAGGTCAAGATCAGCGATGCCGAGGCCGACGAATACCTGATCGACCAGCGCAACGTCGCCGTCAAGAACGCGGCGCTGCAGAACCTGAATCTCGCGCAGGTGCTCGTCGCCGTGCCCGAGACCGCCACCGACGCCCAGGTGGCCGCGGCCCAAAAGAAGGCGCAGGACATCGCCCAGCGTGCACGTGCCGGCGAAGACTTCGCCAAGCTGGTGCGCGAGAACTCCGATGCACCCGATCGCGCCAATGGCGGCGCTATCGGCATGCGCAGCGCCGACCGCTACCCGTCGCTGTTCGTCGATGCTACGCAGTCGACGGCGGTGAACGGCATTGCCGGCCCGATCCGCTCGAGCGCCGGCTTCCATGTGCTCAAGGTGCTTGCCAAGGCCCAGATCGGCTCGGGCGATGCGACCGTGACCCAGACGCAGGTGCGCCATATCCTGCTGCTCAACGATCCGAAGCGCACCACGGCGCAGGCGGTCGCGCAGCTGGCCGAATTCAAGCGCCGGCTGCAGGCCGGCACGGCCGACTTTGCTGGGTTGGCCCGCGACAACTCGCAGGATGGCAGCGCCAAGGACGGCGGCGAGCTCGGCTGGTCGCGCCCGGGCCAGTTCGTGCCCGAGTTCGAGGAAGCCATGGATCGCCTCGCCCCGGGCGAGATCAGCGATCCCGTGGTGTCGCGCTTCGGCGTGCACCTGATCCAGGTGGAAGGCCGTCGCGACGCCAAGCTGACCCAGTCGGAGCAGCGCGAAGCCGCGCGTGCGGCGCTGCGCGAAAAGCGCGTCGAGGAAGCCTTCTCGACCTGGGTGCAGGAAGTGCGCGCCCGCGCGTACGTCGAATACCGCGAGCCGCCGCAGTCCTGATCTGATGGCACACATCGCCAGGAAGCGATTCGGGCAGCATTTCCTGTCCGACGGGGGAATCATCGATGCGATCGTGCGCGAGATCGCGCCGCAGCCCGGCGATGCCATGGTCGAGATCGGGCCGGGGCTTGCGGCGCTGACGCAGCCGCTGGTCGAGCGGCTGGGCCGCCTGACGGTGATCGAGCTTGACCGTGACCTCGCCAAGCGCCTGCGCGAGCACGCCCAGCTCGAGGTGATCGAGTCCGACGTGCTGAAGGTCGATTTCGCGGCACTGGCCGAGCGCTTCCCGGCCAAGCCCCTGCGCGTGGTCGGCAACCTGCCCTACAACATTTCCACGCCCATCCTCTTCCACCTGCTGGGCTATGCCCACTTGGTGGCCGACCAGCACTTCATGCTGCAGAAGGAAGTGATCGACCGCATGGTGGCGAAGCCCGCTACCTCGGACTACAGCCGCTTGAGCGTGATGCTGCAGTGGCGCTACAGGATGGAGAACGTGCTGTTCGTGCCGCCCGAGAGCTTCGATCCGCCGCCGCGCGTGGACAGCGCAGTGGTGCGGATGGTGCCGCTGGCGGTGCCGCCGGTGGTCGATGCCGCGCGGCTGGGCGAGATCGTGCAGGTGGCCTTCAGCCAGCGCCGCAAGCTGTTGCGTCACACGCTTGGCAAATGGCTACAGGAACACGGCTTCGCGGGCGAATTCGATGTCCAGAGGCGGGCAGAGGAAGTGCCCGTCGACGAATACGTCGCCCTGACCCAGGCCGTTGTCGCCCCATGAAAAAAGCCCGTCGTCGACGGGCTTTTTCTTTGGGGCTTGGCTAGAGCCCGTGCGCTGTCGCTTGCTTGGTTAAGCGGCGGCGAGCCAGTAACCCGCATTGAAGGGGCTGCTCATGCGCAATGCCAGGGGCGAAACGTCGACCAGTTTGTCGGTCGGCATTTTTTCGCCGGCCGGCTCGGTGCTGGCGGCGGCCGCTGCGGTTGCGGTGGTGTTGTTGACGTCGATGCCATCGAGGGTTTCAGCGTTCGGCTGAGCCTCGTTCGCCCGTTCTGCTTGGCTGGTAGATGCAGAACGGGCTACAGAAAAGAATAGAAGCAGCGGAACGGGACCTTACGGTCGCCCCAGTAGTCCGAGGCGTCCCGGAAGATGTCGAGCAGTTGCTCGCGCGCTTCCTTGTCGAACTTGGCGTTGGCAGGAATCTGTTCCAGCACGATGACGAAACCTGGCTGCGGGCCCGATTTATGCAACGGGTCGGTCATGCAGTCGTACAGCGCGTCGAAGTTCTTCCCGAAGTGGGCCGGGAACGTGAACTGCTGTGCGATCAGGTCGAGCACGTCCTGCTTGGTCTGGGCATTGCCCAGGTTCGCATACAAGAAGTGCTGGCCGGCTGCGTTGGCAGCGTCCTGCAGGTCGTTCACGCGGAACGCGCGGATCGATTGCACGATGTTCGGGCGTACGGCACGAAGGGATAAGGTCATCTCCGCTGGTCTTTCCATAGTCATCATCATTTCTTCGGGGCGCTTCGGTGCGCCGCTCAGGTCGTTTTCATCGCTCATGGTGCAATCCGTCTGAAACTCGCATAGTGGTCCGCCGTGTACCAGCAGGCTTCGGGCGCCGTGCGCTGCTCGCCGCCACAGACGATCCGTCGTGCACCACGATTGCGCGCGCCGGGCGTCTGCACCGTGTACTCGCGATAGTGGCCACGGCGTGCCGCTGGCAGGAGACGTTCGCGGTTGCCAAATACAACGCCGTCCTTTTCATAGCGGAACGGGCCGCCGCTGAGGATGGCCTGATATGTTCGCTGGCCTTGCACCGGCAGTTCGGACAGCGCAATCGTTTCCTCGGCGGAAGTTTTTCCTGCGCCGAACCATCCGCGGGCCTCGGCCCCCGTCGTCAACGACGCCAGCAACAGGCTGGTGAGCGCAAACTTTGTGACAGAGGACGTGATCGAGGCGTAAGCCGCCATGGGGCACCACAAGAAAAGAGCGGGGGGGTCGAATTGGCGATCAACCTCGGGGTTAACCCGCAAATTCAAGCCCGCGAGTGTGCACCACGCTGGCGAAAATAGCAAGCGACTGCCCAAAGTTTGAGCAGTCGCAGGGGCATCGAATGGCGTTTTAAGTTGGCGGCCACTCTCGCCAAATAGCCTATCTCTCGGCGTTTGCGTCAGCCACTGTCAAGGCTGTCATGTTCACGATGCGGCGAACAGTCGCGCTGGCCGTGAGAATGTGCACGGGTTTGGCCGCGCCGAGCAGAACCGGCCCGATCGCGATGTTGCCGCCCGCCGCCGTCTTGAGCAGGTTGTACGAAATATTCGCCGCGTCGATGTTCGGAAAAACCAACAGGTTGGCATCGCCCGCCAGCGCGCTGTGCGGCATGACGGCCGCGCGCTGCTTGCTGTCCAGCGCCACGTCGCCGTGCATTTCGCCGTCCACCTCGAGCCAGGGGGCCTGCACGCGCAGCAGTTCGAGCGTCTTGCGCATCTTGATGGCGCTGGGCTCGTTGCTGGTGCCGAAATTGGAGTGCGACAGCAGCGCCGCCTTCGGCTTCAGGCCGAAGCGCATCATTTCCTCGGCCGCCATCGTCGTGATCTCGGCCAGTTCCTCGGGCGAGGGGTCGTAGTTGACGTGCGTGTCGACCAGGAACACCTGGCGGTCGGGCAGCAGCAGGCCGTTCATGCAGGCGTACACCGGCACGTCCTGAGGGGTGCTTTCGCAGCCGCCGGGGCGCTTGCCGATCACCTGGTCGATGTAGTGCAGGTGGTTGGCGGTCGTGCCCCAGGTGCCGCAGATCAGGCCGTCGACCTCGCCCTTGTGCAGCAGCATCGAGCCGATCAGCGTCAGGCGCCGGCGCATCTCGATCTTGGCGACCTGCACCGTCACGCCCTTGCGTTCGGTCATGCGGTGGTAGGTCTGCCAGAACTCGCGGTAGCGGTGGTCCTGCTCGACGTTGACCACGTCGTAGTCCAGCTCTTCCTTCAGGCGAAGGCCGAATTTCTCGATGCGCTGGGCGATGATGGCCGGCCGGCCGATCAGCGTCGGGCGCGCAACGCCCTCGTCCACCACGATCTGCGCGGCGCGCAGCACGCGTTCTTCCTCGCCTTCCGAATAGGCCACGCGCTTCTTGCTTGCCCGCCGGGCGGCCTCGAAGATGGGCTTCATCGTGGTGCCCGAGGCGTAGACGAAGCTCTGCAGCTTGTCGCGGTAGGCGTCCATGTCCTTGATGGGGCGCTGCGCCACGCCACTGTCCTCGGCCGCCTTGGCCACGGCCGGCGCGATCTTCATCATCAGGCGCGGGTCGAAGGGCTTGGGAATCAGGTACTCGGGGCCGAAGCTCAGCTTCTCGCCGACGTAGGCGGCGGCCACGCGCTCGCTCTGCTCGGCCTGCGCCAGGTCGGCGATGGCATGCACCGCGGCAATCTCCATCTCGTCGGTGATCGTCGTTGCGCCGCAGTCGAGCGCGCCGCGGAAGATGTACGGGAAGCACAGGACGTTGTTGACCTGGTTCGGGTAGTCGGTGCGGCCGGTGGCCATGATGACGTCGTCGCGCACCGCGTGGGCGTCTTCGGGAGCGATTTCCGGGTTCGGGTTCGCCAGCGCGAAGATCACCGGGCGCGCCGCCATGCTGGCGACCATCGCCGGCTTGAGCACGCCGCCGGCCGACAGGCCCAGGAACACGTCGGCCCCCTCGATCACCTCGGCGAGCTTGCGCGCGTCGGTCTTCTGCATGAACTGGCGCTTGTCGTCGTCCATCAGTTCGGTGCGGCCTTCGTAGACCACGCCGGCCAGGTCGGTCACGAAGACGTTTTCGCGCTTCAGGCCGACCTTGAGCAGCAGGTTCAGGCAGGCCAGCGCCGCGGCGCCCGCGCCCGAGGTGACCAGCTTGACGTCTTCGATCTTCTTGCCCGCCACCTTCAGGCCGTTGACCATGGCGGCCGCCACGGTGATGGCCGTGCCGTGCTGGTCGTCGTGGAACACCGGGATCTTCATGCGCTTGCGCAGTTCGCGCTCCACGTAGAAGCAGTCCGGTGCCTTGATGTCTTCCAGGTTGATGGCGCCGAAGGTCGGCTCCAGCGACGCGATGATGTCCACCAGCTTGGCGGGGTCCTTCTCGTCGATCTCGATGTCGAACACGTCCACGCCGGCGAACTTCTTGAAGAGAACGCCCTTGCCTTCCATCACCGGCTTGGACGCCAGCGGGCCGATGTCGCCCAGGCCCAGCACGGCCGTGCCGTTGCTGATGACGGCCACGAGGTTGCCACGGGAGGTGTACTTGAAGGCGTTGGCCGGGTCCTTGACGATTTCCTCGCAGGGGGCGGCCACGCCGGGCGAGTAGGCCAGCGACAGGTCGCGCTGGTTGACCATCTGCTTGGTCGCCGCGATGGCGACCTTGCCGGGGACGGGAAACTCGTGGTACTCGAGGGCGGCACGGCGCAACTCGGCGCGTTTGTCTTCGGGCGTGGGAGTCGATGAGGTCGAGGGGGTCGAATCGGACATGTGCCTGTAGCTCCTGGTGGCGCTTCTTCTGGGGGCGCCGATTGTAGACCTCGCTTCATGGCCGTCCTACGACGCATGGCCGGCCGGACCCATGACCAAAAGCACGGGCGCGCCGTCAAGTCGGTGTGGCAATATGCACAGTTCGGACAAAAACCTGAAAACACCTGAAGAGGAGCGACCATGGCCCTGATGGATTTCATCAAGAAACAGTTCATTGACATCATCCAGTGGACGGAGACCGGCGATGGCACGCTGGCCTGGCGTTTCCCGATGGCGGACATGGAAATCCAGAACGGCGGCTCGCTCACCGTGCGCGAATCCCAGGTCGCGGTTTTCGTCAACGAAGGCAAGGTGGCCGACGTGTTCGGCCCCGGCATGTACAAGCTCACGACGCAGACGCTGCCCGTGCTCACGTACCTGAAGAACTGGGACAAGCTCTTCGAATCCCCCTTCAAGAGCGACGTCTACTTCTTCAGCACCCGCCAGCAGGTCGACCAGAAGTGGGGCACGCCCCAGCCGATCACCATCCGCGACAAGGACTTCGGCGCCGTGCGCCTGCGGGCCTTCGGCAACTACAGCTTCCGCATCGGCGACGCCAAGCTGTTCCACACCGAAATCTCCGGCACGCGCGACATCTATTCCGTGGCCGACCTCGACGGCCAGCTGCGCGGCCTGGTGCTGCAGAACATCAGCAACGCCATCGCGTCCAGCGGCGTGCCCTTCCTCGACCTGGCGGCCAACCAGATCCAGTTCGCGCAGGCGCTGGCGGCGCAACTGGTGCCCGAGTTCGAGAAGATCGGCATCAAGCTCGAGAACATCACAGTCCAGAACGTCTCGCTGCCCGAAGAGCTGCAGAAGATCCTCGACCAGAAGATCGGCATGGGCATGGTCGGCAACGACATGGGCAAGTTCATGCAGTACCAGACGGCGCAGGCCATTCCCAAGTTCGCCGAAGGCGCGGCTGGCGGTGGCGGCATCGCGGGCGACGCGATGGGCCTGGGCGCCGGCGTGGCGCTGGGCCAGGTGCTGGCGCAGAACCTCGCGCAGGGCCTGAGCCCCAATGCGGCCGCCCAGGCCGCGGCGACGCAGCAGCAACCGGCCGTGGCGGTGGTGAGCCCCACCGACGTGATGACCACACTGGAGAAGCTCGGCGAACTCAAGACCAAGGGCATCCTCACGCAGGAAGAGTTCGACGCCAAGAAGGCCGAGCTGCTCAAGAAGCTGGTCTAACCCCAGGCTTCGCGCACTTCGTGTCGCTACTCCTTCCCCCTTGCAGGGGGCGATACCTGCGGCCCGGCGTAGCCGGTTCCGCGGTATCTCCCGCCTCGTTCGCCGTGTCTTCAGCATCGCTTCATGGCTGAGGAAACCGGCAACCAACGCTACTACCGCGCGCCCTGCCCCGGCTGCGGCGCGCCGGTCGAATTCCGCTCGGCGCAATCGACGCACGCCGTCTGCCCCTACTGCCAGAGCACCGTCGTGCGCCAGGGCGACACGCTCGCGCGCACCGGCAAGATGGCCGAGCTGTTCGACGATTTCAGCCCGCTGCAGCTGTTTGCCGCCGGCCGCATCCAGGACAAGCCCTTCACGCTGATCGGCCGGCTGCAGTACACCTACCCGGGCGGGCGCTGGACCGAATGGATCGCTGCGCTCGACGGCGACCGCACCGCGATCCTGAGCGAGGACAACGGCGCCTACGTCTTCACGCTGCCCTTCGATCTGCAGCGAACCGCGCCGCCGCCGGGCGACCTGCGCGTGGGCGCTACCAGCGCCTTCGCGGGCCAGAGCTACACCGTCACATCGAACGAGCAGGTGGCGCTGACCTCGGCGCAGGGCGAACTGCCGCACCTGCCCGAACTCGGCCGGCCGTTCGCGATGGTCGAGCTGCGCAACGACAAGGGGCTGGTGCTCAGCATCGACTACGGCACCGCCACGCCCAGCGCCTACCTCGGCCGCTCGGTGCAGCTCGACGACCTGCAGCTCACCGGCCTGCGCGCCGAATCCACCAAGGACGAAAAGGGCCGCAGCTTCAACTGCCCCAATTGCGGCTCGCCCGTCACCGTGAACCTGGCGGACAGCAAGAGCATCACCTGCCGCTCTTGCAACAGCATCATCGACCTGTCGCAGGGCATTGGCGGTGAGCTCAAGCATGCGACGCAGGACGAGCCGGTGCGGCCGCTCATCGCGCTCGGCAGCATGGGCCAGCTGCAGGGCGCGCAGTGGCAGGTGGTCGGCTTCCAGCACCGCATGGGCACCGAGCCTGGCGACGACGAGCAGTTCGGCTGGGACGAATACCTGCTCTACAACAACAAGCGCGGCTTCAGCTTCCTGGTCGACGCCGAAGACGGCTGGAGCATGGTCAAGCCGACCACCGGCGCGCCGGTGATGGCCGAGAACGGCAACTCCGCCACCTACCTCAACAAGCGCTACCAGCAGCAATACGCCTACAACGCCGAAACCAGCTACGTGGCGGGCGAGTTCTACTGGCAGGTCGAGCGCGGGCAGAAGACCTTCAACCGCGACTACGCCAGCGGCCCCGCGCTGCTGTCGATGGAGCGCTCGGCCAACGAGCTCACCTGGTCGTCTGGCATCAAGCTCGACAGCGGCGTGGTGGCCACCGCCTTCAAGCTCGACGCCAAGAAGGACATGTTCAAGCGCGCCGACGCGCTGCCTGTCAGCGCCGCTGCCTCCAAGCTGGGCTGCGGCACGATCATCATCGTCATCGTCGTGATCATCATCCTGCTGGTCCTCCTGAGCACATGCAGCAGCAGCGGCGGTTCGTCCAGCGGCTACCGCAGCTCGGGCGGTTCCTACGGCGGCTATTCGAGTGGCGGCGGCCACAAATGACGAGGAAGATGCGCATGACGCAACCGATGTATCTCACTACTACGACTGGAGTTCCCCATGGGATTTGACTGGCTGAAACCGGACGTGGTCCTCGGATCGCTCGTTTACGCGCTGATCGGCGTCGTGATCTTCTGGGTCTGCTTCCTGATCATCGACAAGATCACGCCCTACGACCTGTGGGGCGAGATCGTCGAGAAGCAGAACGTGGCGCTGGGCCTCGTCGTTGCCGCAATGAGCCTGGGCATCAGCATCATCGTGGCTGCTGCAATCCATTGAGCGACGCGGCCTCGCCCGCGCGCACCCCGGATGCGCGGGGGCCGCAACCCGTCGAAGTCGCGCTGCTCGCCAGCGTGTTCGTAGTCGCCGCCTGCGGGCTGGTCTACGAACTGAGCGCGGCCGCGCTGAGCTCCTACCTGCTCGGCGACTCGGTGCTGCAGTTCAGCACCATCATCGGCACCTACCTGTTCGCGATGGGCGTGGGCTCCTGGCTCTCGCGCTATTTCGACCGCCAGTTGCCGGCGCACTTCCTTCGCATCGAGCTGATGGTCGCGCTGATCGGCGGCGCGCTGCCGGCGATTCTGTTCCTGGCCAACGCCTACGTGCCGGGCGCGTTCCGGCTGCTGCTCTACGGCCTGGTGATGGTCGTGGGCACGCTGGTGGGCCTCGAGATCCCGCTGGTGATGCGCATCCTGAAGCGCAACATCGTGCTCAAGAACCTGGTGTCGCAGGTGCTGACCTTCGACTACCTCGGCGCGCTCGCGGTGTCGGTGGCGTTCCCGCTCATCCTCGTGCCGCAGCTCGGCATGATCCGCACCGGCCTGCTGTTCGGCTTCATGAACGCGGCGGTGGCGGTGTGGGCGCTGTGGCTGTTTCGCCATGAGCTGCGCCGCATCGGCGCGCACGCGCTCGCCTGCGTTCTGTCGCTGGCCGCGCTGCTGGCGGGCTTCGTGTGGGCCGACCACATCACCACGCTGGCCGAAGACAAGTTCTACCAGGACCGAATCGTGTTCAGCGCGACCTCGCCTTACCAGCGCATCGTCGTCACGCGCGGGCTGCTCGGGCACCGCCTGTTCCTGAACGGCAACCTGCAGTTCGCCGAGCGCGACGAGTACCGCTACCACGAGGCGCTGGTGCATCCGGTGATGGCCGCGCAGGGCGCGCCGAAGAAGGTCGCCGTGCTCGGCGGCGGCGACGGCATGGCGGTGCGCGAGATCCTCAAGTACCCCTCGGTCGAGTCGGTCACGCTGGTGGAGCTCGACCCGAACATGACGAAGCTCTTCACCGACCACGAAACGCTCGCGGCCCTGAACGGCCATTCGCTGTCGTCGCCCAAGGTGAAGATCGTCAATACCGACGCCTTCCAGTGGCTGCAGCAGCCGGGCGGTTCGAGCGCCGCCGGGCCGTCCCAAGGCGCGAGCGCCCCCTCGGGGGGCAGCGAACCACGCGAAGCGGGGAGCGTGGGGGTCGACGACCTTTACGACGTGATCGTGGTCGACTTTCCAGACCCCACCAACTTCGCCATCGGCAAGCTCTACACCAACAGCTTCTACGCGCTGCTCGAAAAGCGCCTGTCGGCCAGCGGCTATGCGGTGATCCAGACCACGTCACCGCTGGTGGCGCGCAAGAGCTTCTGGACCGTGGCGACGACCATCGAATCGGTCGGCCTGCGCGCCACGCCGTACCACGCGCACGTGCCGAGCTTCGGCGAGTGGGGCTACATCATCGCGAGCCGCCGGCCTTACCGCATGCCCGATGCCTTGCCGCCGGGCCTGCGCTTCCTGTCCCCATCAACGCTGCCGCTGATGTTCGATTTCCCGCTCGACATGGCGCGCGTACCGACCGAAGTGAACCGGCTGTCGAACCAGATCCTCGTCACCACCTACGAACAGGAGTGGGGCAAGGTCATGGCGCACTAGCCGCGTCAGCATGCAGCGGCGCGAATTCCTCGGCGTGGCGGCAGGTGCGGCGGGTGCTCTGGCGCTTGCCGGCTGCGAAGCGCCGCCACCGCCCATCGAAGGCGGCTTCACCGGCATCGACGTTGCGCGCGGCCACGCGATGCGCGACGGCACGCTCAAGAGCGCCGCGCCCGCGCCCGCGGTCGTGAGGCGCACGCGCGTGTTGATCGCCGGCGGCGGCGTGGCCGGGCTCGCGGCGGCGCGCGCGCTGCGCCTCGCGGGCGTGGAAGACTTCGCGTTGCTCGAACTCGAGGACACCGCCGGCGGCAATGCGCGCGGCGGCATGGTCAACGGCATTGCTTGCCCGCTCGGCGCGCACTACCTGCCGGTGCCGGGCGACGATGCGCGCGAGGTGCAGGACCTGCTCGAGGAACTCGGTCTGCGCCGACGCGTGGCGGGCCGCTGGGAGTACGACGAGCTCAATCTCTGCCACGCCCCACAGGAGCGGCTTTTCCTGCACGGCGAGTGGCAGGACGGCCTGCTGCCCGTGCACGGCGTGAGCGAAAGCACGCTGGCGCAGTACCGCAAGTTCGCGCAGCGTATCGACGCGCTGCAGCATGCGGCGCATTTCGCCATTCCTACGCTCAAGGTCGCCGTCACGCCCGAGCTGCTGGCGCTCGACGCCCTCAGCTTCGCGCGCTGGCTCGACAGCGAAGGCTTCAGCGACGCGCAGCTGCGCTGGTACCTCGACTACTGCTGCCGCGACGACTACGGCGCGGGTATCGAGCATGTTTCCGCCTGGGCCGGCATCCACTACTTCGCGAGCCGCCACGGCTTCCACGCGCCCGGCGACCCGACGGGCAGCGTCAACGATTCGAGCCCCGAACGCGACGGCATCCTCACCTGGCCCGAAGGCAACGGCTGGCTCACCCGGCAACTGGCCCAACCGCTCGGCGAGCGGCTGCACACCGGCCAGGTCGTCACGCGCATTGCCGAGTTGCGCGGCGGCGTCGAGGTCGATGCATGGGACGCGAAGACGAAGTCGCTCGTGCGCTGGCAGGCCGAGCGCTGCATCGTCGCGCTGCCGGTGTTCATTGCCGCGCGCGTGGTCGAGAGCCCGCCGCCGGTGCTGACGAACGCCGCCGCGCATGTGCGCTACGCCCCCTGGCTGGTGGCCAACGTGCACCTGCGCGGTCCGCTGGCTGACCGGCACGGCGCCGCACCGAGCTGGGACAACGTGATCTACGGCACGCGCGGCCTCGGCTATGTCGACGCGCGCCACCAGACGCTCGACCCGACGCCGCGCGGCACCGTGCTCAGCTGGTATCGCCCGCTGGGCCCGAGCGGCTACGACACCGCCGACGGCCGCCGCCTGCTGCTCGATCGCCCATGGACCGGGTGGCGCGACGACCTGCTCGCGGAGCTGTCGGTGCCGCATCCCGACCTGCCCGCGCTCGCCACGCGCATCGAGATCACGCGCTACGGGCATGCCATGTCGATACCCGCTCCGGGCCTGCTGGCGCAGATCGGATCGCAGCGGCAGCGCGGCAGCGTCGCCGCGGGGCGGCTGTCGTTCGCGCACGCGGACTGGTCGGGCTACTCCATCTTCGAAGAGGCGTTCACGCGCGGCCACGTCGCGGGAACGAACGCGGCATCCGCATGATGAACGCTGGTGTCCCCGCGTGTGCGCCGTCAGTGAACAAACCGCAGCTCTGGGGCTGACGCACATCGGCATTTCGCTCTGAAGGGATGTCACGGCGACGTCATTCCCTCCCGGCATGGTCACGCGTTTTCTACTCGAAGACTCTCTCGTCCATGACGCGCCTTGCTTCCCTCTCCTTCATCGCCCTCGCCACCGCACTCGCATGCGGCAGCGCGGCGGCCCAGACCGCTTTTCCTTCCACGCTCGCCGGCCACGCCGTGCTGCCCGCGCAAAGTTTTGTCGCCACGCCCAAGGACGCGCCGGCCGACCTGCAGGTCAGCGGCAAGTTCACGACGGCCAAGCGCGTCGAGGCCGTGGGCAGCGTCGAGGGCCTGTCGGCCGGGCGTCCCACCGGCGTGTCGCTGCCCTTCAAGGGCCAGCCGCTGCAAGGCCACTCGGGCATCAAGAAGATGGACGACGGCACCTTCTGGATCCTCACCGACAACGGCGCCGGCACCAAGGCCAACTCGCCCGACTTCATGCTCTACCTGAACCACTACAAGGTGGACTTCAAGAGCGGCAAGTTCAATCGCCTCAACACCATCTTCCTGCACGACCCCGACAAGAAGGTGCCCTTCCGCATCGTCCAGGAAGGCACCAAGCAGCGCGACCTGACGGGCTCCGACTTCGACCCCGAGAGCTTCCAGTTCGCCGGCGGCGCGCTGTGGATCGGCGAAGAGTTCGGTCCCTTCCTGATCAAGGCCGACCTCAAGGGCAAGGTGCTTGCGGTGTACGACACGCTGGTCGACGGCAAGGCCGTGCGCTCGCCCGACCATCCCGCCGTGACCACGCCTGGCGCGCCGGGCGGCGCTGTCGAGTTCCAGGTCAAGCGCTCCAAGGGCTTCGAAGGCATGGCAGCCTCGAAGGACGGCAGCAAGCTCTACGCGCTGCTCGAAGGCCCGGTGTGGAACGCCGAGGCCAAGGACTACGAGAAGGTCGAAGGCAAGGAAGCGCTGCGCGTGCTCGAGTTCGACGTGGCCACCGAGAAGTGGACCGGCCGCCACTGGAAGTACGTGCTCGAAGCCAACGGCAACGCCATCGGTGACTTCAACATGATCGACGGCACCACCGGCCTGATCATCGAGCGCGACAACGGCGAAGGCACCAGCGACAAGGCCTGCCCCGAAGGCCAGAAGCGCACCGACTGCTTCCACGACCTCGCGAAGTTCAAGCGCGTCTACAAGGTCGAGCTGAACGACGCCAACGTGGGCGGCCCGGTGCGCAAGATCGGCTACATCGACTTGCTGAACATCGCCGACCCGAACAAGCTCGCGCGCAAGCCGCTGAACGACGGCGTGCTGAAGTTCCCGTTCTTCACGATCGAGAACGTCGACGTGGTCGATGCCACGCACATCGTGGTCGGCAACGACAACAACCTGCCCTTCTCGAGCAGCCGCGAGCCGAACAAGGCGGACGACAACGAGCTGGTGCTGCTCGAAGCCGGCGCGCTGCTGCAGGCTAAGTAAGCAGAAGCCCGGCGCCTCAGTACGCGATGTCGGCGACGATGCGGGCGACCTGCCGCTCGACCAGGTGGTGCTCCGCCGCCAGGGCGCGCACCGATTTGCCGGTACTGAAGTCCGTGCGAATGCGATCGTTGCGGATAGCGTCGAAGGCGCGCTGCGCCTTCGGCAGCACGAAGCGCAGGCCGGTGCCGTCGATCGCGTATTCGGCGCTCAGCGCGCGCAGCTTGTCGAAGCCGATCAGGCTGGCCAGCGGATGGTCCGGCGAAGGGTCGGCCGGAATGTAGATCCGAAGGCCGCCGTAGCGCTCGATCAGCCGCAGCGTGGCGGGCAGCCCGATCAGCCGCACGAACTCCCGCAGCCGCGGCGGCAGCAGCTCGCTGGCCAGCGCGGTGGCGGCCTGCCGCAGACCGCCGCTGCCGCGCGGTGGTGATGGTGGTGGCGATGGTGAAAACGGCGTCATGCCGATGAGTTCATGCGTGTTCATACGGCGGCCACGTCCAGGTTGATGGGCGTGTATTCGCCCGTGGTGTCGTCGCGCTCGTAGAAGCGGATGTACGGCTTGGTGCTCGCGACCTTCATGCTGTCGCCGATCGCCTTCATGGCCTGCTGCCATTTCCCGTCGGCGATGTCGTGTCGGCGCAGGCCGAGCACGCGGGCGGTGCTGATCTTGCCCTGCTGGTCGACCTGGAAGGCATCGTTCACCAGCACCTTGATGTTGGCGTTGCTGCCCTTGCTCCAGCCCTGGATGCATTCGTCGATCAGCGCCTTGGCGGCCTGCAGGCGCTCGTCGAAAACCACGGTGTCCTGCATGCGGCGCTCGACCTTGTGCTTGCCGTCGAAGCTCAGCAGCGTGACGTTGCCCTTCTTGCCGCCCTTCTTCACGTCGTAAGCCGCCAGGCTGCGTTCGATGAACTCGTGCACCGCGTTCATGGCCGAAAGCTTGAACCCGATCAACGCCGCGCTCTGCCGCCGCGCCTGCTCGCAGAGTTCGCTGACGACGGCATGGCGGTCCTTGTCGATCGGCTTGATCTTCGACACCGGGATCAGCGCGTCGTTGGCGTCTTTCCAGTAGCCGGGGTGGTGTGCGATGGCTTCGTGCATGGTGTGTCCTCTCAGGAGTTGACGTTGTCGGTGGCGTTGTTGTTCTTGGGCGCGGAAAGCGAGAGCTGCCCGAGCAGCGCGGGCATCGAGACCCGGCGCATGCGGCTCTCGATCAGCAGGCCGGAAACGGCGCGGCTGCGCAGATAGCGGCAGGTCTCGTCGAGCTCGGCGGCGCTGGCGGCCATGAAGTAGCCGGTGTCGGGCTTGCCGCAGATCTGCTCGCCCTGCAGCCGCAGCGCCGAGACGAACTCGCGCACGCGGCGCTCCAGTGCCGGTGCGGGCGCGGCCTGGCCGGTGATGCGCGCGACGAGGTCGCGCACATGGATGCCGTTGTCGCGGCCCGGGCGGGTCCGCAGTTCGGCGAGCACCTGCTGAGCGTTGATGGAAGCGGTGGCGGTGCTCATCGTGAGGTCCCCCAATAAAGCGAACGCCGGCCCAGCAGCAGGCTCGGGATACGGGCGAAGTCCATTGCGCCAGGCCGCACGACCGTGGCGGCGGCCGGTTCGTACACGCTGGTGTCGAGCCGCAGCACCCGGCGCGCCATCGCGATGCGTCCTGCCAGCGGGCCGGGGCCGCGCTTCCAGCACTGGCGGCCGCCGGCCGTCACGCTGTGCACGTGGCCGCGGTGGGCCAGCTGCGTCAGTTGCTGGCGCAGCGTATTGCCGCCTGCTTCGGGCCGGTAGCCCGCGACGTGCACGGCCAGCATGCGTTCGAGTTCCTGCGCGGAGGCCGCCTCGTGCGCTTCGAGGTGCGTGGCGATGGCGCGCCGCACGGCGGCTGCCAGTTCGATGTCGGATGTTGCCGTGCTCATGCTGCTGTCTCCTCGTTCGTCGCGGGGCCGCCGAAGGTGTCGAGCACCCGGCGGGCGATGCGGTCGGTGCGCGCCTTGCCGGCGCCGTATTTGCCGCTGGCGTTGAGCACCTGGCTCACCGCGGCGGGGCTGATGTGCAGCTGCGCGGCGACCTCGGAACGCAGGCGCCCGGCACAGGCTTGCTGCAGCAAGGCGAACCACGCCTCGTGCATGTAGGGAGGTGGCGTGCCGGTCATCGGGCCTCCCCTCGCGGCGCCGGCGGCGTGGCGCCGATGTCGCGCAACAGGGCGTAGCGCTTCAGGCCGTCGACGCGGCGCGCATCCATGCGCACGGCCTGCGGGCATTGCCGCGACCACGACAGCATGAGCGCACCCGCCTGGCGGCGGCCTTGCGCGATGTCTTCGTCGGCTTCCGCATCGGCCAGCAGCAGTGCCGCGGCTTCGTCGGCCGTCAGCGCGCGGCGGATGCGCAGCAGGTTCCACAGGCGGGTGGCGAACGGGTCCGCTTCACGGACCTGCGCATCGGGCGCGGTGGCGGGAGCGGCGGTTTCGGCTTGTGCCGCTTCGGCGCGGCGGTTCGCCAGCGCCATCAGCGCCTTGGCTACGAACCAGTCGGGGGTGGTGTCTTCCATCACGCGCCCCCTGTCCGGCGCGCGCGGCCTTTGGTCTTGTCAAAGCGTTTTCTCACAGTACATTCCTCCTCGCTCGTGGCACTGCTCAGTTCACTGGCACGCCCGATGAAGGCTGCAACCTTCGTCGGGCACTCTTGGCAAACATCCGTCATTGCGTCCCGTCCGGGACGCTCCAGCCCCTTCGGATTGCGCGTCAGCGCAATGCCCCGGTCGCGCGGCCGCAGATAGCGGCTCGGCCAGATCGCCTCCGGCGCGACCCGCAAGGCACGGGCCACGATGCGCTCTGCCGCAACCCATGGGCGGTTCAGAACCTCGTTGATATGCGCGTATCCGTGTTGTTTTGCCAACTTGGATAGGTTGGTTCCGCTCATTTCAAGTGCTGCTTTAACCTGAGCAGGGTGCCAATCCATCAAAATGTGTTGTTTCGTGTCGATGGACCTGATTATGCACACAAATCAGGTTTTCACAATCAAGAGAAACATGAAAACGAACATTTACACGATTTCAGACATCGTGCAGGTTGAAAAAATACCTGCACGTGTCTAGGATGTGCGCGTTCGCACAAATCAAAGTTATCGTGAAGCCGCAAATCAACACTCCACCCGACGACGACCAGGTGAAGGCTCGCGTCGGCGAGCTGGCTCTCGCGCAAGGCGCGCGGGTTCGCGATCTGCGCAAGCAGAAGGGCCTCACCATCGACGACCTCGCCCAGCGCAGCGGCCTGCACTTCAATACGGTGGGCCGCATCGAGCGGGGCGTGAGCGACGCCAGCCTCGAGCAGCTCTACGTGATGGCGCTGGCGCTCGGGGTCGATCCGTCCGAGCTCAACCCCTTCCAGCCCGCCAACCCGCCCAACCAGTTGTCGAGCGGGCTGGACGACGAGGTCTTCGTGCTGGTCGAGTTGCTCGACGTGCGCGTGAGCGCCGGCAGCGGCGCCATCAATGGTTCGCAGGAGCACATGGGCCGCTTCGCGTTCAGCCGCTCGTGGATGGCGCGCAAGGGCGTGAAGCCGGTGCATGCGCGCATCGTCCATGCGCGCGGCGATTCGATGGCCGACAAGATCAACAACGGCGACATCCTGCTGGTCGACACCGCCACCAAGTCGCTCGACCAAGACGGCGTGTACGTCATCCAGCTCGACGGCCACGACTACGTGAAAGTGCTGCAGCGCGACTTCTCTACCGGCGGGCTGCAGATCATCAGCTACAACCCCGCGTACAAGCCGCAGGTGCTGAGCGCCGAGCAGGCCGCGGAACTGCACATCAGCGGCCGCGTCGTCTGGCACGGCGGCGAAATCTGACGCGCCGCCACAGGCGCCACGGCGCGGCGCGCAAGGCGCACTGAAACAGAAATGAAGAAAGGGGCCGGCTCATGTCGGCCTCAGTCGTTTGACCCCTTCGCCCGACCATTCGGGTCATGGGCAACGACATCACTCGAACACTCTTCAAGCAGCAGCAAACACACCAGCGCGGCCAGGCGCCGCGCCAGTTGCTGGCCGCGCTCGCGCTGAGCGCGGCGGGGCTGATCGGCATCGTCGCGCGCGAGGGCTACAGCGACAAGGCCTACCCCGATCCGGTGCACGGCACGGCCGTGCCCACCATCGGCTTCGGCACCACGGCCGGCGTGCGCTTGGGCGACACCATCACGCCCGTGCCCGCGCTGCAGCGCGCGTTGCGCGACGTGCAGGCTTACGAAGGCGAACTCAAGCAATGCGTGAAGGTGCCGCTGCACCAGCGCGAGTACGACGCGTACGTGAGCCTTGCCTACAACATCGGCGCCTTCAACTTCTGCACCGGCGGCCAGAAGGGCCGCACCTCGGTGCTCGTGCAGCGCCTGAACGCGGGTGACTACGCGGGCGCGTGCAACGCCATCCTCGGCTGGAAGTACGTCGGCAAGACCGACTGCTCGGCGCCCGGCAACAAGACCTGCGCGGGCATCTGGAAAGACCGCCTCAGGCTGCATGCGCAGTGCATGGGGAGCGATGCGCCATGAACCTCACCGCCAGGGCCTGGGCCGGCCTCGTTGCCGGCGCCGTCGCGGCGTTGCTGCTCGCGGCCTGCGCGTTCGCGATCCATGGTGCCGGCCGCATGCAGGAGCGCGCCGCCTGGCAACAGAAGGAAGCGCAGCGTGCCACGCAGCTCGCGCAAGACCTGCAGGCCGAGTACGAGCGCGGACGCGCCGCCTCGGCGAAGTACCAGCTCGGCGCGAGCGCCCTGCAGTCCAGCTATCTCTCTCTCGAAGGCCCGACCCATGATTTGCGCCAGCGCGTTTCTCTCGTGCTCCCTCCCGCCGTTCCCGAGCGCCGCGCGCGGCAGACCGCCTGCACCGCGCCGGCCGCTGCGCCCGAACCGCATGCCGATGGCCCTCATCGCCTCAGCCTTGCTGCTGTCTGGATGTGGAACAGCGCCCTCGCGGGCACCGACGTACCCGCGGGTGCCTGCGGACTTGCTGACACCTCCGTCGAAGCCTGTGCTGCTGATTCCGGCCTCACCGTCGACGACGCCTGGACCAACCACGACATCAACGCCCGCTCATGCGCCGCGGACCGGCTCCGGTACCGCGCGCTGATCGAGTTCCTTACAGAAAGACCCGCCCCATGAGCGAACCCCACGCACGCACGCAGGAGCTGTTGCTGCTCGGCCAGATCCACGGCCTGGTGCAGGCCTTGAAGGACGGACAGGACCGGCAGAACCGCCGCATGGATGGCTTCGACACGCGCTTCGACGCGCTCGACGGCCGGCTGCGCACGGTCGAGCAGCGCGCAGCCGTGTTCGGCGCCGCCTCGGGCGGCGCGATGGCCATCGGCACCGCGCTGCTCGCGGAGGCCGTCAAGCAGTGGTTCCGCAACGGACCCGGCGGCAACTGATGCACGGATGCAAGGGGGCGGCGGATGTCGGCCTCAGCCATTCGGGCCTTCGCCGCGACAGTTCATACACCAACCCATCAACACCCAACGGAGCCCAGGCATGAGCCGTCTCGACACTCTTCGCAGCGCCATCGTGCAGACGCTGAACACCGTGCCTCAGGTCGGTCGCGTGCACGACCGAGAGCGCTCCCTGGCCGACGAAGCCGCGCTACGCGCGCTCTTCATGTACGACCTGCCGGGCGGCGGCCAGCAACTGCGCGGCTGGTGGCTGCGCCGCACCGCCACCGAGGAGCGCAGCGTCAACAGCGGCCGCACGATGAGCGTCGACACCTGGACCGTGCAGGGGCTGCTCGCATTCGACGACGCCGCTGCCTCGGAGCTGGTGTTCGACGCCCTCGTCGAAGACATCCGCGACGCCGTGCGCGCCGACCCCACTTTCGGCGGCGCATGCGCTTCCGGACCGCTCACCGACGACAAGCGCACCGATGGCGTGCAGGTCGACGGCACCGGCCTCGTCAACTTCTGCGGCGTGCGTTGCCACGGCATCGCGCTGCAGCTGCGGACCTGGCACTACCTCTGACTGCACGCAGGCAGATCTTTCCTTTCGACAACCCAAACCAACCAACCAACGGAGAACGCCGACATGGCAAAACTCATGCGCAAGATGGCCATCCTGGCCAAGGCTGAAACGGTACGCGGCACCGACGCGGTGCCCACGGGCGCGGCCAACGCGATCCTGGTGAGCGAAGTCACGCTGACCCCCATCGAAGGCGACGTGGTCCAGCGCGACAACGTGCGCCCGTACTTCGGCTCGCGCGGCTCCGTGCTGGTCACGCAGTACAGCAAGATCGCCTTCTCGGTCGAGATCGCGGGCGTGGCCGCCGCCGGCGACGTGCCCGGCTATGCCGCGCTGATGCGCGGCTGCGCCATCGCCGTCACCACGGCCGCGGGCGTCAGCACCACCTTCGCGCCGGCCACCGACGCGCTGGAGTCGCTCACCATCTACGGCAACGTCGACGGCACCGTCTACAAGATGACCGACGCGCACGGCAACGTGAAGGCCACCATCAATGCCAAGGGCATCCCGAAGTGGCAGTTCGAATTCACCGGCCTGTTCGTGCCCGCCGAAGACGCGCCGCTGCCCGTGGCCGACTACACGAAGTTCATGGACCCGCTGGGCGTGAACAAGGCCAACACCACCCTCACGCTCGACGGCCTGGGCGTGGCCGCGAACGCCTTCGCCTTCGACGCCGGCAACACTGTCGTCAAGCGCGACCTGATGACCGTCGACGCCGTGGACATCACCGCGCGCGTATCGACCGGTTCCGTCACCTTCGAGAACACCTCCGTCGCGACCAAGGACTGGATCGGCATGGCGCGCGCCAGCCAGCGCGTGAACCTGGCGCTCAAGCACGGCCAGGGCGCGAGCAACGTCGTCGAGTTCCTGTCGCCGCGCGCGCAGATCGGCAAGCCCACCTTCAGCGACGTCGACGGCGTGCAGATGATCACCGTGCCGCTCGAGTTCGTGCCCACCGGCGCGGGCAACGACGAGTGGTCGATCGTCGTGCGCTGAGCTTCTCCGCCACTCACCACTGCACAGAGGAACAGACAGAGATGCCCCAGAAACTCAAGATCGCCGTCAAGCCGACCTTCGTCGCGCCGGTGCTGATGCGCGTGCCCGGCGACGGCCAGGTCGAGGAAGTGCGCTTCAGCGCCGTCTTCAAGCGCCTGACCAAGTCCGACAACGACATCTTGCAAAAGCGCCTGGACGGCCGCGACCTGACCGACAGGGAACTGCTCGACATGGTGCTGGCCGACTGGAAGGGCCTGGACGGCGACGACGGCGCGCCCTTCATCTGCACCGCCGAGAACCGCGCGGCGGCGGTGGAGGAGTGGCCGTCCTTCGAGGCCGCCATTGCCTACAGCTACTTCGAGCACGCCTACCCGGCCGCGGTAAAAAACTGAGAGGCGCCGCGCGCCTCGTGCTCGGAGCAGAGCATCGCGTCCACGACGAGCTGGACGACGATCTCCGAAGCCAGTGCGCGTCGCTCGGTCTCGACCCGACCCGGCTCGTCTCGTCGACGGCCAACGGCGGCGGCCCGCCACCCTTCGAGCTATGGCCGGAACACCAGGATGCATTCGAGGTGTTCCATGCCTGCCGAACGCAGTGGCGGGTCGTCGCGGGTGCGGCAGGCGCGTGGTTCCAGGGGCTCGACTTCGGCGCCGTCGACGTCGCCATGAGGCGCCTGGGCATTCCGCGCGCGCGGCAGCGCGAAGTGTTCCTGCAGCTGCAGGTGATGGAAGACGAAGGCATCGCGGTGCTGAACGCCTAGCGCCGACGCGGGCCCACGGCCAATCGAAGAAGCATGGGGCCGGCGGATGTCGGCCTCATTTTTTTCTTAGCTCAAACGGACCATACAGACATGGCTGCTGAACAAACAACTGGAATTCTTGCAAATGCCTCGGCGGTGACAAAAGAGGTACCTGCTGCAACGAATGCGCTGAGGGAATTCGCAGGCGCTGCCGAGGTCGCGAATTTGGCGCTGACAGTCCTTCGGCGCGAACCGCGCATCGAACTCGCCGTGAAGGCGACGCGCTATGTGGGCGAGGGCGCTGTCGACGGAATGAGGGAAGAGGCTGCGTATTCGCGGGCGAGGACGTCGAGTGGCAACTATGCCGGGGTAACGAACGACCAGCTCCGCAGAATGGAAGTCGAGATCGCAGGCACCACCGGCGGATCGCGTGCAAAAGCGGCCGAGGCCCTGAGCAGCCTGGTCGCCTCGGGCCAGGTGCAAGGCCAAGTCCTGCAACAGGCGGCCACCGCGGTCGTGCAGATGAACCGGGTGTCGGGCGTCTCGATCAAGGATGCTGTGGAGAATTTTTCCAAGCTGGCGGACGAGCCCGTGAAGGCTTCTGCGGAACTCAACAAGAGGCGCAACTACCTCACTCCGGACGTCGCCAAGCGAATGAGTGACCTTGAGGGGCAAGGCCAGAAGGAAGCCGCTGCCGCTGTTGCTCAAAAAGCCTTCGCTGTGGCGGTAGACCAGCGGGCCCGGCAGCAGATCGACGACATGACGTTCTTCGATAGCTGGCTGCTGCGTCTTCGTGAATTCAGCGATCGCCCGAAGGACATCGTGCGCAACGTCGGCCGCGGCACCACACTGCAGGAAGACTATGACCGAGCTTCTACGAAGCGTGACAACCGGCTTCGCCGCGATGGCGGTGCGGGTACTCCGATGGCCGAAACGCAAGGAGGAGCCGCTGTTGGATATCCGCTGCGACCTACAGCGTCAATATGGAACCGGGACAGTGAAAAGCTGAGGGAACTGCAAGCGCAGCAGGCCAGGTCGGCTGCATCGCAGGGAGAGAGTGCAAGTCGCGCAAAGGCGGCAGTCAGTGCCGAGCTGGATGCGAAAGACGCGCTCGAGAGCGACAAGAAGTCAGACGAGATCGCTCGAAAGGTCGTGGCTCTCCAAGGTGGAAAGGCGTCCCCCCCGTCGGCTTCCAGCGCGGGTGCTTCGACCACGAAGGCATCGATGTCCCGCAGCGCGAGCGCCGGCATTCAGCATGCCGAGGGGGCTGGACTGCGCCCCTGCATTGAGGTTGTGTGTGGCTGCAAAGCAGGCGCACCGGATCAGGCAAAGCAAGGTGTGCGCAAAGGTGAGGCAAGCGAAGTTGCACGACCGCAGGCCACGGCCAGCGAAGCCGCGGAGCGCGCGTCCGTTGACCCCGAACAAGCACGCCAGGCAGCGCTGCTCGAAAGCATGCGCAAGGCCACCTCCGGCGTACTCGAGCAGACGACGGCACTGGACGCCCAGAACACCGCCCACGGAAAAACCAAGTCGGCGCTGAAGGAACTGAACATTGCCCAGTTGGAGCGCCAATACCAGGACTTGGACAACACCGAGCAAGTGATTCCGGGCTATCTCGAGGCGCTGGGTGCGCGCATCGATGCCGAGAAGGAACTGCTGAAAGTCACTCGCAGTAGCGAAGGAATCGAAACAGCCGACAAGGAAAAGACCAAACGAGAAGCGAAGGCCAGCAAGATGTCCGACGACATCGGCGGTGCTTTCCGCGAGGGTTTCGTGAACTTGCTGGAAGGCAAGGAGAACGCGCTCGACAAGATGGGCGAGTCCCTGAAGAAGAAGATCGTCTCGTCGGTCGCCGATGCGCTCTACGACGCTTCACTGAAGCCGGCCGTCGAGGCCTTTTCGGGATGGTTTTCGGGCCTGTTCAAGGGGTCTTCTGCGGGTGCGGGCACAGCCGCTGGCGCAAGCTCCGGCGGAAGCTGGATCGGCAGTGCAGTGAGCACCGTGCTCGGCTTCTTCGGCGTCAAGAGCGCCAACGGCAACGTCTTCTCGTCCCCCGGCCTGCACGCCTACGCCAACAGCGTGGTCGGCCAGCCCACGTTCTTCCCGTTCGCGAACGGCATCGGCCTGATGGGCGAAGCGGGGCCCGAAGCCATCATGCCTTTGCGCCGTGGCTCCGACGGCCGCCTCGGCGTGAGCGCACCGGGTGGTGCGAGCGCCGCGCCTGCGATCCAGTTCGCGCCCTCCAACGTCTTCCACATCGACGCCCGTTCCGATCGCGGCGCGGTGATGGCCGACATGCAACGCCTGCTCGCGGAGAACAACCGCGGCCAGATGGAACAACTCAAGCGCGTGAAGGTGCTCCCCCAATGACCATCGTGACACTCCCGTCCGATCTGCCGGTGAAGCGGCAGGACTTCGGACTCCAGGCCTATGACCTGACTTTCAGCAACAGCGAGTCGGGCGCGATGCAGGTGGCCGTGCTCGGCCCGGCTCGCCGCACCTGCTCGCTCGTGAGCGAGGAGCGCATTCCGCTGATGCGCGAGGCAGCTGCCTGGCGCGTGCTGGTGCATTCGATGCGTGGCCAGGTCAATGTGCTGGCCGTGCACGACATGCTGCAGCCGGTGCCGCGAGGCACCGCGCGTGGTGTCTGGACCGCGGTCGCCGCGGCCGCGGGCGCGGCGGAGCTCACGATCCGCATGGGCGCCTCCGAGGCCGGCAAGACGCTGCTGCAGGGCGACTGGATCGGCGTCAACCAGGCGTCGAACCACCGGCAGATGCTGCATGTGCAGGCCGATGCGGTGGCCGATGCCGCCGGCGTGATCACGGTGCGCTTCGAGCCCGTGCTGCGCACGCCCGTGGTGGCCGGCAGCGCGGTCGTGTGGGACCGTCCGACCTGCCTGATGCGGCGGGTCGACACGAAGGCTTCCTGGGCTTCGGAGTCGCGCACGCAGGGCGGCTTCAGCCTGGACCTGATGGAGTCGTGGGAACAATGACCATCCAGACCAGCTCCGGCTTTCAGGCAGCCGCGCGCTCGCAGACGTACGGCCAGTTGGCCCTCGTCGAGCTCAAGCTGCGAAGCGGCACCGCGCGCTTCACCAACTGGCCTCTGTCGCTTCAGGTGATGGGCGAGACGTGGCAGGGCGTGGGCAACCTCGGCTCCATCGGCGAGCTTCACGAAAGCGAAGACGGCGCCGCCGAGAAACTGACGCTCACGCTGTCGCCCGTCGACATCGGCACGCGTGCACTCGCACTGGGCGACCCGAGCGACTACCAGGACCGCGGCGTGCGCGTGTGGATCGCGCTGCTCGATGCCGCCACGCTGCAGATCAGCGGCGAGCCGGTGTTGCGCTTCGCGGGCGTGATGGACCAGATGAAGATCGAGCGCGACGGCTCCACCGCAAAGATCGCGATGGACTGCCGCACCGCGTCTTACGACGTGCGTTCCAACCCCGCGTCCCTGCGCACCAACGATGCCCAGCACCAGGTCAAGCACCCTGGCGAGCGCGGCTTCGAGTACCTGAATTCCATGATCGGGTCGCCCACCGTGTGGGTCAACAAGTACCTGCAGATGGCCCTGAACTACTGGGCCCGAGCACGAGGCAAATGACATGACGAAGAACCTGGACGACTTCATCGCGGTGCGAAGAAACGCACCTTTCGAATACTTCCGGCACGACTGCGCGCATATCGCGGCCGACTGGGTCATCGAGCGCACGGGCAAGGACCCGCTCGCGGACCTGCGCGCACCCGATGCGCCCATCGGAAGAAAGCATCTGCTGGCCGCCTTGCGCGCGGTGCGCGCGGCGGGCGGCTTCATGTCGGCCGCTACTGCGCGGCTCGGCCCTCCCCTGCCCGGCGCGATGGCGCAGCGCGGTGACGTGGTGCTGGCTCGCAGCGGCGGCAAGGTCGGGCGCGTGTCGGGCTACAGCTTCGGGATCTGCACGGGTGGGCACATCGCCGCGCCCGCGGCGGACCGGCTCGTGTTCTTGCCACTTACCGCGGGGGTTGCCACATGGCGCGTTTGATTCGTTTCGCTCTTGTTCTTGGCGCGCTGCTGGGGATCTGCACTGCCGCTATGGCGGACCCAGTTTCGATTCTGAGTGCGATCGGTACCGCGGTGGGCGCGACCACGTCGGCGGTTGCCGTTGGCGGCATGATCGTCTCTACAGCGCTCTCCATCGTGGCAAGCGCCTACGGCAACATGCAGGCCAAGAAGCAGGCCAAGGCTGCGGCAGCCCGCAAGCTCGCTGAAGACGTCGCGAACATCAAGGAGCGCACCACCACGATCATCGCTTCCGATGCGCCGCACACCGTCATCTACGGTGAGCCCGCACCGGTCGGCGGCGCAGTGGTGGCGGTGCTCACCGGCGGCGAGTACAGCCACCTGAAGCATGTCGTGATGGTGCTGGCGGCGCACCCCTGCGAAGCCGTGACCGACATCCAGATCGAAGGCGTTTCGCTCGGCGCGCTCGATGCGAGGGGCTATTCGTCTAACCCCGAATTCATCGTCACCGATTCGGAAGCCATCGGCGGCGGTGTGCCGGGCGTCAACGTGCAGATCCACCTGTCGCCCGACGGCGTCGACACGGCCGACGCGTACATGCGCGAGAACCTCGATCCGTGGCCTGCCAGCAAAGGCCTGTGGACCGAAGCGCACAAGCTCAGCGGCTACACGTACATCGTTGTCACGCTCAACCTCTTCGTCGAGCGCTTCCAGGGCGGCCTGCCCACCATCACCGCGAACGTGAAGGGCAAGAAGGTCTACGACCCGCGCACCGGCGCGACGGCGTACAGCCGCAACCCCGCGCTGTGCCTGGCCGACTTCCTGCGCTCGGAAGAAGGTTACCTCGCGTCCAACGATCAGATCGACCAGAACGCGCTGATCGTTGCCGCCAACGCCTGCGACACGGCCATCTACAACCCCGGCACGGTGGCGGCCGATCGGCCCAACTATGGCGGCAGCGTTGCACGCTACACCTGCGACGGCATGTTCCGCTCGGACCAGGACCGCGACAGCACGCGCCAGCAGCTCGAGGACACGATGGCCGGCTACAGCCTCGAGTCGGGCGGTGTGTGGCGCATCCTGGCCGGCGCGTGGACCACGCCTGTCCTCGCGATGACCGACGACGACCTGCTGGCGCCCATGACCGTGGTGCAGACCTGCAACCCCGGCACCGCGCGCTACAACGGCGCAAGAGGCACCTACGTCAACCTCACCCGCAACGGCGTGTCGGAAGACTTCAAGCAGTACCAGAACGCCGTCTTCCGCGAGAGCGACCAGAAGGACAAGTTCCTCGACCTGGTGCTGCCCTTCACCACCGCCCATGCGCGCACGCACCAGATCGCGCGCGTGCTGGTGGAGCAGAGCCGCGGCGGCTTCGTGCTGCAGATCCATCCGAAGATGCTGGCGTGGCACCTGCAGCCGGGTGATCGCATCGTGCTCTCGAGCGCGCTCTACGGCTTTGCCAACAAGCCGTTCCGCGTGCAGGACTGGAGCTATTCGATGAGCTCGCCGCTGTCGTTCCAGGTCATCGAGGACGAAGAGGCCTTCTACGACACCGCCGACGAGGTGCTGCGCGACCCGTCGCCCAACACCAACCTGCCGAACCCGTTCCTGCTGCCCCAGCCTCCGCTCGACCTGCAGGTGCGCAGCGGCCAGGAGCAGATGGTGCAGCAGGGCGGCACGCTGGTGATCCGCGCGCGCGTGAGCTGGTCGGCGTCGGTGGAAGACGCCGTCCTGCGCGGCGGCAACGTGCAGGTGCAGTGGCGCACGACCACGCCGGTGGGCGACTGGCAGAGCGCCACGCTGCCGGGCACGGCCACCGAGACCTTCCTGCTCGGCCTCGAGGTGCACGGCGAGTACCAGGTGCGCGTGCGCTTCATGACGGCCTATGCGTCGAGCTACTGGACGATGGTGACGCACACGCTGCAGGGTGCGAGCGTGAAGCCGGGCGACGTCGAGGGGCTGAGCCTTGCCGTGGAGCCCGCCGGCGTGATGGCGCGCTGGTCCGCGCCGACGGGCATCGACCTGCTCGAATGGGGCGCGACGCGGATCTTCATCGGCCCGACCTTCGAGACGGCGGTGGAGCGATGGACCGGCAAGGCCCTGAATGCCAACATCGGCTGGCTGCCGGCGGGGACGGTGAAGGTCTGGGCGCAGCACGGCAATACGCAGGGTGTCTGGGGCATTCCGATCTCGGCCACGATCGACATCGCGCCACCCGCGCAACCGATCGTGCGCGGAGAGGTGTGGGGTGCGCAGATCGAGCTGGCCTGGCAGGCTTGCGGCACGACACAGCCGATCTCGGCATACATCGTCAAGGTGGGGCCGACGCTGGCGGAGGCGGTCGAGATCGGCCATACGGGCTCGCTCAACTTCGTGCGAACCGAGCCCGTGGCTGCCACGCGCATCTACTGGGTCACTGCATTCGACATCGGTGGCAATGCCAGTGATGCGGGGTATGTGCAGCTTGCGTCGCTGCCGACGATCGACGATGCGATCAAGGAGCTGCAGGAGGGGCTGGACGAGCAGGTTGCCGATCTGCTGAACGTCAACTCGGGCATCAGCGAGCGTCTGATCGACGAGGCCATCGAGCGCGGCACCGCGATCACGCATGTCGAGAAAGTGGTCACCGACACGGCTGAGCAACTGGCGCAGCGCATCGACATCGTCTCGGCTCGCGCGGTCGGCTATGTGCGTGCCAACCTGATCTTCAACGGCGGGTTCGAGTTCGACCTCGACAAGTGGGAGTTGCAGGGCAACGCCTGGGAGGTGATGGAAGACGACTGGGGCGCATCGGCAAGGCTTCATGCCGCAGCGCCCGCGAGTGGAAGGCTCGTCAGCGCCAGCTTCCCGGTCAAGCCCGGGACCTGGTACGCGGGTTCGGGCGACTCGATGTTCCAGAGCGACGTGGGTCAGAGCGGATTCGCGCTCGAGTTCTTCGACCTGACCGGCCATTCGCTGGGCATCACGGACACGCTCAAGGAAGGGCGGCACGGCTTCATGAACGAACAGCTCCGCCGCAACGACTTCGCGGTGGAGGCGATTGCGCCAGCCGCAGCGGTCACGGGCAAGGCCGTGTTCCTGTGGAGCGGCTATGCGGCGGGTGGCGGCATGGGCGTGCGTTTCGTGAAGGTCGAGCAAGGGCGCTTCCCGGTCACGCCATTTACGTCGGAGGCCAGCGACCGCGGTGCGGTGGCGGCCATTCGAGAGGAAGTGGTGGCCCGCGCGGCCGCCGACGCGGCGGAAGCGGCGGCCCGCACGACGCTGTCCGTGCGCGTGAACGGCGCCGAGGCGGCCATCGACCAGGAAGCCCAGGTGCGCGCCGACGAGACCGGCCGTCTGTCGGCCAAGTGGGGCCTGAAGGTGGTGGCCGGCAACAAGGTCGCGGGCGTGCTGCTCAACAACGATGGCCAGGAGAGCAATTTCACCGTGCTGGTCGACCGGTTCGCGATAGCTCAGCAGACGGCCGGTGGTGTCACGAAGTACCCCTTCGTGGTGGGGGCCGTGGGTGGTTCGCCGACAGTCGGCATCGACGGTACGCTGGTCGTGGACGGCTCGATCCTGGCGCGTTCGATCAGTGTCGACCGGCTGTCGGCGATCACGTCGCGGCTGGGTTACGTCACTGCGGGGCAGGTGGACATCTCGGGCGACGGCGTGGGCGGCTGGGGCTATCTGCGCAGTGCCAACAAGTGGTTCAACGACGGCGGCTGGGGATGGATCCTGGCGCGCCACACGAGCGGCGACACCTTCGTCGACATGACCTGCAACGGCATGGGCCTGCAGATGCAGAACGCCACGGGGCGGTTCCGGCTCTGGGGGCCCGGATTCAACCTGCAGAACGAAGGCCTGACGATCAATCAAGTCGACGTCATCGATACGTTGAACCTGCGTGGGCAGGCGGTTACCGTGCCGTCGTTTGCTTCGTCGGGGGCGAATGTGGTGTCGGTCAACCACCACGTGCCCGGCAGCGAGCCGCTGCACACCTTCATTCTGGGTTCGGTCTTTGTTTCGCAGACGGCACCAGTTTCGTTGACCGTCGATGGCGCGCTCCAGTGGCTAGGCGCCGGTATTGGCGGAACCACGGTAACTGGCGGCATTCAGGTGTTGCTGAACCCTGGCTCGCACACGCTCACTCTTTTCACGCCCGCGTCGGCCGGCACCGCGGGCTCCTCCATCTATGCGCTGTCCACGCGCCGCTGAACCATGCCTCACTTCACTGTCTACAACACCCGCACCGGCGAGATCCGCTGCACGGGCACGCAGGCCACCGTCGAGTGGTGCCATGCGCAGGCCCGCCCGGGCGAATCCGTTTACCTCGGGCATTCGGCGCCCGGCACCTTCATCCGGAATGGTGTACCCGAGCCGTTGCCGCAGCGGCCGAGCGAGCATCACGTTTTCGATTGGGCGGCACACGCCTGGCGCGATCCGCGCACGCCCGACGACCTGCGACGGCAACTCAAGGCCGAGCTGGCCGACGAGCGCTGGCGGCTCGAGACCGGTGGCCTGACGCTCGCCAGCGGGCTGCGCGTCAAGACCGGTCGTGAAGACCGCGCGACCTTTGCCGAGTCGCTTGCCGACATGGAGGCACGCGGGCTCGATCGCATCGACTTCAAGGCGGCCGAAGGCTTCGTCACGCTCACGCGGGATGAAGCGCTGGCCATCGCTCGCGCCGTCGCCGAGCACGTGCAGCGCTGCTTCAGCGCGGAGCGTGCCGCGCATGTGTTCGTCGACGGACTTCGCGACACCGACATCCCGGCCAGTTGCAGCCTGGCCGGATTCATGGGCGATCAGCCCGTCAACCCTTCGCTTGCATAACCAACTCAACCCCAGGAGCACCCAATGGCTTATTCACCCGCATCCGCCAACGCTTTCATCAAGCTGATTCTTCTCGGCACGCCCATCACCGGCCTTGCCGACAACGCCTCGGTGAACCCGTCGACGGACCTCTACATCAGCCTTCTCACCGCCGCTCCGGGCGCCGGCGCCAACCAGAGCACGAACGAACTCGTATATCCGGGCTATGCCCGCATGGCGGTACCGCGCAGCCCGGCCGGCTGGTCGGTGATCGGCAACGAGGCCTTTCTCGTCAATGCGCTGGAATTCCTGGAGGTGGCCGGCACCGCGACAGGCACGGCCACGCACCTGGGCATCGGCACCGCGGCGGCGGGCGGCGGCCTGCTGCTGCTGCACGGCGCCCTGACGCCCGTCATTCCGATCCAGGCCGGCGTGGTGCCGCGCCTCAAGACGTCGACCAAGGTCGCGTTCCTCACGGTCTGAACGGCACAGCGCGATGGCACACAAAACCGCCGACCGCATCCTGGAGAGCAGCGTCTCCGTGGGACTGGGCGCCTTTGTACTGGGGGGCGCCGTCGATGCCTATCGACCGTTCTCCGCAGCTGGCATGGCAGAGGGAGACACCTGCCACTACATGATCAACGCGGTCGACTCCGTCGGCCGCCCAACCGGCCTGTTCGAACTCGGCCGGGCCACGATGACAGGCGGCGCGCTCGCGCGCACGCTGGTCATCGCATCGAGCAACGACGGCGCAAAGGTCGACTTTCCCGACGGGCCGAAGCAGATCGGGCTGACCATCCTGTCGGCATCGACCGAGCAGCTCAAGGCCGACTGGCAGGAGGCCCTCGGCCTCGACCAGACGGGCATGGTCTGTTACTTCGCGCAGTCGGCGCCGCCCGCGGGCTATCTCAAGCGCAACGGCGCCGCGGTCTCGCGTACGACGTATGCACGGCTGTTCGAGAAGATCGGCACGACCTATGGCGCGGGCGACGGCTCGACGACCTTCAACCTGCCTGACGGACGCGGTGTCTTCGACCGGGGGCTGGACGACGGACGAGGATTTGATCCCGGCCGTACGTTGGGGTCCTATCAGGACAGCGCGAACCTGTCGCACGTGCATGGTGTCGTGGATCCCGGGCATGCGCATGCGATCACCGATCCTTCGCATGCGCACGGCGTCTATGACCCGGGGCACTCGCACGGCGCATGGACAGATGCGCAGGGCCATCACAGCCACGGGTTCGTCGCGCCACAGGTGTCTGGCGTCGGTGCCTATGCGGCCGGGCTCTTCGGACGGCTGGTCGATGGCGATGTGGGCAAGGGCACCGACGGCGCCGGCAATCATGCTCACAACGTCGGTGTCGGCGGCTCTGGCACGGGCATCAGCATCTACGGTGCCGGCACAGGCATCGTCATCAAGACCGGCCCCACCGGCATCTCGCTGAACACCAGCGGCGACACCGAAGCCCGCCCACGCAACAACGCGTACCTCGCGTGCATCAAGTACTGACCATGAAGAAAACCAAGACCGTCTATTCATTCGGCCCCGACCGGCTCTACATCGGCCCCGTCGAACTCGACGAGAGCGATCTCTCGCCGGCCGACGAGGGCGAGGTCTGGCTTGTCCCTGGCAACTGCCTGGTGGCGGAGCCGCCGCCGTCCGTCGAAGGCAAGCGCTACTTCGCTGCCGCCAACGGTATGTGGATTGCCGAGGACATTCCGGTGCCGGAACCTCTTCCCGAGCCGCCCGTAACACCGGAACCGGAAGCGCCGGCGAACGAGCCGCCGGTGACGCCCGAACCGCACGTACCGACCCTCGAGGAGCGTGCCGCGGCCTTGCGCGTCGAGGTGCAGAAGCATCTCGATGCCACCGCGGTCGCCTACGGCTTCGACGACATCAGGACCGCGGTCACCTATGCCGACGAGCCCGCGGTTCCGCGCTTCCAGGCGCAAGGGCGTGCCTTTCGTGCCTGGCGCTCGCTGGTGTGGGACTTCTGCTATTCGTTGCAGGAAAAGGTCGCGGCCGGTCAGGCCGACGAGCCGACGCTGGAGCAGCTTCTGCAGATGCTGCCGGTGTGCGACTTCCTCGCGTTCCAGCCGGCTCCCGAAACCCCCGTGGAGTAGCACCAGATGTTCGGCGCATTGACCTTCGGAGCCTCGACTTTCGGCGCCAAGCCGTTCTCGGGTGCTCTCGTCTTCGAAGTGGCGGGCCTTCTGACGGCGAAAACCGACGTGGAGGGCGCTGGTGCCGCACGGGCTTCGTCCGGCGGCCTGATCGAGCTGAATGCAGAGGCCAGGGCGGGACTGATCGCGCTGCGCAGTGCCGTCGGGGTGGCTACGCAGGCGGCTTCGCTAGGCGGGCGGAGTTCGATCGTGTCCAACGTCAACGGGCTTGTTTCGCAGTCTGCGCCGTTGATGGGCGTGGGTTCTGCCGTTATTTCCTCGGAGGGTGACGTTGAGGCATCGGCTGAGTTCCTGGGATACCGTCTGCGAGCGTACGACCAGCTGTTCCCCGCCAACGTGGCGAACGGCGACGTGGTTCAGATCGGCGCGCGGCTGTACGAATGGCGCGCGAACGCAGGCCGCTGGCGTCCGGCGGGTCCGGCGCCCTGAGACATTCATTGACGCAGGGCTAAGCCCCGGGGCGGTGCCGATGCATCGCCCCGGGGCTTTTTGTGTGGGTGTGCCAATGCGGTGGAGCAGGAGGAGGTTGCGCCAAAGATGAGTATCATTCTCATTCTCTCAAGCCTCTCTTTCCCCATGAATCCCCGAACGACCCACCCCGCCGTCCGGCGCGCGTCGTGACCTCCGGCCTTCGTTACCGCCTCGGCGTAGCCGCCCGCGCCATTGCCGCCATCTTCGGCGGTTATGGCGTCGCCGCCCTGTCCGCCGCCGTGCTCGGCCTGTGCCTGCCTGTCGCCTTCGGCATGGCGCGCAGCGAAGCCACGATGACCGGCACGCTGTCGTCCTTCCTCGTCTTCGCGCTCGCCGTGATGTGGGTCTTCGCCGCGCGCACCGCGCTGCGCGCCTGGTCCGGGCTGGCCATCGCCGCGGCGTCGCTCGGCGCGCTGCTGCTCGTGCTCCTGCGGTTCACCGGGGGCGCAGCGGCATGAAGGAAGGTTTCCGCCAATCGATGGCGTGGCTGCACACCTGGTCGGGCCTGCTGGTCGGCTGGGTGCTGTTCATGGTCTTCGCGGCCGGCACGGCGTCGTATTTCAAGGACGAGATCACGTTCTGGATGAAGCCCGAGCTGCACGCCGCCGCCCAGCCCGCCGTGCCGCCGGCCCGCGCCGTCGAAAGCGCCGTGGCCTATCTGCAGCAACGCGGCGCGGACAGCCCGCGCTGGTTCATCAACCTGCCGAACGAGCGCCAGCCGTCGACCGACGTGCTCTGGCTCGCGGCGCCTCCATCACCTGCTGCCGCCGCCGCGTCCGACGGCAAGGACAAGAAACCGCCGCGCCGCCGCTTCGACCGCGCATCGCTCGACCCGGCTACCGGCGAGCCCGTCACCGCGCCGCGCACCACTCGCGGCGGCGAGTTCCTCTATCGCCTGCACTTCGACCTGCACTACATGCCCGCGCTGTGGGCGCGCTGGATCGTGGGCTTCTGCGCGATGTTCATGCTGGTGGCGATCTTCAGCGGCATCGTCACGCACAAGCGCATCTTCAAGGACTTCTTCACCTTCCGCCCGAAGAAGGGCCAGCGCTCGTGGCTCGATGCGCACAACGTGACGGCGGTGCTCGCGCTGCCCTATCACCTGATGATCACGTACACCGGGCTCGTCACGCTGATGTTCCTGTACATGCCCTGGGGCCCGCAGGTGGCCTACAAGGACCGCGGCGGCGAGCAGGCGTTCTTCTCCGAGGTCTTCCCCGGCGGCGGCCGCGACCAGGTCAAGGCCTCGGGCAACAGGGTGCCGCTCGCGCCTATCGCGCCGATGATCGCGCAGGCCTCCGCGCACTGGAACGGCGCGGCCGTGGGCCGCGTCACCGTGCACCAGCCGAACGATGCCAACGCGGTGGTCTCGCTCACGCGCGCCGAAGGGCCGCAGCTGTCTTACGACCAGCCGTCGATGCAGTTCAACGGCGCGACCGGCGCGCTGATCGCCACCTTCGGCGACGTGCCCAAGCCCGCCGCCGAGACGCGCGGCGTGCTCTACGGCCTGCACATCGGCCGCTTCGCGAATCCGCTGTTGCGCGCGCTGTTCTTCCTCTCCGGCATCGCGGGCTGCCTGATGGTGGCCACGGGGCTGCTGCTGTGGGCGGTGAAGGAACGGCAGAAGTTCGCGAAGACGCTAAAGCAGGGCGGGCGCGTCAGTTTCGGGCTGCGGCTGGTCGACGGGCTCAACCTCGGCGCCATCGCCGGCTTGCCCCTTGCGATGGTGGCGTTCTTCTGGGCCAACCGCCTGCTGCCGGTCGAGATGGCCGAGCGCGGCGAGGCGGAGATCCGCTGGTTCTTCATCGTCTGGGGCGCGGCCGCCGTGCTGGGCCTGCTGCGGCCGACGCTGCGCATGTGGCAGGCACAGCTGTCGCTCGGTGCGCTGCTGTTCGTGCTGCTGCCGGTGCTCAATGCGTTCACCGGACCCGCTCCGCTGACGGTGAGCCTGCGCTCGGGCCCGAGCGCGGTGGCGGGCTTCGATCTCGTCTCCATCGCGCTGGGCCTGGGGCTGGCGAGCGCGGTCTGGCTCGTCGAGCGCAAGCGCCGCAAGACCATCGCGCAGAAGCAGGCCACGAAGACGCCGCCGCAAGGCCTGGCCACGTCGGAAGGGGGCTCGTGATGCATGCCCTGCTCCTTGCGCTCGTGTTCGCCGCCTCGCTCGCGGGCTTCTGTGCGTTGAGCCTCGCGATGGACCGCCACAGCGAAGACGTGTTCGGCCGCGGCAGCACGCCCGGCCCGTGGCGGCGCTGGCTGCAACTGGGCGGCACCGCGCTGCTGTGCCTGTCGCTGGGCGCGAGCCTGCAGGCGGCCGGCGGCAGCATCGGCTGGGTGCTCTGGCTGGGTGCGCTCACGGCGGCCGCGCTCACGACGGTCGGCCTGCTCAGCGCGGTGCCGGGCCGCTTCCACTGGATCGCCTCCGCAACCGCGGTGCTCGCGCTCGGCGGAACGCTGCTCTACCTGCTGCTGACCGCCCTGCTCTCGGCCTGACGACCGCGCCTCAGGCCGGCCGCCGCACCGAGGTGCCGCCCGACAGCACGCCCTGCGTCATCGGCAGCGCCATGAAGTCGTGCGGGAACCCCATCGTCACGGCGCTCACCGCGTCGAGCAGTTGCAGCGTCTCGTCATCGAGCACCACGTCGAGCGCGCCGAGGTTGTCCTCGAACTGCGCGAAGGTGCGCGCGCCGATGATCGGCATCACCACCGGCGCGCTGCGATGCAGCAGCCATGCCAGCGCGATTTGCGCCGGTGAGCGGCCCTGCGCCTTCGCGATGCGCGACACCTCGTCGGCGATGTCGAGCGTGCGCGCGGTCAGTGCGCCGTTGCCGGCGGCCACGTCCTTGCGCGTGCCCGTGACGCTCGAATCCGCGCTCTTGCGGTGGTCGAGGTCGGCGCGCGTGTACTTGCCCGACAGCACACCGCTGGCCAGCGGCGACCATGCCAGCACGCCCAGGCCGAGTTCGCGCGCCATCGGCAGCAGCTCGCGCTCCACCGTGCGCTCGATCAGGCTGTGCTCGATCTGCAGCGCCACCAGCGGGGCCCAGCCGTGCAGGTCGGCCAGCGTCTGCATGCGCGCGATCTGCCAGGCCGGCGTGTCGGAGACGCCCGCGTAGAGCACCTTGCCCGCGCGCACGAGGTCGTCGAAGGCGCGCATCACTTCGTCGAAGGGCGTGAGGTTGTCCCAGATGTGCAGGTACAGCAGGTCGATGTAGTCGGTGCCCAGCCGCTGCAGGCTGGCCTCGACCGAGCGGACCATGTTGCGGCGATGGTTGCCGCCGGCGTTCGGGTTGCCGGGCTGCGTGTTGAGCGAGTACTTGGTGGCCAGCACCACCGACTCGCGCTTGCCGGCGACGAACTGACCCACCAGCTTTTCGGAGCTGCCGTTGGTATAGAAGTTGGCGGTGTCGATGAAGTTGCCGCCGCGCTCCACGTAGGCGTCGAACATGCGGCGCGACTCGCTCGCGTCGGCGCCCCAGCCCCAGTCGCTGCCGAAGGTCATGGTGCCCAGCGACATGGGGCTGACGCGCAGGCCGGAGCGGCCGAGGGTGAGGTAGTTGTCGAGTTTCATGGCGAATGTCCTTTGCGGTGGTGGGTGAGTGGCGCCGCGGTCGTCGTGCCAACGCCAAATAGAGTTCTTTACTGAAAACGGCTTAGGCCCTTGATCTTTCGAGGTTCATCCGATTCGGTTCAAGGCGGAAGTTCTTTACTGGGATGCCCGGGCCCGCCTCTGGCAAGTTGTTTACCCGCCGAATCGAGCCAGGCGGGGTGCAGTGAAGTTAGTGCCCGGTCGCCATGGGAAAAAGCCGGGGCACCTTCAAGCCATGTGAAGCTGTACTTCAAGACCTCTGGCGATTGCGGGAGGGGGGTGTGAGAAAGCGGTGAACTGCTGTCTTCCTTCTGTTCTCCCAGACGCGAAGTTCATGCGGCAGAATCACCGTCAGATAGCCTGATGGGCTACGACGCGTGGCGGTGACCGTTACCTGTCGCTCACGCTCAAGTTCTGAGCACGACGAAGACTGGTTCAAACAGACTTCTTAGATTTGGTTTCTTCGTTGGGCGGCCGGCAAAGAAGGCGCTGGAATCTTGCCGACTAGAAAACCATGAACGTAGAGCAACTCAAGCTACTCGCTCAACGCCTGCGCGGCGTGCTGGAGCGGCGGAATCAACCAATCGGGCACAGTCAATCGCTCGACGAGATTGCCGCCCTGCCGGGCTTGCGAAATTGGCCGGAGGTGCTTGCTTTTCCCCACCGGGTCGCCGCGTTTGAACTCGACATTCTTGTGGCAGAGCGTTTGGCGAGCAGATTGAAAGAGCACCACGCAGTCGACCTGATGCCGCGGGCGCTTCTAGGGGTTCTGGTTGGGAACGGAACCCGCCAGATTGCGGTGCAGAGCATCAATCCGTGGGATACGAGGAAGAGCGCCGTGTACGAAGTTGCTCTCGAATCATGCGAGTTCGCCTACATGCGAGTAGATGCGTCGAACTGCAGGAACAACGAGCGCGTGGTGGTAGTAGTCGATGCACAGCGCTTTCTGTCTCATTGGAGAGCTGACCGCAATGGGCATCACGTGGCCGAGGCCAATGGGAATCCGAGCACCTGGATTCATGACTACAAATTTGAATTCGCCGTTGACGGTTTCGCGCTCGGTGCCGCGAACCCGGTTCCTCTAGCGCAAGTAGGATTCTGGCTCAAACCCAATGTTCGGCGATCCAAGATGAGCAATTTGATGGGTGATGCTTCTGAACCGTCGACTACGCCTGTCGTTGCGTTCACCGACGGCATCACGCGCACTTTTTGGCTGCTTGTGCAAGGTGCTCCGAGTTTTCCTGTCGAATGCTCGCGTAGTGAAGCCGAGCTGCTCTCGCACTGGTGTGGGGCCTCTGGCGTAGCGCCTCAAAGTGTCGCTGAGATCACGGGCATGACGGATGATTCCGATTGATCAGCGGGGCTAGATTTCAACTGGCCACAGCTTATGTCGCTAGCGGCAGTTCCCCCTCGGGGTCAGCGGGCTTTTTGACTACCGAGATGAGAACAGGTGGTTCCATGTGATCCCTCCCGACGTCAAAGATGCGCTGATACGTGCGTCCACATCTGCAAGCGAAGATTCCGCAAATGCGCTTCCCATTGCGATGGACGCTTACGTGTTTGATGGGAGGCACTTCATCATTTCTGTGAATCGGGTTCGGGCATTCCCAAGGCCCGTCCCCGAACACGGCCCGGTCCGGATAGTCCGCCATAAATTGGTCCAGCAGGACGTAGTACAGGGGATGCACCGCGGGCCTGTATTTGCGGAGCACCACCTGCACCCAATGAGAACTGCCCGCGCGCCCGCTCAGCGGACTTCGCAGCATTTCAAAAAACGGGCCTAGGGACCGGGTGATCAAATCCGCTGCGCGCGTCCGGTCAAGCTTTCCTGGCGAGCCCAATGTCTCGGCCAACCTCGAGACATAGTGAGCCGAGAGTTCCTGTGCAATTGGTGCTCCGTCGCCCGCGAGGAGTGCCTTGCTGCGCAGCGAAATGCGATGCAGCCTCGGGAGCTCGTGCCAGAGCCGCTCGGGAACGAGCGGACTCTTATCAGCAGGGCAAAGCTCGGCGGACGCAGGGTGGAAATACCTTTCCCGCATTGGGGCTCTGTACATACGCAACGATGTGCCGTGTGTCGGGCAGACCACCACGCCGGGTAACAGATGTTCACGCTTCCAGTAGAGCTCCCCGAATTGTGTGAGCATCTCCTTCCGGCACTCATCGCAGTACTTGAGTTGCACCATGCGTCCTGTGGAGAAAGCAAGCATCCCGCTGTGACGATTGTGCTTTTGCACGTGCGCGCAGCGCATTCTTTCGCGCAGTCGTTCGCGACCTGACGCTGATTCGAAGGCCGCAAAGTAGGGGAACAGGGTCAGCTCATCGATTATTCGGTCTGCGGTGAGGCCGGCGCGTTCCGGGATCTGGGTCGCCAATACTTCCAGGTTGCCTGGCATGTCGAAGACCGGCGTGGCGTATGGCAGCTTGAAGAGCTGCGTCATGAAGTCCCGCATGTCCGGCTGTCCCAGATGCCTCCACAGCCTGGCCAGCACGCTGTAGAGGACTTCATCGGGATAGGGCTTGGGGAAGTACGTCAGCATTTTCCTGAACCCAGCAAAGGAATCACAGGAATACGGATTCGGGCGTGAATTGCTTGATCACGCCGGCCGCCGTCAATGCATCGTACCCAGTGGCTCCGCCGTGGCCGCGTTGCAGAATGATTGCCCGAAGGTCGTCTGGCGGAAGTGGCGGTGCTGGTACCGTCCTCGGTGGCGAGGCTGCAGCTTCGGATTGAGAAGTTCTCTTTTTTGTCTGGCTGCGGGCCTTGGGCGGCTTTGGCGTCCTGGGCCCTTCCGAAGCCTCCTCGGCCAGCATTTTCAGGACTTGCGAGGGACTTAGGGACGCCGCCGCTGGGCCGACCTTGGCGATCAGGACGGCCGCCACGTCGTGCGCCACTCCGATGGACGTCAGCGCGGTAAGAAGCGAGTCGTTCATCTGTTGAGTTTCCGGAGGTGCCGGTAATACAGCGGACGTGGCTTCGGATGGATCCTCGGCTGATGAAGGGTCGTTTGCGAAGGCCGCATCGTTGCCGGCTACAGCGTCCTGGAGCACCGTCTCGATGTGCATGTAGAGCGGCTGCAGATCGTCGTACTTCGTGAGCGCCTTCTTGTCGCCACGACGCAGCGCCCTGAGCATGGGTTGGATCATGGCGAATTCTTCCTTTGCAACCTGCTTGAGCAGCGAGCAGGTCAGCTCCTCCGGCGAGCTCGGACGGGACTCTGCAATGGTGATCAGTCGCATCTGCGCGAGCATGAACAGGATCACCAGAAGGCTGGTGATGCCTTGGGTCAGGTCGTGTAGCGTCTGACAGAGCTCTGTCGTCAGCGGCATGAACTGGCAAGTCCATTGATGCTTCCAGAGCTTCCTCACGAAATGCGTCCAAGTCTTGTCGCACGGCATCGGATTCCACGTGAGCCCGCCCAGCATGCTCGAGCGGCGGCCCTGCCGAAAGTTTCTCGTGAGGATGGGTTCGGCCTTGGGTGTGCCGATCATCAGGACCGAAACGCCAACCTGGTTTTCCAGCTTCACCAAGAAACTCAGCACCTCTTCACCCAGCTGTCCTCGAGCTTGCTGCAAATGCTGAACCTCGTCCACCACGAGCAGGCCGATCGCATGCAAGGTGACGACCTCGGCCATGTGGACGATCAGTTCGTCGACGCCAGTTCCCTTTTTGACGTACCACTGAAAGTACTTTGTTCCGAGCAGACGATCCACCGACTTGAAGAAGTCGATGCAAAGCTGTTTGGGACCACCGGTGTGTGGACTCTCCAGTCGCAGCCAGGCGATTTGTGTCATGCACGCAAAACCACCATGCTCGATGCATTGGGGGTAGTAGCCCAAGACCCGTGCGACCGCACGCGTCTTGCCAATCCCTGAGCAACCGATGAGAGCGTTAGACAGCGCAGTGGATTCGAATGGCGGGGACACCGCAGACGCTGCTGTCTCGCTGTTGCTCATGGCGGTACGCACGCCCCCTGCCAGGCGAGCCGCGTGACCAGGCTCGAGTGGGTTCCTTCCCATGTAGCCGCGACGCAGCATCATGTCGACGCGTTCTGCGAGTTTGACCTGGCGCTCGGTCGGTTCGAAGTAGCTGCCCAAGCGCAGCACGCAGTGCTTGCGCAGCTTCGCGGGGTAGTCTCGCTCATGCTCACTGAAGACTACACCTTGCTGGAGCACCTTAATCCATTCGCTGCGCGAAAGAATTGGCGGTAAAGCCGCAATGAAGGGGTTGGCGTCGTATTCAGGAAGACTGACTGCATTCTGATAGTCGAAGGTCATGGCTGTGCTCCGTCGGTGTCGAGTTCGGTGATGTCGGGTTCGTCGTAGTCGTTGCGACGGTCTTTCAGAAATGGCAGTACCGTGGTTTTCGCCGGACGCGCTGCCTGATTCGCCGTTGCGCCGAGGCGGAATCGCTCCTCGGCGCGCCGATCATCTTTTTCCTGAGCGCGGTTTTCCCTGATGTTTGACACACGGCTGTGGTCGCTCTCGCCATCGGGAGGGGGTTGCTTGGCAAGAGCCGCTTCCACGGTGGAATTGATGACGCCAATCATTCGGGAGGTGGCCATCTGGGCCTCGGTGCGGTGGTTGGCTGAGTTGTTGGCGCTGAGGGTCAGCGCCTCGTCGATCTCCTGCAGCGAAAGTCCGCGCAAGGCGCGGCTGCGATCGGTCATGGAGCACGTGTCGAATGCCATGGGCTCATCCCCGTGAATGTAGATCTCGTCCATTCCCCTGGGGTCATACGAGACATCAACGACCCGTCCCTTGCCTTGCCGGGCCTGGTCGAACCATCGCTGCGCCATGGCCCGCTCGCCGCTGTAGAAGGCACCCTGGAACTTGATTCCCTCGGTGGTCACACTGGCCTTGCCCGTGGGCATCAACGAGAACTTCACCAACTCTTCCGGGTACCGCCGAAGTGAACCGCTGCGATGAACAATGCCCCAGTTCCACAGGTCCAAAGGGACCGGCTTCACGGCGTCGGCCAGGACGCCGCGATCGGGGTCATATTCAGCCAGCTCATGATGATTGTTGAAACGCAGAACGCAGGCGATGAAGATTCGCGTGAAGTCGTCGAGATCGAGCACCGCGTCAAGACGGTAGTCGTTGCCACCGCGCACCCGGTAGTCCGGCTTGATGTACCCGGGGGTGTAGGGCTTGAACTTCGCGGGCAGTAGGAGGAATCGCGATTCAACGATGCCCTTCCAGTCTGCGCGGTAGGCTGCCGCGTTCTCGATCATGATGTTGAAGTTCGCGCTCAGGACGTCGACGTGATGGCTTTCCATTTCGCCGCGGTCACCCAACAGATAGGTGCAAAGGTGCTGGCAAGGCCAGTCTTCCTGCTTGATGGCTATGCCGTACTTCGCGCAGAAGGCGACTTTGTCGGCGGCCGCGTTGGCCAACGCCATCATGGCGCCGACCCATGACGGCCCCTCCAAGCCAATGTAAATACCCACGATCATTCGCGAGAACGTATCAATCACCACGTACAGGACGGGTCGCCCGACTATTCGCCGACGGTTGAGCCTGGATACAACGTAGACATCTGCGATGGTCGCGTCGATCACGTAACGTGCGCCGGGACCCCATACACCTGTGGTGGCGGTTCCGGTGTAGCCGCGAAGATCCTTGTCGTAAACCCGGGCGCCCACCCGCCGGCGTTTCAGGTTCAGCGAATCGCCTTCGCGGTAGAACCAGTACTTGAACTCGCCGAACGTCGGAATGCCCGACTCCTTGGGATCGCTGTCAGGTATTCCCGACTCATTTGCAGCGCCGCTCGCTATCCCCTTCGGCAGGTATCGAATCTCCCCTGTCTCGGGGTCGACCTCTTGCTTCGTGAAGAATTTCTCCACCATGTCGTCGTAGATTCCGGGCAGAGTAAACGCGTTTTCTTTCCCGTACCTCTGGATAGCGGCCTTGAACACATTGCGGATCGCCTTATGCGCGTTGATGCCGATCTCATCGCCATATATGCGCGGACGCCCTCGCTTGGGGCTGTCGGGAGTGCACGGGCGCACAACGCCCTTGGCGCCGCAGTTTTGATAATCGGGTAACAAGGCGTTTGGCGTCTGGCCGCGCTGCCAGTAGCGTCGCAGGTGCCCATAGAGCGTGGGCTTTGTTGCTTTACCCTCGCTTTTTTTACCTATCCTGCTTTGAACAAGGACTGAGCGCTCTCGAGGAAAGAAGATCTGGATCTGTTGCACCAAGTCCTTGATAAGCGCCCAGGCCCTGTCGCGCAGTTTGATGAGACTTTTCTTCCATGGCTTGCCGCCGTTGCTGCGCAAGAATGGGTCTGGCATCAAGAGATGTGCAGTTCCCGCGAGCAAATCGTTCGTGAGTTCCTGCGAGTCCTTTCCAAAAGGAAGGGCGTGAGGTGCGTCGATGTCGATGACGAACCATATGGAGGCCACCTTCGTCTCTGATGGCTGTGGCTGTTCGTCCTGGTTCGCGCCGGGCGGTTCGGGGCGCACGACTTCATGCAGGCGAAGCAGCCGCAGGCGTTGCCCGCCGTCGGGGTAGACCAGGATGTCATTGGTCAAAAGGGGGCTCATGCTGCAGCCCTCCATTCCGCGTTATCAGCGAAGGGCGTTGCAGGCATTGCTGAAGCCGGCACGACCTGAAACCCACTTGCAGGCTCCATGATGTCGAACGGGCGATTCAGGTCGAAAGCCACCCGCTTGGTGGAGGCGAGGTGGCGCAGCATCATCAGTCCCTCTCCGGGCTGGTGGCCCCAGCGATCCTGCAGTTGCTCGAGCAGTCGGTGAAGCGAGACGGCACCGGCGCTGGCGAGCCCGTGCAAAACCTGGTCACGGCGATCGGACCAATAGTTCGGATGCGGGGCCTCGAGGTGTTCCAGCGACTGCATTTCGTACAGCCACTCGAGGTTGCCAACCCTCACCTGGGGATAGTCCTTTTCGGTCACCAGGCGCCAGGGGCGGCCGAGTGCCTGCCAGAAACGCCGCTCGATCTCGAGCTTCTCGATGCTGCGAGGATTGTCCAGTTCGCTCTGCGGCTTACATGCCACCGGAAAATCCTGTTCCTCGCCGTCGATCAAGGCCGTCACGAGGAAGTCCGTCGTCATCACGATGTCCACGCCAGTATCCCGATCGCGCGGACTTGTCACGCCCATGTTCGCTGCAATGGCACGTGTCTTTGCGCGATCGAGCGGGTACTGCTCTCGGATGTCGATCACGTAATCGTTCCAGTCGAACAGCATCAATACCGCACGCTCGATTTTTGAGAGTACGTGATGCACCCTATGGGACTTGCGACCCTGCAGCCTGGAGGACAGGCCTGTTGAGGAAAGGTCGTGGATCGTCAACCACGGTAGGTAGTCGGCACCGCGCCCTTGGCCTCGGCCTTGCTTCAAGAAGCGGGCGATCTTGTCTTCGTCGAACGAGTAACGGCGTTTAGCCATGGCGGACCTCCGTATCGCTCAAGCACCTGCGAGAGTTTTGGAAGAGCCCAGAAAGGTGAGTCGTGACGGCGCCGCGTGCGGAGCGCGGCTGTTGTTCGCAACAGCGCTGCCGGGATGGCAGCAGATGGGGCATGGGGTGGTTCATTGACTTCCTCTTTTGCAAAAAATGCCCTTTCAGGCGCATTGCATGGGAAGACCCGCGACAGCCGTCCATCCGGTCGACGCGCAGACGCACACGTCGGTGCTGTGGCACCAGTGCTACGTATTGCGCCGACCCAGTCGGACAGATCACGACCAAATTGAAGACGAACGCCTCCCCAGCACGAAGGTCTTGAAACCTCGCGCCAGTGGCAGTAGAGTCAGCGTTGTGTGAGTGCAGCGCAGACCTAAAAAGGCCCGTACGTAGTTCCTAGGCTGCGTATGGGCCTTCTGCCATCAGTGGTCAATCAATGCTTCGGGTTCTTCTCGTGCTCCTTTCCTGCCCGATCACCTGCACTCAAGGCAAGCTGATCTGGCTACGGTTCGTTTGATCCTGTACCTGCCGACACCAGGTAGGCGGCGACATCCGCGGCGAGGACATACGTCCCTCGCCGGTGCGGTGTGTCCATGCAGCGAATCGGGAGATGCCCGCGCTCCAGGCTTTTCTCCAGCGCTGAAACTGTCTTGAAGCGCAGTACCTCGGCCAGCGCTGGCGAATCCAGCACGGGCCCGTAACGCGACATCAGAAAAGCCTCGATGCGCTGCTGCTGTGCATGCCTGTGTGCGCCCGCGCACTGCGCTGGTTGAGGTGGCGCTACATCCATCTGATTCGAAGTCATCTCGCCATGATGAGCGAGGCGGCCCCCTGTGAAAAGTCGCAAAAACAGGCCGCCGACGGTGCGCATCAGCCGAAATCGGACATGGATTTACTCCGTGCAGTAGGACTGCGCGGAGCAAATCTGTCCCCGCATACAAAGCCCAAGATTTCCAACTCATTTTTGAGTTAGGCTTCGCTGCGTGTTAACGAGCCCCAGAGGCAAAATAAAAAATCACGCTGGTGTTGCAGAAGTGCGGAATCGCCCCCCGTCGTGCTTTGTCACCCCTCGTCGCCCCTTTCTCCGACCAAACCTGAACCGGTGCACGTTTCTTGTCACGCCCTGCTTTTGCCCCGATTGGCGGCGATCGGAGAGCTCGCGAACCGCTTCATTTCGGAGGCTGCCGGCAGAGCGGGGCTTAACGCAACCCAGTGGCTCATCGGGTTTCATCTCGAGAAGCACGCGTCCGTGGGGGAGCGCTCAGCGATGAGCCCGAAGCGATTGGCGGCACTCATGATGTGTCCCCAGACGCGCGTCATCACGCAACTCACGACGATGCAACGCAAGGGTCTGATCGAGCCGATCGTCTTCGACCCTGCGATGCCTCCTCCTTCACCTTCCGAGGGTCGCAAGTTCTATGCGCTGACGACGGCCGGCTTGAGGTTGATCAACAGAAGCATGCGTGATTCGGCGCCAGGGGACGAGGTGTTTGCGAGCTTGCTGTCTTCCAAGCTGGCCGGCGAGATCAAGCACCTTCACAACAGACTTGAGGACGCCTCCGTGGAGGACTTGCTGGGTTCCGTGGCGGATCTTCAAGCCGCAGTGAGGCAGCGGGTCGTGAAGAGGACTCGTCGGTGATAAGTTTGCGTACTTAGCAGGCCACAGCATGTGGCGTCTTCGAGCACGGCTGCCGATGCTCCGGAACTCAGACACCGAGAATGTGCTTTGCCAAATCCCATGTTGACGCGTACTCGATATTGAGCGGCGCGAACTCGGTGGCCAGCTCAGCTCGAAGTCGGGAACCGGGCGCTTCGGCATAGTCCTTCGTATTCGACGAGACGAAGACCACGGGTGCCGTGAGCCCGTCCTCCCGCAAGTCCCGGATCGCTTCCAAGTAAGTCTCGATGACAACGCAATCCTTCATCGAATCCTTGCCTTTGTGCGCTGGCGCTTGAGCTTGGTTCAGCCGAGACAACGCTCTTCCAGCCGTGTCGTTGGATTGTGGAACATTGAGCGCCGCAAGAACCCAGCGATCCACCGCTGCGCGAGCGCGAACCACATGATCGTCCAAATGAGAAAGATCGGTGCTTCCAACTGCGCCAAGAGCGGATGCGATGGCGTCGATGCGCTTCACCCGGTCACCGAGTCTCGCCATGGCGTCCTTGGCCTCTTCTTGGACGTGATCTACGTGTTCGACAAGTTCAAGCTGCACTTGCGTGGCGATCAGACCGACAAGGATGGTTTTCGATTCGACCGCTGCGAGCAATCCCATCCCGGCACTAACATGATGGGCATGCATCGTGTCCCGGTTTGGGTCTCGCATGATGTCGAGAATTGAGCATGTGTCCAAGCATAGGACCGGCGCAGCCAAGTCAACGAGGCGCGCAATCTCCGCAGCGGGCAGGGCCATTACTTGCACTTGTCGTATTGCTTGAGCAGGTCCAGAGCAAAGTCGTACTCCCCCGTCAGGCGCTCGGCGACGGAATCCGGCCACTGCTCGACTTCGATCAGCCAGCGCCTTAGGGTCGAGCCGTCCAACTTTGCGTCGTGGCGATGCGCCTCGATCAAGAATTCCATCCACCGCTTTTCATCAGCAGGATGACCGGAACCTGTCGATTTGTTGGCGATTGCGGAGAACTTGCGTAACGCTTCGGCTCCAATGGCTCCCAGCCATGCGGAGATCGGGAGTTCGGGTTCAGAGAGCGACGAGGCATATCCGATCTGATGGGCTGCGGGCTCGGCAATTTCTTTGAGGAAAGCGTTCAGCACTCGGTTGTATTCCGCGTAGTCAAGCTGGCCGACCTCGACCGGCACCACGTTGCTCACTTTGTACCCATCCCTGGTGAGCCACAACACCACCACTGCCGCCTTGACCTCTTCGGAAGCTGCACGCTTGAACCTTAGGGACTGCTGCTCACCTGATGCATCGTCTTTCAGATAGCTCCAAGGCGGCTGAGCCAAACCAATCAGCGCGTTGCGGAGCCCGGGATGGTCGAGGGCAGCACCGCCCGAGATGTGAAGGTCCTGAAAAACTTGGATGGTCTGTCGGCTGGGCATGCTGGTTTCCTCGGGTTCCGTTGACGCGACGATAAGTTGGTCTTGACCTCGTGCAGCCACGGTGGTCGAGCAGTATGCACACGCAACGGTGCTAGTCGGCGCATGCGGCGGAGAATAGAAAAGCATCGTAGCAACTTCGTTGCCAAGCGAATTCCCATGCCCTCAACGAGAGAGCGCCTCGGACTCTCGCAGCGTCAAGTCCGAATGGAGATGTGAAGCGAAGCACGATGGCAACTGTGGGTCACGTCCGCTACATTGATCCGACAAGGCGTAACAAGCCACCGTTTCATGGCGATTTCGAGGTTGAAAGGAGCAAGGCATGAGGGAAGACGACGATGGCAGGTGAGCAGGTCAGACTCGATCCGCAGGTCACGGGGAACGTGGGGCTGTACTTCACCTGCTTCCAACTATCGTTGCGCGGCTGGAACGTCATGCCGACGGCGCGAAATGCCCGTGGCGTGGACATCGTCGCCTACGACGCTTCTGCATCGCGGTACATCGGTATCCAGGTCAAGTCGCTGAGCAAACGTGATGCTGTGCCAGTTGGTGCTTCCCTGTCGAAGGTGATGGGCGACTTCTGGATCATCGTGAATCGGATCGCGACGAAGCCCCAAGCGTTCGTCTTGTTCCCCGAGGAGGTGCGCCGACTTTCGCACTGCGCGAAGTCCGGCGCCGGGAGCTTCTGGCTCGAAGCGAAAGACTACGATGCCGAGCCATTTCGGGATGCTTGGCATCGCATCGGCATGGGGCATTCGCCCGCTGGACTCCCTGAATGTGGGCGTCACTTGCGTGTTGGGCCCTGACGGCCTACCGCTCCAGTGGTCGGCACATACCTATATTGCGCCCGGCCAGCTCCTGCAAAAGACATTCAGCGTTTACCGTTATGGCGACGATGCGCAGAAGCTGGCCATCGCCGAGCGGCAGAAGCAGTTGGAACAAATGGAGGGCCGCGCGCGGTTGCATCCGGTCGAAGAGCAGGTTCGAAGCTCTTCGGCAAAGAAGGCATCGAGACGGTCCATTGGGAGTGATGGCTCGTGTGTCGATCTCTTGCCGTGCAAGCTCCCTCAATGACATCGAACCGACTTCTTCTATCTATGCTAACGAATCTACATGCTCGCGAGCTTCAAGCAAAAATGTGCGCAGGTTCACGGAGTTAGCAAACTGAAGTGCCACGGAGTACCGTGGGTACTCACCGGCATGTGCGGCACCATTCATGAGTTGATAAGCTTGATAGAACGCCAGCATGATTGCGTGCCAACTAGCCGTTGCATCGTCCATCTTCGCTGCAGGTCTAAGCATTGCAGCGAAGAAGGTCGGTTTCAGTTTAGGTTGACCTGGAGTATCGAAGCAGGAGGCAAAAATCTTGGCAAAGGCGCCAAGTTGCTTTGGAGAACTGTTCAATGTCAGCTTCAGCAGTCTGGAAATGAGCGACGTTGCATCGGTCGCCGCGTTCGGTCGGTACTTCCATTGGTCGAGCACGGCATCGAGGTTACGCTGATAGTCATTCAGCGCCCGAGCGCAATCGATCACCGGTCCTCCGTGGGCCGTGTCCACGAACTTTTGCAGCGCGGTGCCGTTGTGTCCCAGCAAGTAACTCAGCCGCCCAACAAGCGAGGCCTCGAGCTCAAACGTCAGCTTGGATACTTGCTCTATTCGAGCATCGGCGCAGTCGAGCATCTTCTCCTCAGCTGCGAGGCCGAGATCGGCGATATGAAAGAACGTTTCCCGCCCCGGTAGTAACGGGAACCAGTCCGGCAGCGTTATCGGAGAGCCTCCTTGAGGCATTCGAAAATCGTCCTTCGCCAAAAGCAAAGCAGTTATTCGACGCACGGTCTTGCCCTCAAGCTTTTCAAACTCGGATTTGTTGTCATCGAAGATTTCGTGGACATCAGCGAGGACCGCATTCGCGCTAAGAAATGTGGGGCCTCGCACCACGAGGGGAACGACCGCTTCTCCGTCAACAACCCTTCGCACGCTGTCGGCAAGCTCTGCCCGCGGGGTCATGGAGCATCGAACCCAAAAAATGCGAAGAACATTTCCGACCTTCCAATCAATCCCAGCAACCAATTCGATGATGCGGTCTGGTGTGTATTCCATGTCTTACTCAATTGATGTTCGGCGCCGCCGACCCGGCCAGTCTAGCCAGTAGTCGAACACCTGGCTTGACGTTTCCTCCCTGATCTTGCAGGAAGTTTGCAAGGGATCCGCTCGTCAGTAGCCGCGCGGGAGTCATCCGCGTAGCTGCGCCGAATGGAGCTGCAAGAGCTTCAAAATTGTTGATCGGACAGGCGAAGGCACGTGGATGCTTGCGCGCAATCTCTTGAAGGACGCTGGTGATTGCAGAAAGCCACGGCTCCTGCGTTCGCCCACTTTCGCTCAGGTATTCAGCGAGCATGTGGTTGAAAAACTCATAGCGAGGACTTCGCTTGAGCTTTGCCGCCACCAGTCGCTCCTTGCCGAAATTGACGAAGTGCGTCGAATCCAATATCTCTCCGTCCATTCGATGATTGTTCGCGATTAACCAATCACAAAAATCGACCATGAGGTTCACGGTTAGATAGGGGTGACCACAGGTCTCCTCGTAGACACTACTCGAGAACGACGGATGGAAGGGAAGTCTGTCGGTCAAAACGCGCTTTAACAGCTGAGTGAACTCGGTATCCGCGGCTCCTTCAATGTGATCGAAGAGCGGAAAGTTGTACTGCTTCACCAAGGGGCTAAGTTGATTCTGTGCCGACAGGATCAAGTAGGCATCAGGACGCTGTCCCATGAAGATCAATAGGTTTTTGGTCGCGAAGGCAACCATCTGGCTCAGGAGAGGAAGCGCAACTTTGAATTTGAGTCCAGATTCGTCGTTGACATAGGCGTTCACGATGCCGAACAGGGTCTCATACTCGTCAAGAATGAAGACGACACGACGCTGCGGAGCCTCGTTGCTTGTGGTGGCCAGAACGCATTCGTCCACGATGCTCTGAAAGAAGTCAGGCTCTATCTCCTCCCTTGCCTTGAACGCTTCCTTCAACCGTCGCTTGAAGATGTTTTGCTCGAGCTGCTGTTTCGGAAGCTGATCCATCGATTGCATCACAACGACTGATCGACCATGCGGGTCTGCAAGCGTGCTCGCCGCAGTCGTCTTGCCAGACCGACGTATGCTGCACCAAAGATGAATCCCATTGCTGCCCTCAATCTGCTGAAGCAGCCGCTTGACACTGTGACGTTCGACAAGAAACTGTCGTCTGAAATCAGGATCATCGAGCGGAAACTCACTCGCGTAGTTTCGAGTCATCAATGTCGGATCGCTGGCCTCCACATAGGCCTTCGTTTGTGATTCGAGCTGTGCGTAAACGAGTTCCGAGAACTCCTGAACTTGCCCCGAATCGACCGTCACGTTTTTCGCATCCAGGATCCTCGCCTCGCGTTCAAGGTCGACCCATGACCTCACCTTCTCGCCGAGCTGCCCGACAACGACAACCGCGTGCAGGGATAGAGCATCGCTGATCGGCAACTCGTGCTCAACAATGCCGCTGAAGAACGTGGAGACGAGGGTTTCATGGCTGACTCCTTCGCGCCGCAATGACAATGTGATGTCTAGACGCGGCGGTTCCAACACCGAAACGCGGCATAGCCGGGGAAGAAAGACCTCCTCGCGATGAAAGCGATTAGCGAGGCTCTCTAGTGCCAGAAGCGTCGGCAAGATCGTGATGTAGAGGTCCCTGTCGCGGTCAGAAGCCGGGAATTCATCCAGCAGGGCTAACGCATCACCACCACGACAGAAACCCAAGGGCGCAAGCCAAATTCGCAGATTGCGCTGCAGCAGCGTCCACCCTAAGCGCTGTCCAAACCTCGATCTTCCGTAACCGCGCAGGATTCCGGTAAGCACGCACGATGCGAGTCCCCAAACAAGCTGTGCGTCTCTGGAAGATTGAACATCGCGGTGTTCCGCGAAAATTAACACCACGTAGTAAAGGAAGTTCTGCAGGCCGCTGATGCTCTTGATTTCAGCGACCTCTGGCGACAAGCCACGGCCGACCTGGAACGAGAACCCTCGCGTGAAGATGTCTTGTGCGTGAACCGCGAACTCTTCCCCGATCCCATCAACTTCGGCGTGCCACTGCGCAGCATGACCGAGCTCGTTTAAAGTTTTTCCGAAAATGAATTGGAGCGCGTCACGATACTGGTTCGCCCACTGAAAAATGTGGCGCTCCCCGAGCTCCTTTAGTAGCAACGCGTACTCCTGCTGCAACGGCAATCTAAGTGCCGGCATCATCGGAGGTTTTGCGCTGTGGAGAGCTCCGGATGCCACTACACGGATTGCCGGAAACTTCGCCAGTCGCGCGGATAGCGCTTCCGTAAGCAGCCTCTTCCTCTGCTTATAGAAGCGCTCGATCAGACCGGAAAGATCGGGGGCTATCAAAGCTACAACCGAAACTGGGGTGTCTTTTAACAGCAAAAGCAGCGTGTCGTAGGCGTCGTTGATTCGATGGTTGTCCAGCATCGCCGCAATTTCGGTGATCCTTTGCCGGGTCGCTGCGCCTACTGTAGTCATCATCTTTTCCCTTCTCTTGCTGCGTTGAGTCCATCCGATCTTACGTGCGGCATCCCAAGCCTTGCCCTGCACGGATTCGATGCCAGAACTACTCGATCCGAGACTTGGGCGCTTCAGCTGCTGTAAGCAACGTCGATAAATGCAAATGAACTCAGATCTACTGCCACTCAATGCGAATCTCTCGAGGAGCTATCGTGTCGCGCAGGTTCGAATCCTGCCGCCTTACTCTTGCTGCAGCGCAGCACTATCGCGTGGCTAGGCGTTCCGCAACTTCGCGTGCACCGAGGTCCCTCACCGCCGCAAGGCTTTCGAGCTGCGCCGCCCGCGGCCGTGCCTTGCCTTGCTCCCAGTGGTAAATCGTTTGTCCGGACACACCGACCAGCTGTCCATAGATCGATGCAGACAGCCCAAGCTTGGTACGATGCGCCGCCAATCTGGTCGCGCTGAATCGGCGCTTCATACCTGCTGCCGCTTCATGGCCCGGATCAGTCGCCGTGGCGGGGCGCGTTGCCTCCTTCGCAACACGGCGCAGTTCTTTCTCGAGCGCATTCACTTGGCGACGTAGCTCGGCAATCGACGCGCGATGCGCGACCGATGCCTTCTTGAGCGTTTCGATTTCCGCACGCACTTCTTTTCGAGCAACGCGGGAGATCTCAGATTTAAGGATCGAGGCGATATTTGGCATGCACGCATTGTGCCGCGCCTCTGCCGTCGGGCCTTCTTAGCACGCATACATACCTAGCGAGGCTCTGTTACCCCTGCACTGCAAGACCTAAATTGCTTTGCGCAGCACGTCCGCATTGCAAGCGCTCTCGAAACGTCTTGGGAGGACTCGGCATCAAAAATGATGAAGCATCCGTGATCTGGCGTGAGCCTTGGTGTCCCAAGCCAACGAGGTCTCGACTCCCTATGGAGGTCGGAGATGATGAAGAGTTTCACCAGTTGTTGCTCCCGGTGGGAGACTTCAGATCGATGACTAGGCCAGGATCGAACGCCTTGTTCTCGATCCTGCCGCTCCAGTTCACGTAACCTCGCGGGTTGCTCACGACGCGGCAGGAGCGGACTCGATAGTCGAACTGCTGATGCGTGTGACCATGCACCCAAAGCACGGGCACATCGAAAAAGGCATCTGGGAGTTCGTTCACAAACGCACCCGAGGACCAGTCGTCGGCGTAGCGCTGCGCGAGCGAACCGCGATGCGGCGCATGGTGCGTCACAACCACCGTCGGTCCAGCGAGCGATTCTGAAAGCTTGTCTCGCAGCCAGGCGCGTTGCCCCTGGTGAATCTGCAGCGTGTCGGCGGCTTGAAGCTTTCGTCCTTGCTTGTCGCGCCATGTATCGGGTTCCGCCGACTCGTCGACCGTGCGGATCAGCGCGTAGTCGTTCAGCAGATTGGTCGCCATCTTCATGGCCCGTGCGACATCGCTGATCGGACCTTCGGGCGTCTCGATGGCGAGCGCGAAGTCGGTCCACAGGGTCGCGCCGAGGAAGCGCACGCCGTCGATCACCATCTCGTCGCCGTCGAGCAGATGGACATTGCTGCCTTCGGCTTCGCGGCGCGCTTCGGCCAGTGTCGTGTCCAGCCGTCCGTCGTAGTACTCGTGGTTGCCCAGCAGGTAGATCACGGGCTTGCCACGAAAGCGGTCCATCGCCCACTGAACTGCGCGCTTGGCCGGCGAATGGATGTCGCCGGCGAGGATGACGGCATCGAACTCGACATCAGGCGTCGGCTCGAAGGGAGCGAACTCGAGATGAAGATCGGAAAGAACCAGTACTTTCATCGATGTGCTCCTTCGAAGTGCGTGCGAAGCTGGGCACTTGCCTTGTCGTCGAAACCGACGAACGAGCCGCAGACGACCAGGTGGTCCTTGCAGCGGTCGAACTGCCATTCGGCATCGTCGAGCGCCACCCAGAGCCCATCGATCGCGTCGTGAGGTTGCAGCCAGGCGAGGATCTGTCCTTCGCGATGGGCGAATGGGTGGGGAAGGCCGAATTCGCGGGGTGGTGTCGCACCAATGATTCGAACCCGAATGTCTTCAGAGAACGGGTTGAGGAGTGTCTGGTAGGCAAGCCGCTCGCGCCAACTCGAGCTGATGACGATCTTCACATGCGGGAACTCGCGCAGCAGTTCTTCCAGGCGCGGCAGGAAGCAGAAATCTGTGCCGTCGTTGGGCAGGTGTCCCTCTCCGTCCAGATGCAGCACGCCGTCGAAGTCGAGAAACAAGATCATCTCAGCTCGCTTACCTCAAAGGGTGGGAACTCGAGGTGAAGATCGGAAAGAACCAGCACTTTCATCGGAGTGCCTCTTCAAAGTGAGTGCGAAGCTCGGCACTGGCCTTGTCGTCGAAGCCGGTGAACGAACCGCACGCCACCAGATGGTCCTTGCAGTGGTCGAACTGCCAGTAGGCGTCATCGAGCGCAACCCAGGACTCGTCGATTGCATCGTGGAACTGAAGCCAGGCAATGATTTCTCCTTCACGCTTCCCGTACGGCGGCGGAAGGCCGAAGCCCGAATGCGGCGTGGCTCCAAGAATCCGGGCCCGGATGTCGCTGGAGAACGGCTTCAGCAAGGTCTTGTAGAGAAGCTGCTCGCGCCAGGATGAACTGATCACGATCTTCACGAACGGGAACTCGCGCAGCAACGCCTCCAGGCGTGGCAAGAAACAGAAGTCTGCGCCGCCGTTGAGGATGTAATCCTCCCCTTCGGGATGAAGCACGCCGTCGAAGTCGAGGAACAGGATCACGCCGGACCTCCCCATCCATTCTCATCCGGTGGCCAAGCCAGATGCGAGCCCAGGTCGACGCTGAAGGCGCGGAACAGCGTCGCGGCGGTCCTCATACGACACCACCGTATTGAATGGCGTTGAGCATCGAACGCACTTTGTCCGAACTGCCTCCGGCAGCTAAGGCTGCTGGCGTTTGGCCATCGAGCCATTCGTGCGGCTTGTCCAGCCAGGCTTGGGCCTCTACGCCGAACACCTGAGCAGCGAGATCCAGCAAGTCTCGTGGAGTACCTCTCAACCCAGTCTCATCAAGCGGCCACGCCAGGTGCGAACCCATGTCGACTCCGAAGGCGCGGAATGGTCCTGCGGCGGTCTGCATCCCCTCGGCGAGATAGTCGATGTTCTGATGGTGGTGACCATGGACCACCAGTTGGACGCCAAGTGTCTCGGCGAGTTCATCGATCGCCTTGCAGCCGTGTGGATGGGCCGACGGCGCCTCGTGCGTCACCAGGATGTCGGCGGGCGCGCTCCGTCGCAGTTGCTGGAAGTCGTCAGGGAAGATCGTGGAACGATGCCGGCGGGCAATGCCGTCTCGCCAACGCTCTTCGCGGCGCATGGACCGACGCAACGCGTCGGCCGAGACGCATGCCGCTTCGTTGATCGGGCGCCGCGGATCCCAGATCTTGCCGCGGAAGATGCCTCCCAGACCTGCGACTCTGTACCCGGCGATCTCGACGATGCGCCCGTGCAGGTTGCGGTCGGCGAGCTTCGATCCCCACAGGTTGTCGTAGTCGGCATCGGAGTCCGTGTCATGGTTCCCGTGGATGAGCCAGACCTCGGCGAGGTCCAGGATCGGGCCCAGCTCGATGTGTAGAGGCTGGCGCGCCTGGATGTCCCCCAGCAGCACGATCGCCTCGGGCCGAAGACGATCGACCGTGGCGATCACGGGCTCGAAGTCGCCATGAGGGTCGCCGACGAACAGGAGCTTGGGGTTGGTGCCTGGTGGTGTGAGAGAGGAAAACTGCTTTGGGCTGATCATTCTGGGCTCCTGGATGGAGCCGAATTTGTCAGCTCCTGGACTGGGGAACGAGGATGAGGCGAAGCGATATCGCCGCTGCTATCCGGTTCGAGGTTCGGGTCGAGGTCCGCGAACATATGGCCACGCGCACAGCGGCGCCCGCGTCGGATGCGACGCGTTGGGTGGTGGCGGCTGAGAAGTTCAACATGGCGTTTGGAGGTAAGTCTTGAGGGAGCGTTTTCGTCGGGCTCATCTTAGCGGTGGCTACTACATCGGGCAAACATCCTGCGGATCAGCACCATTGCCGTGGCGAATCTGTACGGCACGCATGGCCAAGCACAGACGCAAGCGAGTTCGCATCCATCAACTACGGGCATGCTACACAAAGTGCTGACACGCATCCATCGGGCAGTCATTGCAGGGTCAAACCCCTGGACCGGTCTTGTTGCGATTGGATACTATTGAGGAATTGCCTCTCGGCTCGGTGACGCCCTTCGAGAACTGTCCATGCCCCGTTCGCTTCTGCCTTGCACTCGCTCCACGGCCACTGAAAGCCATAAATGACCTCTTCGGACTCGATGCGCTTTACCTTTCCCCGGATTTCTCGCGTCCAACTTCACGCGTTTTCGCTCTATAGCCTCGAACCCAATGCGGCGCTGCAGATCAAGCCCGGTGTGACCTGCATGGCAGGGGCAAATGGCATCGGGAAATCGACCTTTCTCTCTACGATCAACTACGCACTCACCGGGGTGGTCCCGCATCCCAAACGACATTTTCTGTCGGCAATGGCTTATCAGAAGGAGGCTGCCGACTTCACCAAGGATTTCTTCGACGGACGTATCATCGAATCGGATCGCGATTCGGCCGCGGTTTCAGTCGAGTTCTCCATCGCCGACAAAGATTACGTGATCAAACGGGGTCTGTTCGAGGCCTCGGCGCTGCAGAAGTGCCACATCTCTCACCAGGGCAAAGTACTCTTCGACTCCGAGATGCACGAGGCCGCTCACGCGGATGCGCACTATCGTGAGGCGATGTGCCGCGACATCGGACTCAGTTCGTTCGAACAGTTCGTGATGGTGCAGCATTTTCTGCTGACCTTCGACGAAAGCCGCCACCTCGTCTTCTGGGACAAAGAAGTTTCCGCGGCATTGCTCTATTTGTGCTTCGGCGGCGATCCGAAGGAAGCCGCGATGGCGGACACGTTGAACCGGGAGATGGAAAAGGCTGGCTCCCGCGGGCGCAATTTTCAGTATCAAGCTAACAACCTAGCCAAGCGTATCGAGATCCTCGAGCAGTCGTTGGCCCCCCAGGGCGGCACCGAGCCCGAAGTGGAGCGCGCCCGCGCGCACTACGAGGCGCTGCATGATGCAGCCAAAGAAGCGCTGGTGAACTCGGAAGAGGTCGATGCACGTCTGAGCGACGCGGAACTCAAGGTCATGCAGGCGAGCGCCTCTGTTGCCGGCCTCAGGGCAGCCTATGGCGAGATTTTCGAGCGGTTCGTGAACGGCACCGCAAACGCAAGGCAACATCCCCTTGTCCAGCTCGCGCTTGCAGACTGCAAATGCCCCGTCTGCAGTGCTTCCGACTCTCAGGTAGCCCCCCGCATTGAAGCGAAGCTTCTGAGCGAGCACTGCCCGCTGTGTGATGCGGCCCTGACCCGCACAAGCGGCGTCGACGCCGGCGTCCAAGCGGAGCTTGAGGACGTCGACAAAAAGCTGGCCGTCGGTCGTCGCCAGCTCGAGGAAGCTGTCGCAATCCTTGATCGCCATAAAAGGGCCGCGACTGCGGCCAAGCAAAAAGTCGCATCGACGTACGAGAGCATCGCGACTTTTGAGGAGCTCAATCGCCAGGCGATTGACGGCTTCAAGGTACTCGCGGCCACGCAGGACGGCGCTGTAGCCGAGAACCTCAAGGCCATCCAGGCAGCGAGGCGTGACCAGTTGGCCGAGCGCGATCATGAGTACCTGCAGCGCGACAAGTATCGCGACGAGCTTCGTGGGCTTCAACGCGAACTTGCCAAGCGCTACTCCTTTGTGGAGCAAGAATTCGTGCCTCGCTTCAAGCAGCTTGCCGAGACGTTTCTGGGCATCGACCTGAATATTTCCCTCGTCATCGGACAGGCCACGGGCCTGCATCTAGAGCTGGAGATGCGCGGGAATTCTCGTCGCCAGCAGCACCAGCTTTCGGAGAGTCAGCGCTTTTTTGTGGACATTGCGTTGCGCATGGCGTTGGCTCAGCACATATCAGCGCCTAGCGGCGAGGCTACGCTCTTCGTCGATACACCGGAAGGGTCGCTGGATATCGCGTATGAAGATCGGGCCGGAAAGATGTTCGCGGACTTCGTTCGAAGCGGCCACGATCTGATCATGACGGCAAATATCAACAGCTCCAAGCTGCTGCGCACACTGGCCTCAACCTGTCATGCCGAGCGGATGGAAATTGTGCAGATGACTGGCTGGACCGAATTGTCCGATGTTCAGGAAAACGCGAGCGGATTGTTTCGCGAAGCCTATGCCGACATTCAGTCCGCGCTCAACTCCACGACCGCCGCCTCATGAGCAATCCAGAATCGTTTTTCGACTGCCTGCACACGATCGCCAAGCTGCAGCGATCGCTGCAGGGTCTGAGTCAGTTAGATATCCAGCGCATCGGCTATTTGTCCTGCATCCTCGCGCTATATGACAAGAAGCCAGTCGCCGACTGGGGATATCAGTTCGCCAACACTGACTTGGGGAAACCCTTCAGCTACGAACTGAGCAATGCGATGAAGACCTTGCATGCGAGTGGGCGGCTGCTCGAAGAAGACGGCCGCTTCCAACTCAGTGACGACGGACAAGCCATGCTTCGCGCGCTGGACAACCTTGAGGCATCCCGCGCAAGAAAGCGCTATCTGGATGCGGCATGCTTCAGCATGCTGGCAGTGCCGCGCTCGACCCTCTCGCAAGGCCTCGACCGCGAACCCACAGTCGCCTCCAGCCAACTGAGAAGCAACGGAGCGATGCTGCTCGATGGCCCAGCGATCACGCTTCTTTACGACCAGCTCGCGGGCTTAGCCACTATCGCTGGGCCTGAATCGACTGATCTGGTCAGCCCGTCGGTGCTTTGGCTAAGCTATTCGGCCGACGCCGCGGTATCGCATGCTGTTTCCAACCAAGAGGGAATGCACGCATGATGTACGACATCGAGAGAATGCGCCGGTTGCAGGCTGGCAGCTATGTCTCGGGAGTCACTCGAGCTTACGGCGAGCGAGGGGTAAAGGCTCTTAACGAGATGATCGACCTGGTTGTCCGTGTGTACAGACGCCTCGACCCCGGCTCGCGCTCCCAACCACTGGCATTCTTCTGCTGCATGGAGCCGGCAGGCACGACCTTGCCGGCCCCGAAACACAAGATCCTGGATCCGGATCTGCTTGACTATGAATTGGATGGTTCGAGCCTAGCGCACGTAGTGGGCACACAGACGCTTCACGTGTGCGACCTCGGCAACCTCGATCTTCTTGAACTGTCGAGAACTGGCATCGTCTATCACTATGACCGGGGCCTTGAACGCATACTTGTCAAAGGTGAAAAATTCCAACTGCACAATCCACTCAGCGGCTCGCCCAGCGTCTTTTGCAGGCCAACGTTCACCTCATTGATGCATGCTCTCAATAGATACCGTGCAACTTCTGCGTTGAACTCTTCATGTCGCATCTTGAAAGCAGTTTGGGTCAACGAGAAGGAACGTTGGTACTTCCGATCCAAGCCAGAGGCCACTATGCGCTCGTCTCTCACGCAGTACCTTGAAAACGTGCTTCAGGATGCCGAAGTACGCGCGGAACAAAACGTGGACGAATCGCATCCAGTGGACATCAAGATTTCGTGGATGTCCTCGGGCCTTCGAGCCATCATCGAGATCAAGTGGCTTGGCGATTCGGTTGACGACGCTGGCAAACCCACGACGACTTACCGGGATGCGCGCGCGAACGACGGCGCGGACCAGTTGGCCAAGTATCTCGACTCCTCCCGCCAGTTTGGCTCAAGTGTGCTTACGCGCGGCTATCTGGTGGTGTATGACGCGCGGCGGCGCGGCCTGTCGCCGGCGATGACGAGCCTCACTCATGCCGAGGGGCATCATTACCGCGATCTGGAGATCGAGTACGAGCCCGACTTCAGCGTTCAGCGCACCGATTTTGAGGCGCCGGTTAGATTCTTCATGAACCCCATCTGTTCCTAGCTTCCGCCGAACGTCGAGGCGTCCAGAAAAAATGAGGAGGCGTGCATGGGGCGCGTGAGGACTGAGGGCCCGTTAAATTCAGCAATGGAGCAACTGCTTGACCTGCTGCAGGCGCGAGTCGCGGCGTCGACGCGGAGCACTCGAGAAGGCCAAGTTACTTACATCATCGGGAACAACGGCACTGGAAAAAGCCGTGTACTGGGAGAGCTGGCAGAGCGCTTGAGCATCATGCGACCGGCGCGAACCGTGGCTTGCATCGCCAGCTCAATTCAAGACCGCTTCAAGTATGGCGACAGCGGGCGAGTGCGTTATCTGGGTGCTCGAAACACGACGAACGCTGTCTTCCTCTCGGCCATCGATCGCCAGCTTAGTCGGTTGATCCTGCGGGCGATGGTGATAGATCGCGAACTCTTCGGCGCTTTGTGTAAGACGGTGACCATGGATTTGGCTTTCAGGCTCGGGAAAGACGTCGAGATTCAAGTGAAGAAAAACCTCGAAGTACAACCCGAACGCGGCAAGGGAAGAAGGAAGGCCAACACTTTCAGGGCACTTGGCGCCGCGAGACCTATGGCGGTTCTTCGTCGCATCGCCGAAGGACCAGGTCGATTTGAACGCTTAACCGAGGTTCAAATTCGCTTACTTCTTCAGTATCTTGAACTGGGTATCGACATCGAGCTGGATGTTGTGCTTAAAGATGGGACGTCGCTGAACTTCGGGCAGCTCAGTACGGGTGAGCAAAACAGAATGCTGGTGCTTGCGAAAATGCTCAGCGTGATGGAGCAAGGCGCAGTCTTTCTGATCGATGAGCCTGAGGTGAGTCTGCATCTGCACTGGCAGATGAGGTTCCACGAGACGATGATGGAACTCTTATCGAGGCTGACGCGATTTCATGTCGTGGTCGCCACGCACGCACCGGTCGTCATCAGCGAGGCGGCAAAGTATGACCCCCTCAGCCAGAGAAACCTCGTCGCCATCTTGCGCCACGACGTCGAAGAGGGCGAGCGACCTGGTGACGTGGCCCCAGGCACCGGCGAGGTGACCCTGGAGACTCACAGCTTTGCTGAGGTCGCAAGCCACGATCAATTGGTGCTGAGGTATTTTCAGTCATCCCCGTACCATGCTCGAGAGATCAGCGTGGAGATTGCGGACACCGTTTTGCGCGTCGCGGAAGGCGTCAAAGAATCGCCCGAGGCAGTGGCCCTTCTTAAGCGGCTAAAAGCGACAGAAGGGCTTTCCGAAGAGACTCAGGGGCAGATCGACGAAGCCATTTCCCTCGTTCGTCGTGATTGGGTACGTTCCATTAAGGGGAGCGAACCCGAATGAACTCGCTCTGTACCGACGAACAGAAGAAGCACCTTCTCAAGCTGACGACGCTGGTCCGCGACGGAAAGCTCAGCGGGCCGGAGGCATGGTCCGCATTCTCGGCACCAGCAAAAAAGAAAAAGTTCAAGGGCGAACGGGCGAGAACGAAGAGTTTCGTCTTCGCCGAGCCGGAGGTGCAGACCTATAAGGACCTTCGGCGGGTGGTCCAAAGCAAGCTCTTCGAGAGATGTGGCGGCAGTTGCTCGTACTGCCGGCGTTCCGTCGGACACTACGGATGGGCGTGGCATATTGAGCATGTCCTGCCCAAATCGAGGTACCCTGCTAAGGCGTTTTTGCTCTCCAATCTCACCGTGGGCTGTGTCCACTGCAACATGTGGAAGGGCACCAGTGTCGACAGGCAGCTTAAGACGCAGAAACTTCCGATCATCAATCCGGTCGAGTTGGGTTTCCAATACTCCAAGCACCTGAACTTCGTGCAGATCGGCACCGAATCGTTGAGCTTTGCGAAGTATTTTCCTCATTCGAAGGAGGGTCACACGACGTACGAATTGCTGTCATTCAAGGAGCTCGAGCGAGCACATGCGATTAACGGGCTTGATGGCTCTGCTGCTGCACTGCATGAGCGAATCACGCGCGGGATGCAAATTGGGTTGGCCGCTGCAGAGGGACTGCAGTTCGCGGCGCTTCTCCAACAGCTGAAGGCGTCGATCTACAACTTGCCTTGACTAGCCATGTCAGCGATCTTCGAGTGAGTTCAACCGAACGGCAGTTCCGAATGATCGAGGATGCCGGTGTCTGCTTCGGGGGGCATTTGGGTCACTTCCAGCGTGGTTCCCGAGACCGGTGGTCTCGCGAAGCTGCGGTCAAAGACCGAGCTCAACGATGCATTCGCGCAAATGGTGGCTGCCACCCTGCTGGGCGCTTGCCCGCATCTTGCGGACTTCGTAGACCTCGGCACGCTTGAATCCCAGTTTCTTGGCGAGTTCGCTGAGAATCTGCGGAACATCGATCAGGACGCCGGCGTAGCGTGAATCACCCACCACCATCATCACTTTGCCGCGCGGCGTGACTAGCCGTGCGCACTGAACCATAACCTGCTCGAGATCTCGAAAGTAGCCTTCGACCATCCTAGGAATGCGATGGTCCCAAAGCGAAGATTTCGCAGCCTCCAGAGCCACAGAAGCCTTTGCAAGCGTCGGACTTGCGCCAGTGGGCTTCCCGAATTCGCGATCGATCTGCACATGCGAGCGCAGCGTCGCGTTGCGCAGGTCCGCGTTGTGGATACGGGTGGTCAGGTAGCCAAGCGTCCAGAGCTCCACATTGTAAATATCCGTGTAGTCGAACGAGTTCGGATACGGCGGAGAAAAAACGATCAAGTCCGCCGGCTGCTGCACCTGGGCGAGCATGCTCCGCGAATCACCTTGCAGGAGTGTGGTGCGCGGCTGCGGGCGCTCTTCAAACCTCTGCACGTCTTCGAAGGCCAGATCGAAGCAGCGGGTGAAGGCGGCGTCGAGCTGCGCTGGCGTGCTCTGGTTATCCAGCCACGACTTACGGTAGCGCCGGCCTTTGCCATTCACATACACGTTGGAGCACTCGATCAGCACCGACCCCAACACTACTCGGAAGAACTGCTGCAACGGCAACTCCTCGATCATCGAGATGCAGCTCAAATATTGCGAAATGCGCTCTGCCATCGCATGAGAAAAGATCCATCGATCCTTCGTGAAGTCTTCAATGAAGGTTGGGGGCAAATGGCCCAGCAAGCTCAGGTCCGCAGGCACGGCTTCGAGGCGCTGTGCGAACAGCACCGCTTCTTGCATGAGTTGCTCGGCGGCCAGCGCCGCGAGCTTGGACGCGATCACATCCGCGAGAAAGGGGTTGATCTCGATCGTGGTGACGTCGATGTCTAGGAGTTGGCATGTGATCGCGGTAGTGCCAGACCCTCCGAACGGGTCGATCACGTGTTTCGGCTTGAAACCCAGTGTGTGGATCGCGCTGGAGACGAACTCCGGGGAGAAGGCCTCCTTGAAGTGAAACCAGCGTTGAAACGCCGTGGACTGCGCCGCTTGATTCGTCGTCACCAAGGACTCGCCAGGCAATGCAGTGTCGCTCGGCTGCCAAGCCTTGGGCTTAACGCCGGCGAAGTCAGGCGCCACCGCAAAGTGCTGATGGAGCGTGGCGAGATAACGGTCAGGTGGATTGCGCATGGCGGGTGAAGTATCTTAGATGATATTATCAATTTAATACTGATAATATGCAAGCGTGACTCGCCCGAAGAAAGACACCCAAATCCTCGCCGGCATGTGCGCGAGGTTGGTAGCAGTCATCGATCAGCTTGAGCTCAGCGATTCGAAGCTCAGCAAGCATCTCGGCTATTCGAACCAGACGACTCTGGCGAAGGCCCGTCGCGGAGAAACCTTTCCGGACGTCGAACGACTGTCCCGTTTAGCAGCGCTGAAAGTACGAGGCGCGCACGCCAACCTGCACTGGATCATCACTGGCCGCGGCAGCCCCTTTCTTCCTGGCGTCGACGGCGCGGACGACCCGGCCACGACCACTGCGCTAAACGTGCTGGCCGTTGCACGGACCAAGGCCAAGAGTGCGCCTACCCAAGTCGCTCCGCCTCGACCTTAGAGCCCGAAAGGCGGACCGGCGGCCGACACGCAAGCCGGGCGCTCTCGGCTGCGTGGGAGTGGAGTGCCGTACTTTCCCCGCGCGACGGAGCTTACGTATCGGATCACACGCAATCGAGTCGCCAGTGTTGGACTTGTTCGGCGTTGCCTTAAGCTGGGAGGAAGGTCATGGCGCGCCGTGGGGGCGCCATGACATACTTTGCGACGCCCTATCCCTTGTTCTTAGGCGCACTCGCTGCGGCCAACTTCCTCTCGGCACAGGCATCGCGCCAGTCTTGCGAAGACCGATAGAGATACCAGCGCTTAAGACGGATTGAAAAGGTCGCGGCCCTATCCTTGACGTGTACGAAAGTTGCGTCGTCGCCAGGGTCATCTTTGCGCATATCGAAGCAACAGAGCATACGGATCAGGCTGTTATTGGCGACACCGTAGGCGTTCGCCTGATTGACACCTTCGATGATGGCGTCATTCACGGCATCTTGGCTGTAGGGGGCGCCCGTTGACCCGAAACTGCGCAGAACCTTTAGTTCGAGCAACGCATGATGGTAGATCGTGCCAGCGGGACCGGTACGATCATCGACGATCTCAAGATCCGTGCGTCCAACTTTGCCCGCCTGCTCTTGCCGAATCGTGCACCACATGAATCGCCCGACGAGCGCATGTCGAATCATCTGTTGCACCGTGCGTTCAGCCTGCTCGACCGGATGCCACTTCTCTGGTTTCTCCCAAAGTTTTATGGGACCCATATTGTCTGGAGTGCAGAGCTCACTTCGATAGATCGCCTCCAGAGTAGCCAAAACCTCTTCCTCGGCGATCTTGCCGAAGTTAAGTTCGACGTAGCGCACCTCATCAGTTCGCGTTCCCTTTGGGTAATAGCTCAGCGAAGAGCCATCTTCCGAGGGCACGTAGATAAACGCGGGGCGGTCGTCGAACCCGAGCGCGGCGATCCGGCCAAATAAATCGTTGTCGTCCCCATCGTGTTCCTCCAAAGCGCTGCTATGCGCCAGAGCGGTCACGAAATGCAAGCGATTTGAGAGACGCCTACTACCCGTGTGTATGAGCCGGTCAAACGTCCTTTCCAACGAGAGCACACGCTGTTCTTCCGCGTTGACCAAAATGAACCCGGCCGCGCCCGAAGTCTCGGCGCTTGCATGTCGCTCGCGCCTTCTGATCATTCGCGAGACATGCACTTGAAAACGCGTTTCGTCGGGTAGGTCCTCCACATCGCCTCTGTCTGCTCGAAGGGCGGTGGTAAGAACGGCCCTATCGCCCTCCCAAGAGCCTAGCTCAAGTGTTGACGCGCTAGCGACCATTGGCGGCCTTCCTCTGCACGTGCTCGATGTACATGAAGATTCGCTCAGCAGGCTGCAGATGTTCGCCGGGCCGAAAGGACAATGCGGCGTTGCGAGAGAAGTTAGTGCGGGTGGGGTCAGCCCACTGCCCGAAATCGATCACTTCATTGTTGTCGACGTCGTGGTCCGCGTAGCGGGCATCAAACACGAATGCTCGGCCAAGCTCCTGATCTGACAACATGCTATAGGCGGAGCACAGCTCTTCGATGAAGAACGGTTCACCCGTATCTGCATAGGCTTGCTTGTAAGCGTCAAGCGTGCCGCGAGCCAGTTCGTAATTGACGCGGTAGTTCGCATGCAGTCGGTAGCGACCTTCCTCGGGGATAAACACGTATCGGATGTCAGATGCGAACACCATGCCGCGCCCCACCAATACATCAATGGTTTCCTGCAGCTCGGGGTAGTAGGGGCCGCCTTGGCGCTTCAAGAGGCTTGCACTGAAGGGCGCCAGTTCGAACACCGGCGCCAAGACATTTGACAGGTACGCCAACTCATGCACAACGCGGAGCGGGGACACGAAGATTGATGCGCCTGACAATGCGTCAAGCAATGCCAGCACTCGAAGTGGCCGCTGACGGTGCTCCAAGGAGCTTGGATCAGACACCGGCGGCATGGTTCACGGACTTCGCGATATCAGCAAATAGCTCGTCACGCAGTTCGTCATACTCTTTCTCCATAATCGACATAGCCTTCGTAGGAACCCCTGCCCTGAAGAGATCTACGATGCGACCGATGCGCTTCAGCGGGTCTGGCTCTGCGGCCTTCAGCGCCGCCGGTATCAATTTTCCGGCAGCAAGATTGGAAGTGACGATGAGTCGATTCGACGCGTTGTCGTTAGCGAACTTGGCGAGCACCTTTGCGGCACGATTGACGAACACAGCATCCAGTGAAGACTCGGGTGCATCGATGATCATCGTCGACGCCTGACTGTTGGAGCCCACCTTGACGAGCGCCATGCGGAACGCGAGGTCTATGAACTCACGCTGGCTCTCCGAAACTTGATCCGGACTGTCACGTCGCACCACGGAGGAAAAGTTGGCTCCGGTCATCTCAACGCTGAACGACGGATATTCAATAGGTGAGAGCACGCGGCCGTCCGTCCCAGCTTGACCAAGTTGCACACGCATAGGAGTCCAAGACAGCGAAGCTGTTTCGAGCAGAAAGCCGTTCGCAATCTCGTCGAATTCCGCCTTGAGACGTTCGGCAAATTCGCCGACCTGCCGTCGGTACTGGTTCATCTGGCCAGCGAAGGCTTCGCGTTTGACCTGCAGATCAGCGCGTAGCTGGCCCGCGCGCTTCTTAAGATCCGCCATTCCGTCGCTTTGCCGGCGCGCGACCTGCTCGTAAGGCGGAAGCTGACGCACGAGCGCGCTGACCTCTTCCTGGAGGGTCGAAACATCGACGTTGAGCTGGGCTAAGTTGCGCATCGCGCCGTCGAACTCTTTCGCCGATTTGTCTAAAGCTGCGCGTTGAGCCTCTGCAGTGATCGCTGCCTCTTCTACTTTGGTGCGCAGCGCGCCAACACGCTCGTCGGTGAGATTGATGGGATCGGCGAGGCGAGGTGCGACGTCAGCATCGCAGAGCACACAGTGCTTGTTGTCAATCGCATGGAGCATCTGCTCCCGCTTCTGGGTGCGACCTGGCGTGTGACAAACGATGCATACATCATCAGTCATCAGGCGCGAAAATATGTAGCGCATTGACTCGTCAGCAGACGGAAATCTGGCCTCCACGGCGGACAATCTCGCCCGCTCCAACTCATGGATTGTGGCGTGAAGCACCTCGCTTGCGCGCAGCGATCCCAGCCGATACCGACGCCGCGCGTCGTCAAGCTCCTGGACGGCCTGGCTCAATTTATCTTGCCTGTCCATTGCCGCACGGTGGAGCGTCTCTTTGGACTTGAGGGAGGCGCGAACCTCGGGTGCGGCCTTGGAAAGACCGTCGTTCTTCCGCTCCTCCTGTTCTTCGCGACCAAGTGCGGCACTCAGATTGCGCATGCGAGTGTCTAGTTCCAGAATCTCGCGCTCCGCGCGGATCCAGTCAGCTGCCTGCGAAGGCTGCAGAAAAAGGCAGCGCAGCAGCTGCCGCTGCGCTGACGGGTCCCATACCAGCATTCGTCGGTCCTCGAAGAAGAAGACCATCGTGCGCAGAATGAATATCCACTCGCCCAAGGCATTTATGTTCGACGCCGAGAGGATAGCGTTCTGCAGTAGTTCTTCATCGTTGCGCTCGGGCGCATCATCAACCTTAAATGACAGCAGATCCAGCTTGAGGAGCGAACGCGTCACTTCAAACTTCCTGCTGCCAATCGAAAACCGCAAAGTCGCCTGAGCGTCGAGAGCGTTGTCGTTCACACGAGCACTGAACGTCGATCGTCGCCTCGTGCTGAGTGCTTGACCGGTCAGTTGCGCCGTACCGATATTTCCGTCAGGCAAGCTGATGTCCCACGGGCCTGTCAGCATTCGAAACAGCAGGTTGACCAGCGTACTCTTGCCCAAACCATTCGCGCCGAGGACGACTGTCAAACCGGGCACCAGGCTCACGTCAAATATGCCATCCCGTTGCAAACCAGGATAAAGGCCAAAATGCCGAACCTGAAGGTGTTCGAGAATCGGCAACTCGGTCATGCTCGAGCCTCGGATGACGAAGGTTGATCGAAAAGCGGAACCTGCGCGCTATTGACGTGTGTCTGGTATGTCGTCATCGAGTCTTCCTTTTGCTGTCGGCTGCTCGGCTGTCGCCCTGAATCGACAAATCAGTATACGAAAGCGGCAGCTTTCCAGCCGCTCGGCACGGAAGGAAAGGTGTCGTCTGCTTCCGTGCTGAAGGGACGATTCCACCATTGCGGCGGGAGTGAGAGCATGGGAGTCATAGGCAACGCTCGCTTGCTCGTAGGGATATCTGCACGCAGAATCTTCATTCAAGTCGAATGCATCGATAGCTCGCCGCTCGGATGGCCAGCAAACGAGGAGCCCAGCGCCTATGAACGCAGCAGCGATCAGCTCATTCATCAATGCAAGCTGCCCCACACTGGGCATCTCCACGCGTCATAACTTCTCTGCGTGGCTGAAAGGGCTTGTGGAGGGGGCGCCAATGTCATCGAACGTGCCCAGCCACAAGCTACCTTTCCAGCGCTGGTACCGCTTCAAGGAGGCATTTTCGCCGCTGATGGTCGCTGAGTCGCTTAGCGGCTTGGGTTTTTGGCCATCGACCTGCCTCGATTGCTTCGGCGGCTCGGGAACCACTGCCTTGACCTCCCAGTTTCTCGGGATCAAATCCACGACGATCGAGGTGAATCCTTTCCTTGCAGATCTTGTTGAATCCAAACTGGCAACGTACGACCACCAATCACTCGTCGACGACTATGCTGAGGTGGTGAAGAAAATGAGCAGCCGGTCGGCCAGCCTGCGCTCAATCCGACATGAGCCGTGGCCGACCACAATGGTAGAACCTGGCCTGAAAGGCCGCTGGATCTTTCCCCGGGAAACGTTCCGTCGGATACTGACCGTTCGCGAGGCAATAGAGGAGGTCGCGAGCCCGGTCAACCAGCGGCTCCTACGCATTTTGCTTGGCAGCATCCTCGTGGACATGAGCAATGTAGTTATCAGCGGCAAGGGGCGCCGGTATCGGTCAAACTGGAACTCAACCCAGAAATCACCGCATGATGTCGTGGAGGCATTCAAGTCAGCGTTTCAGGTGGCGCTGTTCGACATTGCTGCACATGGCGCTCGGGCTTGCCAGTCGTACACCTTACTTCGGGGCGACTCTCGAATAGAGGTCGAGAAGGTCGTGCCCGTCGACGTCTGCCTTTTCTCGCCACCGTACCCCAATAGTTTCGACTACACGGACATCTATAACGTCGAACTTTGGGTGCTTGGCTACCTGAAGAGCAAGGCCGACAACACGAAGTTGCGCATCTCCACGATGCGGTCGCATGTTCAAATCAGCAGGGACATGACATGGGAGGGCTTGGACTCGCCTAAGCTGAACAGGACTGTGGCCGCCTTAAGGAGGAAGAGCGATGAGCTATGGGACCCGCACCTGCCCGACATGATTGGCGCGTACTTTGCCGACCTGATGCAAATACTTAAGTCCGTTCGAGGCAAGATGAACCCCGGCGGAGCCGTGCTAATGACCGTGGGCGATAGCCGTTACGCCGGCGTGTTGGTGGACGTAGGTGACATCTTGTGCGAACTCGCTGAAGGCGCTGGTTATGTCTGCGAAGACGTTACGCCTATTCGAGCGATGAAAACCAGCGCTCAGCAGGGATGGGTCGCCTCCCTGAGCGAGGATCTCGTTCGTCTGCGACCAAGCTAAAGGTCGATAAGAATATCGAAGCCATGCATGCATCGGCATCGGTATGAGGTACGACAGCGTGTTACGGACGGCCAAGGCGAGGAGGGTTGACTGTGGAACAGGTGCGGCATGCGCAGTCAAATACCTCGCGCGCTGTCGCGTGTAGAAGTTCTCCCGCACGGCCCTCTCACCCCTTCCAGTCCAGTCCCCAAGTTCATCTTTAAGCTTCGCTGCTTGCAGCGCCCTTTGAAGTCGCATGCCAAGTACAGTGCGGGCCAGCTGCTTGCCCTCAAGTGCCAAGAACAGCGCCGATTGGTCTGCGCCGATGAACCGTGGCCGGACCTGCTGGAGATAGGTGCGAAGCAGATTCAATGTCTTGGCCGCATTGCCCGGTCATCGACGCGCTGTTCAGTCCAGATGCGATCACGCAGTTGAGAAAGAGCAGATCGAGGCGCACTACGAGAGCTGTTGGAGAAAGGCCGAAGTACGTTTTCTTCGGGGTCGGAAATCCGGCGATATTTCCGGCCAAGGCCCCTGTCAACAACAACGAAACTATTTTGATGTCGTTAGCCAATATCCCCCTTGGAGATGGAGCGGAGGTGCCGCCAGTTAAGAACTAAATCTTGCGGGAAAGAACTTTATTTTTCAGTAAAGAACTCTATTTGACGGAGGCACGTCGCCGCGCCATGAGCCAAAGGTAGTTCGCGCATTGCTTCGGAAAAAGACAGATTGGGCGCATGCTTCATGAAGCCTGTCTTCATAATGAAAGCCATGTCGCCAGACCTGCTCCCCGCCATTTCCGCCTTCGCCCGCGTGGCCCATCACGCCAGCTTCACGCGTGCCGCGGAGGAACTGGGCGTATCGCCATCGGCCCTGTCGCAGACGCTGCGCGCGCTGGAGCAGCGCCTGGGCGTGCGCCTGCTCGACCGCACCACGCGGCGCGTGGGCGTCACCGAACTGGGGCTGCAGTTGCTGAACGGCGCGCGCCCGGCGCTCGATGCGCTGGCCCAGGCGGTGGAAGGCCTCGACGAGGCACGCGACAAGCCCGCGGGCCTGCTGCGGCTGAACGTCTCGCGGGTGGCGGCCGAGCTGCTGCTCTTCGCGCACATGGGCGACTTCGCCGATGCCTGGCCGGACATCACGCTCGAGCTGGTGTGCGACAACCGCATGGTCGACCTGGTGGAAGGCGGCTTCGACGCCGGCATCCGGCTCGGCGAAAGCCTGGCGCAGGACGTGGTCGCCGTGCCGGTGGGCGGCCCGCTGCGCATGGTCACCTTTGCCGCGCCGCGCTACCTGAAGGGCCGCAAGCCGCCGCGCGTGCCCGAAGACCTGCGCGAGCACCGGTGCCTGAACTACCGCCTGACCACGGGCGGCCTCTATCGCTGGGAATACGCGCAGGACGGGCGCGTGCTGGACATCGCGTTGCCCGGCCCGCTGATCAGCAACGACAGCGAGGTGTTGCTGGCGGCGGCGCGCGCGGGTGCCGGCATCACATCGGCTTTCGAAGGCGCGGTGCGCGAAGATTTCGAGAGCGGCCGCCTCGTGCCGCTGCTGGAGCCCTGGTGGCCGATTTTTCCGGGCTTCTACCTGTACCACCCGAGCCGCGCGCAGATGCCGCGCAAGCTGCGGGTGTTCATCGACTTCCTGCAGGCGCGGCATGCGCCGCCGCCGGTGTCGCAGCGGGCCGTCAGGCTCGCATCAGCGCCTCGATCTCGTCCGCCTTCACCGGCACGCCGCGCGAAATGAGTTCGCAGCCGGTGGCGGTGACGATGGCGTCGTCCTCGATGCGGATGCCGATGTTGTGGAACTGCTCCGGCACGCCGTCGGCGGGCCGCACGTAGATGCCGGGCTCCAGCGTCAGCACCATGCCCGGGTGCAGGATGCGGCTCGGGCGGTTCTTGATGACTTCGTTCGACAGCGGATCTTTTCGCTCGCTCACCTCGCCGACCTGCGTGGGCTCGACGTAGCTGCCGCAGTCGTGCACGTCCATGCCCAGCCAGTGGCCGGTGCGGTGCATGTAGAACTGGAAGTAGGCGCGCGAGTCGATCACGTCCTGCACGTTGCCGACCTTGTCGGCGTCCAGCAGGCCCAGGTCGAGCATGCCTTGCGACAGCACCTTCACGGCCGCGTCGTGCGGGTCGTTGAAGCGATTGCCGGCCTTGGTGGCGGCGGCCGCGGCGTCCTGGCTGGCCAGCACCAGGTCGTACAGCGCGCGCTGCGGGCCGGTGAACCTGCCGTCGGCCGGGAAGGTGCGCGTGATGTCGCTTGCGTAGCCGTCGAGTTCGCAGCCCGCGTCGATCAGCACCAGCTCTCCCTTGCGCACCGGCGCCGCGTCGGCGCGGTAGTGCAGCACGCAGGCGTTGGCACCGGCCGCGACGATGGAGTAGTACGCCGGGTACTGCGAGCCGCCGAGGCGGAACTCGTGCAGCAGCTCGGCGTCGAGGTGGTACTCGCGGGCGTCCTTGCCTTCGCGCAGCATGCGGGCCGACAGCTGCATCGCGCGCACGTGCGCGCGGGCGCTGATCTGCGCGGCGCGGCGCATGATGTCCTGTTCGTGCGCGTCTTTCACGAGGCGCATCTCGTCGAGCGGGCCGCACAGGTCGCGCTGCTCCTCGGGGCACAGCGCGCCGTAGCGCACGCGGGCGCGCACCGATTGCAGCCAGCCGTCGATGCGGGTCTCCAGGCCCTTGTGGATCGCGAACGGGAACCACACGGTCGAGCGGTTCTCGAGCAGCTTGGGCAGTTTCGTGTCGAGGTCGGCGGCCGAGAAAGCTTCATCGACGCCGAGGGCGGCCGGCGCCGCTTCGGGGCCGAGGCGGTAGCCGTCCCAGATCTCGCGCTCCAGGTCTTTCGGCGCGCAGAACAGCGTGGCGCGGCCGTCGCCCGCCAGCACCAGCCAGGCGTTCGGCTCGGTGAAGCCCGTCAGGTAATAGAAGTAGCTGTCGTGGCGGTAGAGGAAGTCGGTGTCGCGGTTGCGCGGACGCTCGGGCGCCGTGGGGATGATGGCGATGCCGTCCTTGCCCAGTTGCGAGGCGAGGCGCGCGCGGCGCTCGGCGTAGATCGTGGTGGTGTCTGCTGAGGTCATCTTGGCGTGTTCAGTTGGGCAAGCCGTTCGGGGGTTCCCACATCGGTCCAGGGGCCGGTGTAGAGCTCGGCGCTCACCAGTTCATTGTCCATCGCGGCACGCAGGATCGGCGCCAATGGGGCTTTGCGGCCGGCCGGGTTGCCGGCGGGGATGTCGCAGTACGGCGGCGCGAACAGCGGGGCGCGGTAGAGGCCAATGGTCGAGAAGGTGAACTTCTCGGGCGCCGTGTTCAACGCGAGGCCGTCCGGCGAGAGGCCGAAGTCGCCCTTCGTGTTGTGCGCCGGGTTCGGCACCAGCCACAGGTGCGCGAGCTTGCCGCTGGCGACAAAGCGATCGACCGCAGCCTGCGTGAAGACGAAGCCGGGCGCGAACACGTCGCCGGCCGCGACCCAGAACACATCGCCCAGCAGCGGCAGCGCGCGCACGATGCCGCCGGCCGTCTCGAGCGCGCCGCCAAAGTCGCGGCCCTCGTCGGAGTATGAAATCGATAGCGCGGTATGCCCGTCCAGCAAGGGCTTGGCGCCGAAGCGCTGCAAAACCTGCGTGCCCAGCCAGTCGGTGTTGACCACCAACTCGGTGAAGCCGCCGGCGGCCAGCGCCTCCATCGGCCACTGCATCAGCGGCTTGCCGCGCACTTCGAGCAGGGGCTTGGGGCAGGTGTCGGTCAATGGCCGCATGCGCTCGCCGCGCCCGGCGGCAAGGATCATGGCCCGCGCCGCGCTCACGCCGGGACCCGTCCGCGCTGAAGCTCGTTGCGCTCGCTGCGGCGGGGCTGGAACAGCGCCACAAGGCATTCCATCAGCGCATGCGCCTTGGCCGAATGGTCGCCGCTGAAGTTGCAGACGTACACGTCGAGCGTCACGCCGCGTTGCTCGGGCCAGGTGTGGATGCACAGGTGCGATTCGGCCAGCAGCACCGTGGCGGTGACGCCGCCCGGCCCCTGCGGCGTGGCCGGGAAACCGTGGAACAGCTTGCCCACCGCCTGCAGCCCGGCGGCCGAGACCGCCTTGAGGCAAACGGCCCCCAGGGCCTCCCGGTCGGTGAGCCATTGAAGGCCGCATTGGCAGTCGTGGAGGTCGGCGGTGAGGTGCAGCCCGTGCATGGGTGGCAACTCTAGCAGTCCGGCTGCCGCACAAGAACATCAGTCGGGTGTTCGGGCTGTATCGGCGGGCGTTCGGGCTCGCCCGGTAAAATCGCGGGTTCCCCCCTATCCCACCCACCCCTTTTCCCCCGAAAGCCCCATGCCCATGGCAAACCAAGCCCTGATGGCCAACGCGATCCGCGCGCTGGCTATGGATGCCGTTCAACAAGCGAATTCCGGACATCCGGGTGCACCGATGGGCATGGCCGACATGGCCGTCGCACTGTGGGGCGAACACCTGCGCTACAACCCCGCGAACCCCCATTGGTTCGACCGCGACCGCTTCGTGCTCTCGAACGGCCACGCCTCGATGCTGCTGTACTCGGTGCTGCACCTGACCGGCTACGACCTGCCCATCGGCGAACTCAAGAACTTCCGCCAGCTGCACAGCAAGACCGCCGGCCACCCTGAAGTCGACGTGACGCCGGGCGTCGAAACCACCACCGGCCCGCTGGGCCAGGGCATCACCAATGCCGTGGGCTTCGCGCTGGCCGAGAAGCTGCTCGCCGCCGAATTCAACCGCAAGGACCACGACGTGGTCGACCACCACACCTACGCCTTCCTGGGCGACGGTTGCATGATGGAAGGCATCAGCCACGAAGCCTGCGCGCTGGCCGGCGCCTGGCACCTGAACAAGCTGATCGCGCTGTACGACGACAACGGCATCAGCATCGACGGCCAGGTCAAGCCCTGGTACATCGACAACGTGGCCGAGCGCTTCCACGCCTATGGCTGGCACGTGATCGGCCCGATCGACGGCAACGACGCCGCCGAAGTGTCCAAGGCCATTGCCAAGGCGAAGCAGTCGACCGACAAGCCCACGCTCATCAACTGCAAGACCGTCATCGGCAAGGGCAGCCCGAACCGCGCCGGCACCGCCAAGGCACACGGCGAGGCACTGGGCGCCGAAGAAATCAAGCTCACGCGCGACGCCATCGACTGGCACTACCCGCCCTTCGAGATCCCGGCCGAGGTGTACGCCGACTGGGACCACAAGGCCGAAGGCGCGAAGATCGAAGCCGCGTGGAACGACAAGTTCGCCGCCTACGCCGCTGCGTTCCCCGAACTCGCCGCCGAGTTCACCCGCCGCATGAAGGGCGAGCTGCCCAAGGACTTCCACCAGGTCGCGTTCGACACCGTGGTCGCCGCCCACACCAAGGCCGAGACCGTGGCCAGCCGCAAGGCCAGCCAGCTCGCACTGGAAGCCTTCACCGCCGCGCTGCCCGAAATGCTCGGCGGCAGCGCCGACCTGACCGGCTCCAACCTCACCAACACCAAGAGCACGCCCGCCCTGCGCTTCGACCCGAAGACCGGCGCCGTGGTCATGAACGTGCCCGCCGTCGAAGCCAAGCAAGGCGCCGAGGACGAAGCCAAGCCCGAAGCCCCCGCCGAAGTGCCGCACGGCACCATCGGCCGCCACATCAACTACGGTGTGCGCGAGTTCGGCATGGCGGCCATCATGAACGGCGTGTCGCTGCACGGCGGCTACATCCCCTACGGCGGCACCTTCCTCACCTTCAGCGACTACAGCCGCAACGCCATCCGCATGGCCGCGCTGATGAAGCGCCGCGTGGTGCATGTGTTCACGCATGACTCCATCGGCCTGGGCGAAGACGGCCCGACCCACCAGTCGATCGAACACGCCGCATCGCTGCGCCTCATTCCGAACCTCGACGTCTGGCGTCCGGGCGACACGGCCGAAACCGCCGTGGCCTGGGCCGTGGCGCTGCAGAACCAGTCGCGCCCCACGGCGCTGCTGCTGAGCCGCCAGAACATCGCCTACGCACCGAAGAGCGAGCTGGGCGACATCAGCCGCGGCGCCTACGTGCTCGCTGAGCCGGAAGTCGTCGGTCTCAAGAGCAAGAAGACGGCCGCCGTCATCATCGCCACCGGTTCCGAAGTGCCGCTCGCACTGGCCGCGCAGAAGCTGCTGGCCGAAAAGAAGATCGCCGTGCGCGTGGTGTCGATGCCCTCGACCACCACCTTCGACCGCCAGGACCTCGCCTACAAGAAGGCCGTGCTGCCCAAGAAGCTGCCGCGCATCGCCGTCGAAATGGGCTGCACCGGCGGCTGGTGGAAGTACGGCTGCGCCGCCGTCGTCGGCATCGACACGTACGGCGAGTCGGCGCCCGCGCCGCAGCTGTTCAAGCACTTCGGATTCACGGCGGAGAACGTTGCCGCCACCGTGGAAGCCGCACTGCGCGACTGATCGCGCCGGTTCACGACAAACAAGTTTTTCAACCTTAGGAGCAAGTCAGATGGCTATCAAACTCGGTATCAACGGCTTCGGCCGCATCGGTCGCAACGTGCTGCGCGCAGCAGTGCAGAACTTCAAGAACGACATCGAAATCGTTGCCATCAACGACTTGCTCGAGCCGGAATACCTGGCCTACATGCTCCAGTACGACTCGGTGCATGGCCGCTTCAAGGGTGAAGTGACGGTCGAAGGCAACACGCTGATCGTGAACGGCAAGAAGATCCGCCTGACGCAGGAGCGCGACCCGTCGCAGCTCAAGTGGAACGAAGTCGGCGCCGACATCGTGCTCGAATCGACCGGTCTCTTCCTCACCAAGGAAACGGCGCAGAAGCACATCGACGCGGGCGCCAAGAAGGTGATCCTGTCGGCACCGTCGAAGGACGACACCCCCATGTTCGTCTATGGCGTGAACGACAAGAAGTACGCCGGCGAAGCCATCATCAGCAACGCCAGCTGCACCACCAACTGCCTGGCCCCGCTGGCCAAGGTGCTGAACGACAAGTGGGGCATCAAGCGCGGCCTGATGACCACCGTGCACGCCGCCACCGCCACGCAGAAGACCGTGGACGGCCCGAGCAACAAGGACTGGCGCGGCGGCCGCGGCATCCTGGAAAACATCATTCCCTCGAGCACCGGCGCCGCCAAGGCCGTGGGCGTGGTGATCCCCGAGCTCAACAAGAAGCTCACCGGCATGAGCTTCCGCGTGCCGACCTCCGACGTGTCGGTGGTCGACCTGACGGTCGAGCTGGTGAAGGAAGCCACGTACAAGGAAATCTGCGCCGAGATGAAGGCACAGAGCGAAGGCGCGCTCAAGGGCGTGCTGGGCTACACCGAAGACAAGGTCGTGGCCACCGACTTCCGCGGCGACCCGCGCACCTCGATCTTCGACGCCGAAGCCGGTATTGCGCTGGACGGCACCTTCGTCAAGCTCGTGAGCTGGTACGACAACGAATGGGGCTACTCGAACAAGTGCCTCGAAATGGTGAAGGTCGTGTCGAAGTAAGGCTTCGACGCTTCAATGAAAAACGCGCCCGAGGGCGCGTTTTTTCATGGTGGCGACAAGTCGGGTATCTGCTCGGATGCATAGCGCGCAAGGAGCCCGCGCAAGCCCTCCGCGTCGTATGAACGAGGGCCTGCCCAGGCCAGCCGTTCTTTCAATTCTTCGTCGCGCCTGGCATACGGCACGAGCATCTGCATTCCTTCCTGCAGGCGGATTCCGCCGCTCGTCAGCCACGCCACGGAGAACATCAGCGAGTCCAGGTGCTTCCCCCAGTGCAGCTGGGCGAGGACCCAGGCCTCCGTGTTGCCGGCCAGTCCGTATTCGAGCGCGGTGTCGTCGAGAGACTGCTTGAACGTTCTCCAGTCCAAGGGATGTTCTCCTTCGCGGAAATTGCCTGGGCCGGGCGCACCGATGGCTCGAGCGATCTGCGCATGGAGCGAGGCAATGAATGCGGGGTCGATCGACACCTTGCCTTGCCGGGCCGATGCGACAACGTCGAGCCACCCTGACCGAATGGCGGCTTCGAGCGCCTCGCCAGATGCACTGATCGGGCCCCAGTTGCCAAACGCCAGCTCGATGCGAGCCAATGCGCGTGCCAAGTCGGGGGCCCGAAGTTCAGCGTCCTCCCAGTTAGTCGCGCGGCAAGCGAAGGCCACGAGCAAGGAAACTCAAACCGGCTCGAGCACGTGAATCAGCTTGCCCGCCGTCAGCTCCTTGGTCTTCTCGCTGTGCGCCTTCATGTGCGGCGCGACCGCGTGGGCCTGCAGGTGGGCCAAGGTTTCCCATTTCTCGATCACGACGAAGGTGTCGGGGCCGAAACTGGCCTTCGACGTGGGGATGCCTTGCGCATCGACCGTCGCGCCGTATTCGATGCAGCCCTCCTCGGCCAGCACGGCCGCGCGGTTGGCGGCGAAGGCTTCGAGCAGCGCGGCGCGCTGGCCCGGCTTGGCGGTGATGACTGCGACGACGTGGATCATTGGGAAAGTCTCCGAGGGTTGATGTGTGAGGGATGACGCACCGGGGTGCGAACGCCGAATCTAAGAGATCCGGCACCGCCGCGCGGGTCCGGTCCGCGACAACACCGCGGCCTTGTCCCTATCATCGTCCGCATGTTCTTCCCGCTGCCCCGCACGGCCACGGCGCCTTTCTGCCCTTCCGAGGTGAAGGGCAGCGTGGCCGTTCCGCAGGAACTGCCCTTTTTCAGGAAGCTGATGCGCTACGCGGGCCCGGGCCTGCTGGTGTCGGTCGGCTACATGGACCCGGGCAACTGGGCGACCGACATCGAGGCCGGCTCGCGCTTCGGCTACGGCCTGCTCTTCGTGGTGCTGCTCGCGAGCCTGGCGGCGATGCTGCTGCAGACGCTGTGCGTGCGGCTGGGGCTCGTGGCGCGGAAAGACCTGGCGCGCGCCTGCCGCGAGCATTACTCGCCGCGCGTCAATCGCTTCCTGTGGCTGGGCGCCGAGCTGGCCATCGTGGCCTGCGACCTGGCGGAGGTGCTGGGCAGCGCGCTCGCGCTGCACCTGCTGTTCGGCGTGTCGATTCCGGTGGGCATCGCCATCACGGCCTTCGACACGCTGCTGGTGCTCGGGCTGCAGGGCGCGGGCTTTCGGCGCGTGGAGGCCATCGTGCTCGGGCTGGTCGGCACCATCGCGGGCTGCTTCGCGGTCGAGCTGATGATGGCGCCGCCCAACTGGTTCGGCGTGGCGATGGGCTTCGCGCCGAGCCTGGAGCGGCTGCACCAGCCGGGCGCGCTGTACCTGGCCATCGGCATCGTCGGCGCCACGGTGATGCCGCACAACCTGTACCTGCATTCGTCCATCGTGCAGACCCGCCTCGTGGCCGACACCGAACCGGCGCGGCGCGAGGCGGTGCGCTTCTGCACGCTCGACGCGGTGGTGTCGCTGTCGCTCGCGCTGCTGGTCAACGCGGCCATCATGGTGCTGGCCGCCAGCGCCTTCCACGCCACCGGCCACCGCGAAGTGGCGGAGATCGACGACGCCTACCGGCTGCTCGAGCCCGTGGTCGGCAGCGCCTTCGCGGCCACGCTGTTCGGCATCGCGCTGCTGGCCTCGGGGCAGAGCTCGACCTTCACCGGCACCATCGCGGGCCAGATCATCATGGAAGGTTTTCTGGACCTGAAGATCCCGTGCTGGCAGCGCCGGCTGATCACGCGCGCACTCGCGCTGGGCCCGGCCTTCCTCGGCGTCTGGTGGTTCGGCGACGGCGGCGTGGGCAAGATGCTGGTGCTCAGCCAGGTGGTGCTGAGCTTCCAGCTGCCGTTCGCGATGTGGCCCTTGATCCGTTTCACCAGCAGCCGCGCCATGATGGGCGGATTTGCCAACGGGCCGGTGCTCAAGTCGCTCGCGTGGGGCCTGTTCAGCGTGATCGGCGCCGCCAACATGTGGCTGGTGGCGTCGGTGCTCAGCGGCGGTTGAGCGAAGGCTCGGCCGCGTCCTTGCCCAGCGCCGCCGCGATGAAGTCGACGAAGGTCCGCACGCGCGCCGACAGCTGGTGGCGCTGCGGATACACGGCGTAGATGTCGGCGTCGGGCGTGCGGTAGTTCGCGAGCACCTGCACCAGCCGGCCGCTGCGCAGATAGCGCGCGATGTCCCATTCGGCGCGTATCAGGATGCCGTGTCCCTCGAGCGCCCAGTTGACCGCGATCTCGCCGTCGTTGGTGCTGAGCGCGCCGCGCGTCTTCACCGCCTCGGTGCGCTGCGCCGCGCCCCGGCCGGTGCTCAGGCGCCACATGCCGTAGGCCTCGTCGCCCTGGCGGATGCCGATGCAGCGGTGATGCGCCAGGTCGTTGGGCACCCTGGGCTGCCCGGCGCGCGCCAGGTAGGCCGGCGAGGCACACAGCAGCCGCCGGTTCGATGCAATGCGCCGCGCGATCACGCGGGCTTCGGGCGGCGCGCCGAATCGGATGCAGACGTCGAACGCGTCGTCGGTCAGCGGCGGCGGATTGACCGACAGCTGCAGCTGCACTTCCACTTGCGGATGCTTGCGCACGAACTTCGAGATGAGCGGCGCCACGTGGCTGCGGCCGAAGCCCAGCGTGGCGTTCACGCGCAGCAGGCCCTGCGCCTCGCCCTTCGCGCCGCCCAGCAGCTGTGCCATGTCGTCGATCTCGCCGAGGATGCGGCGCGCATGGGCCACGTAGAGCTCGCCTTCGGGCGTGAGGCTCATGCGCCGCGTGGTGCGGTTCACCAGCGTCACGCCCAGGCGGGTTTCCATTTGCGAGAGCCGCTTGCTCACGGCCGGCGTGCTGATGCCCAGCTCGCGCGCCGCGGCGCTCAGGCTGCCGCAGGCCGCCAGCGCGGAGAAGAAGCCGAGGTCGGCGGGCTGGACAGGGGAGGTCATGGCGGCTGCCTCACTGTTGAATTGAAGTTAATGATGGATTCACTTTGGGCGTGAATTGTTAGCCGTGCCGGATCCTACAGTGGGCTCTTTCCAAGAGCACACGAGGACATCGATGACCAGCTACAGCATTGCCACCATTCCCGGAGACGGCATCGGCAAGGAAGTGATCCCGGCGGGGCGCCGGGTGATGGAAGCGCTGGCCGAGGCCTCCGGCGGCGCGCTGCAATTCAGCTTCGAGGACTTCGGCTGGGGCGGCGACTGGTATCGCGCGCACGGCGAGATGATGCCGGCCGACGGCCTGGATACCCTGCGCAAGAAGGACGCCATTCTTTTCGGCTCCGCGGGCGATCCGCACATTCCCGATCACGTCACGCTCTGGGGCCTGCGCCTGAAGATCTGCCAGGGCTTCGACCAGTACGCCAACGTGCGGCCCACGCGCATCCTGCCGGGCATCGACGGCCCGCTCAAGCGCTGCGCGCCGGGCCAGCTCGACTGGGTGATCGTGCGCGAGAACTCCGAGGGCGAATACGCCGGTGTCGGCGGCCGCGTGCACCAGGGCCACCCCATCGAGGCCGCGACCGACGTGAGCATGATGACCCGCGCGGGCGTGGAGCGCATCATGCGTTTCGCCTTCAAGCTGGCGCGCTCGCGGCCGCGCAAGCTGCTCACCGTGGTGACCAAGAGCAACGCGCAGCGCCATGCGATGGTGATGTGGGACGAGATCGCGCTGCAGATTTCCAAAGAGTTCCCCGATGTCACCTGGGACAAGGAACTGGTTGACGCCTGCACCGCGCGCATGGTCAACCGCCCTGCCTCGCTCGACACCATCGTTGCCACCAACCTGCACGCCGACATCCTCAGCGACCTGGCGGCCGCGCTGGCGGGCAGCCTGGGCATCGCGCCCACCGGCAACATCGACCCCGAGCGGCGCTATCCGTCGATGTTCGAGCCCATCCACGGTTCGGCCTTCGACATCATGGGCAAGGGCCTGGCCAACCCGGTCGGCACCTTCTGGTCGGTGGTGATGCTGCTCGAGCACCTGGGCGAGGCCGAGGCGGCGCGCCGCGTGATGCAGGCGGTGGAGCACGTCACGGCCAACCCGGCGCTGCACACGCGCGACCTGGGCGGCAGCGCGACCACCGAGCAGGTGACGCGGGCGGTGTGCGCGCACATCGCGGGCGAGCCGATGCGGCTCGCGGCATGACCGCATGACGGCCTGAACGGCCGCCAGCGACAAGACGGTATCCGCGCGCCTCGATGCGCGCACCACTACAACGAGCCGGAGACAAACCATGAACGCTTCTTCCACCGCGCGTCGACGCAACAACGGCAGGCGCACCGTGCTTCGGGCCGCGGCGCTCGCGCTGGGCCTCGGCACCGCCGCGCTGACCTTCGCGCAACAGCCGCAACAGCAACAGGCACCGGCCGGCTGGCCGGCCAAGCCCATCAGCCTCATCGTGCCCTTCCCAGCCGGCGGCACCACCGACGTGCTGGCGCGCGCGCTGGCCGACAAGCTCTCGCAGTCGCTCGGCCAGCCCGTGGTGGTCGAGAGCAGGCCCGGCGCCGGCGCCACGCTCGGCGCCGACTACGTGGCCAAGGCCAAACCCGACGGCTACACGCTGCTGATGGGCGCGGTGCATCACACCATCGCCACCAGCGTCTACAAGAAGCTGCCCTACGACTTCCAGAAAGACCTGGCGCCCATCACGGTGGTGGCCATGGTGCCGAACGTGCTGGTCGTCAACGCCGCCAACACGCCGGCGAAGAACGTCGCCGAACTGGTCGCGCTGGCCAAGGCCGCGCCCGAGAAGCTGGCCTACGGCTCCAACGGCAACGGCACGGCGCAGCACCTGATCGGCACGCAGTTCCAGGCCAGCACCGGCACCACGCTGCTGCACGTGCCCTACAAGGGCAGCGGCCCGCTCACCACCGACCTGCTCGGCGGCCAGGTGGCGATGTCTTTCGACACCATCACGCCGGTGCTGCAGCACATCAAGAGCGGCAAGCTGCGCGCGCTGGCCGTGACCACGGCACGCCGCTCGACGGTGCTGCCCGACGTGCCGACGCTGGAAGAAGCGGGCCTCAAGGGCTTCGACATCGGCACCTGGTTCGGCGTGCTCGCGCCGGCGGCCACGCCGAAAGAAATCGTCGCGCGCCTGAACGCCGAGATGGTGAAGATCATCCACTCGCCCGACTTCGCGCAACGCATGCAGGCCGTCGGCGCAGAGCCGCTGGGCGGCACGCAGGAAGAAATGGCGCGCCGCATCCGCGAGGAGACGGCCAAGTTCGCGAAGCTGGTGAAGGAAGGCGGCGTGGCGATCGACTGAGGAGGCCGCCGAACTTAGGATGGCGGCTTCCGCATTCACTCACCCGCCCTCATCCATGTTCATCGTCACCCTCACCTACATCCGCCCGCTCGAAGAACTCGACGCGCTGATGGATGCGCATGTCACCTGGCTCAAGAAGCACTACGAAAGTGGTCTGTTCGTGGCCTCGGGCCGGCAGGTGCCGCGCAAGGGCGGCGTGATCCTGGCGCGCTCGGGCGACCGCGAAGCGCTGGAGGCGGTGCTGGCGCGCGATCCGTTCGTGCAGAACGGCGTCGCGCGCACCGACGTGATCGAGTTCGTGCCCAGCATGACCGCGCCGGGCGCCGAAGTCCTGAAGACGCTCTGAGCCGGGGCTCGCTCAGGCCTCGGGCACTTCTTCGTGTCCGCCGGGATGCTTCGCGAAGCGCGCGGCCTCGCGACCGTGCACCGGCGCCGAGTCTTTCCAGGGCCAGCCGCCGAACTGGGTACGTCGGTAGTCGGCCATGGTCTGGCTGATCTCGGCCTGCGTGTTCATCACGAAGGGGCCGTACTGCACCACCGGCTCGGCGATCGGGCGGCCCTGCAGCACCAGGAACTCGCTTTCATCGGCGCCGTTGGCGATTTCCACCGCCGCATCGCCGCGCAACTCGATGGCCGCCGGCCCTTCCACGCGGCGGCCCGCGACGAAAGCCGCCGCACCCTTGAAGAAGTACAGCATGCGCCGCGTGCCCTCGCCGCTGGCGGCCGGCAGCGTCCATTGCGCGCCGGGCGTCATCTTGAGCGTCCAGATCGCCACGTCGGCATCGGCCTGTGCGGCCCATGAATCGGGTGGCGGCGCCAGCGGCTGGATCGGGTCCTGTCCGTTGACGGCGTCGCCCAGTCGGCCCGCGATCACGGCGACCTCGGTGCGGCCGCCCTTCGCGTCGTCGGACGAGAAGCGCGGAATGGCGTCGGACCAGAACATCGTGAAATGCGGCTCGGCCATCTTGCTGCGGGCTGGCAGGTTCAACCAGATCTGGAACAGCTCCAGCGGGTTCGGCGCGCCGGCGTCGAGCAGCGGGAACATCTCGGAGTGCACGATGCCCTTGCCGGCCGTGAGCCACTGCACGTCGCCGCCGCCGAAGCGCGCGGTGGCGCCCAGCGAATCGGAGTGGTCGACCAGGCCCTTGCGCACGATGGTCACGGTCTCGAAGCCGCGGTGCGGGTGCGAGGGAAAGCCCGGCACCGTGTCGCCGTGGTACATGCTCCAGCCGTCCTTGCGGCTGAAGTCCTGGCCGATGTCGCGGCCGGCCAGCGAGGCGGCAGGGCCCATGCTCCCGTTGCCTTGCGGGTAGGCGTCGTCGTGGTAGACGCAGAACAAAAACGGGTCGATCGTCTGCCACGGGAAACCGAGGGGGGCGACCCGCACGATGGGGCTGTTGTCTTGTTCGGACATGGGGCTATTCCTTTTCATGGGGGGCTCGGCCGATGATGCCGTGCCGGTGAAAGGAATATCGGGGCGCCGTCGTGGTCTGGTAGAGGCCCTCCCTGCAACAGTGAAGAGCGCGTATGGAACGATGGGCATCGCTCGGCTTCTTCAACGGCGTGGCGTCACGTCACTGGTTCTGGTGCGTCACGACGGCGTTCGGGTCCATGTACATCAGCTCCCACAGGTGGCCGTCGATGTCCTGGAAGCCGTGGCCGTACATGAAGCCGTAGTCCTTCGGTTCGCCCGGGATGGTGCCGCCGGCGGCCTTGGCCTTGGCCACCAGTTCGTCGACCTCGGCGCGGCTCTCGCATGAGAGGCACAGCAGCACTTCGGTGCTCTTGCTGGTGTCGGCGATGCTCTTGCTCGTGAAGGTCTTGAAGAAATCCTCCACCAGCAGCATGGCGTGGATGCTGCCCTCCTGGATGACCATGCATGCGGCGTTGGCGTCGGTGAACTGCGCGTTGAAGGTGTAGCCGAGCGCGGCGAAGAACGCCTTGGTCTTGTCGAGGTTCTTGACGGGGAGATTCACGAAGATCTGCTTGTTGGCCATGGGGTCGTCCTGTGTCTGTGGAGGGTGGCGGGGAGCTTTTCCGGCGTCTTGTGTACGCCGTCCACAAAAAGATACCAAGAAAACTGGACGGTGTCCACATGATTTTCAAGGCAGGGGATTTAGGCGCCGCCGCGCGACGGGCGGGCATCATCGGGCCCTATGGAAATCGAGTTCAAGTTCTGCATTCCCGCCGGCCGCCTGAAGGCCGTCGAAGCCGCCCTGAAGCGCGGCGCTGTCGTTCGCACCCGCCTGCAGGCCCGCTACTTCGACACCACCGACCAGCGGCTGGCCGCCGACGGCATGGTGCTGCGGCTGCGCAAGGAGGGCCGGCGCTGGGTGCAGACGGTGAAGGCCACCGGCGACAACGCGCTGCACCGGCTGGAACACAACGTCGACCTGGGCACGGCCGGTGCCACGCCGTCCATCGACCCGCTGCGCCACCAGGGCACGCCCGTGGGTGACCGGCTCGCGAAGCTGCTGGCGCATGGCAGCGGCGACGGCGGCGTGCCGCTGGTCGAGCGGCAATCGACCGACATCGTACGACTCACGCGCGACGTGCGCGTCACCGGGCTCGGCGGCGCGGTGGTGGAGATGGCGCTGGACGTCGGCAAGGTCGTCGCGCACGCCGGCACGCCCGAGCAGCGCGCATCGCCGGTGTGCGAACTGGAGCTGGAACTCAAGCACGGGGACGTGCAAGGCCTGGTGTCGCTTGCGCGGCGCTGGTCGCAGCAGCACGGGCTGTGGTTCAGCACCGTGTCGAAGGCCGAGCGTGGCGCGCGCCTGCTGTCGGCACAGGAAACAGTGGAAGCGGTGAAGGCCGAACCCCCGCGCTTTGGCAGCCAGCACCCGGACGGTCGCGCCATCCAGCAGGCGGTGGTGGCCTCGTGCCTCGCGCAGATGCTGCCGAACGCGAGCGAGATCGCGGCGGGCAGCGAAGACGAAGAGCAGGTGCACCAGCTGCGCATCGGCATCCGCCGGCTGCGTACCGCGCTGCGCGAACTGGCGGGGCTCGACACCGCCTCGGGCCTGTTCGATGCCAGCGAATGGGAGCCGCCCCTGGTCGACGCCTTCCGCGCGCTCGGCGAGCTGCGCGACCGCGAGCAGGTGGTGAAGCTGGCGCAGCCGCGGCTGCGCGAGGCGGGGGCGCCGGAATTCGATCCGCTGGCGGGCGACGCGGCGGCGACCAGCGTGTCTTCCGCCGGAGACGTCGTGCGCGCCGCGGCGTTCCAGAACGTGCTGGTGTCGCTGATCGGCTTTACCGCAGCCGGCCCCGCGAAGGCCGCGCCGGCAAGCGATGGTGAAGAAGCGCCCCCACCGGTGCCGACGCCCCTGGATGCCGATGCCGCCCGGCGCCTGCTGCGCAAGCGGCTGCAGGGCCTGCACAAGCAGGTGATGCGCGACGGCGAACGCTTCGAATCGCTGGACACCGAAAGCCAGCACCGCGTGCGCAAGCGGCTCAAGCGCCTGCGCTACCTTGCTGAATTCGTCTCCCCGCTGTTCGAGGCGGCGGACAAGAACGGTGCCGAGCGCTATCTCAAGGCGCTGCGCCCCGCGCAGGACGCTCTGGGCGAGTTCAACGACGAAGCCGTGGCGCTTGCGCTGTATCGCGAGGCGACCGAGCGCGATGCCCGTGCGTGGTTCGCGGTGGGCTGGTTCAGCGCGCGCCATGCGGCCGGGGCCAGGGCGTGTGCCAAGGCGCTCGCGAAGATCGACGAAGACGCCAGGTTCTGGAAGAAGAAGTAAGAAACGAGATGGACGAACCACTGCAACTGCGATTCAGGCTGGCGCCGGAAGACGCGGAGCTGCTCGGAGATGCGGCGCTGGAACGCCGCCTCGCGGAACACGACCGGCAGTCGGAGCGCCTTCACGCGGCTGTTCAGCGGCTGGTGCCACGCGCACTCTCGGTGCTGCTGATGGCCGCGCCCGTGCTCGCCATCGGGCTTCTTTACGCGTTCGAACCCAGGCCGGTTCGTGCCGAGTTCTGGGTGAGTTCGGCAGTGGCGATCGTGCTGTCGGGGCTGGTGCTGTGGTTTTTCCGCGCGCGTCTGGTCGAGCGCATCGCAGCCCTGGGCTCGCGTCGCAGGGCACGCGTCCAGCCCGCCATGCGGGACCGCGTGGCGCGCGCGCTGCATCGGTCGGTCACGCGCTCCGCGACCCGTGCCGTCGGCATTCATGAGGTGACGATCAGCGCGCAGGGGCTGAGCCTGAGTGCACCTCAAAGCAGCAAGCCAGCCGTCGTGCCGTGGCAGAAGCTGACGCGCATCGAAGAAGACGAGCGCTTCTACCGCCTCTACACCCAGGCCACCGAGCGCTTCGGGCTCAGTTACCTGGTGGCAAGGGACAGCAGCGAAATGGATGCCGCCGCCTATGAGGCCGGCCTGCAGCGGCTGCTTGCACTAAGCCCCGTGAAGCCGGTGCCGCGCGGCAGCAGCAGCTAGAAGAAGCAGTTCAGTGATGGTGCCCGTGGGCGCCATGCACATGCCGGTGCTCGATTTCCACCGGCAGCGCGGCGCGCACGTCCGTCACCTGCAGGCTGAACTTCAGCGCCTTGCCCGCCCACGGATGGTTGCCGTCGAGCAGCACGACCGGGCCCTTGATCTTCATCACGGTGAACACATGCTCGGTTCCGTCGTCGAGCCGGCCCTGCAGTTGCCCGCCCACCTTCACGCCCGGCGGAAAGTCGGTCTTGGGAATGCTGCGCACCAGCGTCTCGTCGCGCTGGCCAAAGGCGTCTTCGGGCGAGAGATTCAGCACGGTCTGATAGCCCTTTTCCTTGCCGTCGAGCGCTTCCTCGATCTTGGGCAACGTGTTCTCGTAGCCCCCATGCAGGTAGGCCATCGGCTCGGGGCTCGCCTCGATGAGCTTGCCCTGGGCGTCGGAGACCTTGTACTTGATGGTGACGACGGTGTCTTTTTCGATTTTCATGGGAGGGCATTTTCACGCGAATGGCCGCCACCGAGATTTCGCGCCTGAATGAACCCACGAACTCTGTGAAGGCTCAGGGTTCGATTCAGAGGCGCTTACCGAACGCGGCATCGCCGCTCACCGTGATGAAAAGCTTCTGTGTCGCGCGTGTCGCCGCCACATAGAAGAGCCTTGCCTCCTCCCGCTCGTCATCAGTCTCGCGCGGCATCGCACCGCTTCCGACGACCGCGACAACCGGGAACTCAAGCCCTTTGCTGACGTGCATCGTCATGATCTTGATGGTGTCCGCATTGGGCTTGAAATCTCCCGATCCCTTGCGGACCTGGTGCGGAAGCTTTCGCAACCGGAGCGCATTCGCGCACTCTTCCATGCCAGCGTACTGTCGGCAGATCACGGCCATGTCACCCCATGCATGGCCCTCTTGGTGCGCCGTGCTCAGCAACTCGGCCACCTTGACTGCTTCGTCGCGAAGCGAGGGCAGGCGGACCACCAAGGGCGCATGCCCTTCGCGGCCGCAACTGACGGGGCGCAGCAGCGGAATGCCGTCGTCGTCCTTGTCTTCGGCGGTCAGCAAGTCGGCGGCAATGAGGCTCGCGGTCTGCAGGATCTGCCTGGTGTTTCGATAGTTGATCTTCAGCACCGTCGTGCGTCCCTGGGCCTGGATGCCGACGCTCTTGAAGCTGAACTGCTTGGTGCGTTGCCGCTCGTAGATGCTTTGGGCGTCGTCGTAGAGCAGCAGGAGACTGTTGGTCTCGGGATCGACCATCTGCGTGACGAGTTTCAGCCATTCGGGCTGAAAGTCGTGGCCTTCGTCGATCAGGATCGCCTGGTATTGGCCCGAAGGGATCTGCTTCTTGTCGACGCCGCGGATGACACGATCGACGAATTCCTCCATGAGCTGGGACGTGCTCATTTTTTCTGTCGGCAACAGGCCGTATGTCACGAGTTGATCCCGACACCACTTGTGAAAGTGCCGCGCATGCACCCGGTCGCTCAAGCCCTTGGCTTCCATGACCGATGCGAGCTTGACGGCCAGCGGCTCGTTGTAGCAAAGCACGAGGATGGGTTTGCTCGTGACGCTCTTGGCGAGGTACTCGGCGCGGTACCCCAGGATCATTGTCTTGCCCGACCCGGCAACCCCATGAATCACGCGATGCCCGTCGCCAAGGCTGCGAGCGAGTTGCTCTTGCTGAAGGTCCATGACCTGCAGCAGCTCCGGGATGCGCGCTTCGGCATCGTTGTCGTCGAACAGCAGGCCCTGGTTCTGGACCCGGATCTCGGGGAACAGGGTCCATCGGACGCGATCGATCTGAGGCAGCGACAGCGCGCCTCGCATGAGTACCGGGAACATGCCCCAGAAGCGGCTCTGCAGTGCCTCGGGGTCGACGCTCTCCGTCATTTCATCCGAGCACACCACCCGGTGTTCTTCAATGGCCCGATGCAGTTCAGCCGCCTCGAACTGCTTGCGCGTGATGTTGGTCAGCACCACGCCGTAGCTCCAGGGGAAGGTAAGCATGCCCTGCCACTTGCCCTCGGCGTGGATGAGTTGGGCGTCGCGCTTGAGCGCATCGACGACGTGATGCGCATGCTGGCGGGCCTGTTCCGCAGGATTGCTGACTGTCTTGGGAATACCTTCGGCCAGGATTTCCCAAGGCCCCTTGCTGGCTTGGCGAATCGTGTCCAGATGCCAATCCTTGACTTCGAGGATCAGCAATCCGCGGCGTGGGTGAAGCACGACGAAGTCGGGGTGCGAGCGCTTGGGGCCGACGGGCACGTCATACCAGAGCAGATAGTCGTCATCGAGCTTTTGCTCAAGCCGTTCGGCAAGACGCTTTTCGCCACGAGACATGCGCGACACGCAACTGCCCAAAGCAGGAATGAGGGTGGCCAAACCTTGATCCGTCCCGAAAAGGTTGTTTCAAAACGTCTCTTGTAAAGCAAGCACTGCACAAATGTCTCGAGAAACTGCACCGAAATAGGGCTGTTACCTAAAAATTGCCAACTAAATCACACAAAAATCGGTCTAGGACTGGTGTGGCCGCAATGCGGTTGGAAAGATCTCCGGGTTGCCTTCCAACTTCTCTATTACCAGTTCGATAAAGGCCGACACCGCGAGCGGCAGGTGCTTGCGGCTCGGATAAACCACGTTCAGCCCTCGGCCCTGGTATTGGTATTGCGGCAGGACAGGCACCAACAACCCGGCTTGCTCGTCAGACGTCGCCATCGCGGGCGGGAGCAGTGCGACGCCAAGCCCGGCCAGCGTGGCCTTGCGCAGTGCTTGCGCGGTATTGCCCGTAAATCGGCCTTTGACCTGAACTTCTTCCTCCATACCGTCGGGACCGGTCAATCGCCATGTGGCATGACCGCTTGGATGGGCGGCCGTTACGCAATCGTGGTGCGCCAGATCCTGCAAGGTCGTGGGCGCGCCGCGAGCAGCGATGTATGCGGGGCTCGCAAGCAAGCCACCGCTGCGGGTGACAAGCCGACGCGCAACATAGCTGGAGTCGCTCAGCGGGCCGCCGCGAAAGGCGATGTCGATGTTCTCCGCGATCAGATCGACCACTGCATCGCTGAGCACGAAGTCCAGTCGAACCAGCGGGTGGGTTCGCAAGAACTCCGCGACCCACTCCATGGGAAAGAAGTCAAAAAAGTCTGCGGTAGCCGCTACCCGCACCAGCCCACTCGGCGCCTGCCCCCCAGCCACCAACTCCTGCCCGGCCGCCACCAGCCCGTCCACCGCCCCCGCGCACCGGTCATGGAAATCCTGCCCCGCGCTGGTCAGCGTCAGCTTGCGCGTGGAGCGCTGCATCAGCCGCGTACCCAGCTGCGATTCGAGCTGCTGGATGCGCCGGCTGAGCGTGTTCGGCGGCACGCCCAGGCGGCGCGCCGCCTCGGCGAAGCTGCCGTAGCGCACCACCTGCACGAACATGGCGATGTCGTTGAGGTCGAGCATGGATGGCGTGTTCATTTCTTCGAATTCCGGACGAGTGCAATCCGACTCTACCGTCTAGTCGATCAATGGGTGCGTGCCTAACCTTGTGCCCATGACTTCCTCATCCCTTGCTTCCCCCACCCAGCGCCGCATCGTCTGGGGCGTTCGCATCCTGCTCGCCGTGGCTTTCGGCGCGGCCGGCACTTCCAAGCTGGCCGGCGTGCCGCAGATGGTTCAGGTGTTCGACGCCATCGGCTTCGGCCAGTGGTTTCGCTACCTGACGGGCCTGGTCGAGATCGGCGGTGCGCTGCTGCTGCTCGTGCCGGCGACCGGCTTCCTCGGCGGCCTGCTGCTGGCCGCGACCATGGTCTGCGCCGTGGCCACGCACCTCGTGCTGATCGGCGGCAACCCCGCGCCGGCGGTGGTGTTGGCGCTGCTGTCTGGCTTCGTGGCCTGGCGCCTGCGGCCGGTGTCGCGGCTCGCGACGGCCTGACCTTTCTTTCCTTCATCCCTTCCCGATTCCATCCAAAGGAGCACCCCATGACCCAGCAACAACAACCCCGCATCGGCATCGTCATCGCCTCGACCCGCGAAGGTCGTTTCGGCGAGAAGCCCGCGCAATGGATCCACGAGATCGCGCAGCAGCGCACCGATCTCGCCTTCGAACTGGTCGACTTGCGCGACCATCCGCTGCCTTTCTTCAACGAGGCGTCCTCGCCCGCCTGGGGGCCGGTGAAGAACGAGGCCGCGCAGCGCTGGCAAGCCAGGCTGGCCAGCTTCGACGGCCTGATCGTGGTCACTCCCGAATACAACCACGGCCCGAGCGCGGTGCTGAAGAACGCGATCGACTGGGCCTACAAGGAGTTCATCCGCAAGCCAATCGGCTTCGTGGGTTATGGCGGCGTGGGCGCGGCGCGCGCGGTCGAGCAACTGCGGCTGGTGGCGGTCGAGATGCAGATGGCGCCGGTGCGCCATGCGGTGCACATCGGCATGGTCGAGTTCATGGGCATCTGGAAGCAGGGCAAGAGCTTCGGCGACTTCCCGCATCTCGCGCAGGCGGCCACCGGCATGCTCGACGACATCGCCTGGTGGGCCAAGGCGCTGAAGACCGCAAGGGAGGCCGCATGACCACGGCTGTCGATACGCAGGCCCGCGCGGTGGTCTACCGCACGCGCGGCAGTTCGCACGGCTCGATCACTCGGCTGGTGAGCCCCGGCGACCTGGGCGAATTCCTCAAGCCCTTCGTGTTTCTCGACCTGTTCGGCTTCAACACCGAAGGCGGCCACAAGGGCTTCGGGCTGCATCCGCACTCGGGCATCGCCACGTTGACCTATCTGATCGAGGGCGACACGCTGTACGAAGACACGACCGGCGAGCAAGGCACGCTGCGCGGCGGCGGTGTCGAGTGGATGCGCGCCGGCAATGGCGTGTGGCACACCGGCGCGCCCGCGCCGGGCGTCAAGCGCGTGCGCGGCTTCCAGCTGTGGGTGGCGCTGCCGCCCTCGGAAGAGAACGCACCGGCGCAAAGCATGTATCTCGCGCCCGCGCAGGTGCCGCGCGAAGGCCCGGCGCGCGTGCTGCTCGGGCGCCACGGCGCGGCGCAGAGCGCCATCGCCGCGCCCGCGTCGATGAACTACCTGGCCGTCGAGCTGAAGGGCGGCGAGCGCTGGCGCTACACGCCGCCTGCCGGCCACACGGTGGGCTGGGTGGCCGTGAACGCGGGCGGGCTCGGGACGGGCGACGCGCGCGGCGGCCCGATCGGCGCCGGCGAGCTGGCGGTGTTCGAAGAGTCGAATGACGCCATCGACTTCGTCGCCCACGGCGACACCGCCTTCGTGCTGGGCTCGGCGGTGAAGCATCCGCACGAGCTGGTGATGGGGCACTACTCGGTGCACACCAGCCGCGCGGCGCTCGACCAGGGCGAGGCGGAGATCCGCCGCATCGGCATGAAGCTGAGGCAGGAAGGCCGACTCGCGTAAGCCTGCATGCGCGTGGCGGGCGGCTGCGCCAGAATCGTTCGCTTCCGGTCGAACGACTGACTCGCAGCCCACGCCCCGCCATGAACATCGCCGATTCCTTTGCCGACATCTCGCGTTTCGTCGAGATCCGGCGCGACATCCACGCCCACCCCGAGCTCGGTTTCGAGGAACACCGCACCTCCGAGAAGGTCGCGAAGTTGCTCGCCGAATGGGGCATCGAGGTGCACCGCGGCATAGCCGGCACGGGCCTGGTCGGCGTGCTGCGCAAGGGCACCGGCAACCGCACCATCGGCCTGCGCGCCGACATGGACGCGCTGCCGCTGCACGAGGCCAACGAATTCGCCCACAAGTCGACCAACCCCGGCCGCATGCACGCCTGCGGCCACGACGGCCACACCACCATGCTGCTGGCCGCCGCGTGGCACCTGTCGCAGCAGGGGCCTGGCGACTTCGACGGCACCGTGCATTTCATCTTCCAGCCCGCCGAGGAGATGGGCAAGGCCGGTGCCAAGAAGATGATCGACGAGGGCCTGTTCGAGCGCTTCCCGTGCGACGCGGTCTTCGGCCTGCACAACTTTCCGGTGGGCGACGTGGGCCGCTTCGCGCTCAACGAAGGCGCGCTGATGGCCTCGAGCAACACGTACAAGATCACCGTGCACGGGCGCGGCACGCATGCCTCGATGCCGCACACGGGCATCGACCCGGTGGCGGCGGTCGTCAACCTCGCGCAGCAGCTGCAGATCATCGTGGCGCGCACCATTCCCAGCACCGAGCGCGCGCTGCTGGCCGTCACGCAGCTGCAGGGCTCCGACGCGCCCAACGTGATTCCCGACGTGGCCACGGTCGGCGGCACCATCCGCACTTTCTCCATCGAGGCCATCGACAAGATCGAGGCGCGCCTGCGCGAAGTGGCGGCGGGCGTGGCGGCGGCGCATGGCTGCACGGCCGAGGTGTACTTCAACCGCTCGTCGCCGCCGACCGTGAACCACGCGGCCGAGGCGCGCTTTGCCGCGAACGTGATGCGCGAGGTGGTGGGCGACGACATGGTCACCGACAACTTCCCCGCCGTGATGGGCGCGGAAGACTTCGCGCACATGCTGCTCGCGCGGCCCGGCTGCTACGCCTTCCTGGGCAATGGCGACGGCGACCACCGGCTCGACGGCCACGGGCCCGGCCCTTGCATCATCCACAACACCTCGTTCGACTTCAACGACGAGATCATCCCGATCGGTGCCAGCTACTTCGTGAAGCTGGTGCAGCGCTGGCTGCCGTCGGGCGCCTGAGATTCCTTCCCTGTCGATGACGATGAAAAAGAAAGCGGCCCCCACGATGCCTTCGACCCTGTTCACCCGGCGTTCCCTCACCGCGCTCGCAACGGCTGCCGCGCTCTGTGCCTTCGCACCGGTACATGCGCAGCAGCGCGTGATCCACATCGTCGTGCCCTTCGGCACCGGCGCGGTGCAGGACACGGTGGCGCGCGCGTTCAACAACGAGCTGGGCGCGGCGCTCGGCGCCAGCGCCATCGTGGAGAACCGCGCGGGCGCGGGCGGCACCGTGGGCGCGGCGATCGTGGCGCGCGCGCCGGCCGACGGCAACACGCTCATCCTCGCGGCCGCGAGCCACAACATCGCGGGCTTTCTCTACAACAAGCTCAGCTACGACCCGCTGAAAGACTTCGTCGGCGTGGCCAACGTCGGCAACGCGGGCTATGTGCTGGCGGTGGCCGGCGGCATGGGCGTGTCGAACACAGCCGACTTCATCAAGGAGGTCAAGGCACACCCCGGCAAGTACAACTACGCCTCGGCCGGCAACGGCAGCGCCACGCACCTCGCGATGGCGTCGTTCCTCGCAAAAGCGGGGCTGCAGATGACGCACATCCCGACCAAGTCGACCGGCGAGGCCGTCAACGAAGTGCTCGCGGGCCGGGTGCAGGCGGTGATCTCGTCGAGCATCGGCGTGATCGGCTTCCAGGACGACGCGCGCATCAAGCTGCTGGCCTCCACCGGCCAGTCGCGCAGCCCCTTCCTGCCCAAGCTGCCGACCGTGGCCGAAAGCGGCCTGCCCGGCTATGCCTTCGATTCGTGGATCGGCCTGCTCGCGCCGGCCGGCACGCCCAAGGCGGAAGTCGAGCGGATCAACATCGCGGCCAACAAGGTGCTGGCCGACCCGGCGATCCAGGAGCGCTTCAAGCGCCTGGGCGTGGAGCCGCGCAGCCAGAGCGCGGAAGAGTTCCAGAAGCTGCTGCGCTCCGACTGGGATGCGATGGGCGCCGTGGTGAAGGCGTCGGGCGCGAAGATCGATTGAGGTGTCGGGTTCAACGGCTTGGGCTTGTGTGGAGGAAATACAAGCGCAGGCCGATATTCCGTAAAAATACGGCAAAGCCGATATTTTGACAAAACAAGCCAAGGCCGATATTCTGAATCCGCCATGGACTATCCCCTGCGCTTCGTCGACCAGCTGCGGCCCCACCTCAAGGCCCTACGGAAGCAGCGCGGCCTGACGCAAGCGCAGGCCGGTGCCCTCATTGGCGTCAGCCAGGCCCGCGTCGCGGAAATCGAAGCGAACCCCGGCGCGGTCAGCTTCGAGCAGCTGATGAAGCTGCTGTCGGCGCTGGGGGCATCCTTCTGCTTGCGCGACGAAGCGGTGCCCGGCGGCGTGCTCGTCGCCGCGGAAGAGCCCGCGCTGTACGACGCCGTGAAGCTCCCGCCCGGCCCGTGGACCGCCACGCAGATGAGCGACCAGTCGGTGCTGGTGCGCCTTGAAGAATCCGAATCGCCGGGCGCGCCGGGCGAATCGCTTCGCGCGCTGCAGGCGCTGAACCCCGGCAAGGACATCAAGCCCACGTCGCGCAGGAGCTTCGTCGTGCGGCCGAAGAGGGAGTCCTGGTGACGCAGGCCCTCGACGCCTGGATGAACGGAGAGCGCGTAGGCACCTGGATCGTCGAACGCGGCGCCCATTCCTTCCGCTACGACGCGGGCTGGCTGGAATCGCCCCGGCGGCGCTCGCTGTCGCTGTCGATCCCGCTGAACAGCACGCTCGAGGTGCGCGGCGAGGTGGTCCGCAACTACTTCGACAACCTGCTGCCCGACAACGACAGGATCCGCGCGCGGCTGCGCAATCGCTTCCGGCTCAAGGACAGCACGGCCTTCGGCCTGCTCGAAGCCATCGGCCGCGACTGCGTGGGCGCCGTGCAGCTGCTGCCCGAGGGGGCCGTGCCGGAAGGCTGGAACGCCATCGACTGCGAGCCGCTGAACGAAGCGCAGATCGCCGAGCTGCTGCAGGCCGTGCCGTCGGAAGACGCACCGCAAGGCATGCGCGACGAAGACCTGTTTCGTATCTCGCTGGCCGGCGCGCAGGAAAAGACGGCGCTGACGCAATGGAAGGGCGAATGGTGCCGGCCGCATGGCGCCACGCCCACCACGCACATCGTGAAGCTGCCGCTCGGGCTGATCGGCGGCTCCAGGCGCGTGGACGCCTCCGATTCGGTGCAGAACGAATGGCTTTGCGCGCAGATCGCCCTGGCCCTCGGTCTGCTGGTGGCGCCGACCTCCATGGCCACCTTCGGCGGCCAGACGGTGTTGATCGTGGAGCGCTTCGACCGCGAATGGATGAACGGCGGCACCTGGATCGCGCGCCTGCCGCAGGAAGACTTCTGCCAGGCCCTGGGCCTGCCGTCCGACAGGAAGTACGAGCAGCACGGCGGCCCCGGCATGACGAAGTGCCTGCAGCTTCTGCAAGGCAGCCGCAGCGCCGACGATGGCGCCCGCTTCCTGCTCGCGCAACTGGCGTTCTTTCTGCTCGCGGCCACGGACGGACACGCCAAGAATTTCTCGATCCATCTGCAGCGCGGCGACGCCTACGAGATGACGCCGCTATACGACGTCATCTCGATGTGGCCGTACTTCGGCGATGGCGCCAACCAGTTCCAGCCGCGCAAGGCGGGCCTGGCGATGGCCATCCGCTCGAAGAACGCGCACTACGTGTTCCAGACCATCCAGGCCCGCCATTGGCATGGCCTGGCCATGAAGAACGGCGGCATCGAGGTCTGGAACGCCATGCTCGGCTTGGTGGCGTCGGTGGACGCCGCGTTGGGCGAGGTCGAGGCGCTGCTGCCGCCGGACTTTCCCGCGCGCACCTGGGAAGCCGTTTCGCGGGGCATGCGCGGCGAGGCAAGGCGATTCCTCGCGGAGGTCGACGGCATCGCCGTGTAGGACGCCGCTGGATTGACAACGCGCTGTCCGCGTCCATGCTCTGCGATGGGTTTCCGCGCATCCTGCGAGGAACAGAAAAGGATTCCCCATGGACTCGACATCGCCCCTCAACCAGCCTCCCGGAACTCCGGCCGCCAGATCGCCGAAGGCACTGTGGGCCGTGATCGGCGCGCTGGCGGTGGCCGTGGTCGCGCTGGGCGGTGTGCTGTTGCACAAGCAGTCGCAGGACACGGCGACGAGCGCCGCGGCCTCCCCACCGGTGGCCGCCGCGATGGCGCCCAAGGCGCCCGACGACTTCAAGCCTGAGCTCATGCCGCCCGCGCCCGCCGTGCCGCCTGCCAGTGCCGGGCCGGCCCCGCAGGCGATGGCTGCCGCGCCCATGCCTGCTCCCGCGCCTGCCCCGCTGCCGGCACAGGCTATCCAGCCCGGGCCCGCACCCGGTGCCAACGCCCCGGTGGTGGCCGCCGCCACGCCCGCACCGCCGCCTTGCGCGGTCTGCGGCCGGGTCGAATCCGTCCGGGCGGTGCAGCGCGCCCAGAAAACCACCGGCGTCGGCGCGGTTGCGGGCGGCGTGGTGGGCGGCCTCGTCGGCAACCAGTTCGGCCACGGCCACGGCCGTGCCGCGACCACCGTGCTCGGCGCGGTCGGCGGCGGCTTCGCGGGCAACGCCATCGAGAAGCACGTGCGCACGGTCACCGTCTACGAGGTTGGCGTGCGCATGGATAACGGCTCCCTGCGCACGGTGGAGACCAAGAGCGCGCCGCCCATCGGCAAGCCGGTCACGCTCCGGCGCGGCGTGCTGCGTCCGGCGGACGGCCGCAAGTAGCTCGCCGCGGCGGCCCTGCCTGGGCCGCGATATCACACAAGCCCTCCGTCCGGAAGAGCGTTTGCCGCACGGATATCTTGACGGTATATCGTTAATATATTTAAAGTGCGGCGCTTCCACACCGCACATCCACAAGGAGCGACCAAGTGAGCAATCCCCGCTGGCAAGGCATCTTTCCCGCCGTCACCACCAAGTTCCACGCAGACGAGAGCATCGATGCCGAAGGCACCGCCCGGCACATCGACTTCCAGATCCGCAACGGCATCCATGGCCTCGTCACCTGCGGCTCGCTCGGCGAAGCCAGCACGCTGACGCTGGAAGAAAAGCTGCAGGTCGCGAAGATCGCGCTCGAGGCCGCCGACGGCCGCATTCCGGTGCTGGCCAACGTGTCGGAAACCAGCACGCGCGAGGCGCTGCGCTATGTCGATGGCGCCAACAAGCTCGGCGTGGCCGGCTTCATGGTGATGCCCTCGGTGATCTACGTGGCAGATGCGCGCGAGGCCATGCTCAACGTGCGCACCATCGCCAACGCGGCGCAGAAGCCCATCATGGTCTACAACAACCCGGTGGCCTACCGCGTCGACCTGAAGCCGCAGCACATGGTCGAGCTGGCCGACTGCGAATGGATCGCCGCCATCAAGGAAAGCACCGACGACATCCGCCGCATCACCGACCTGCGCAACACCGTGGGCGACCGCTACCAGCTGTTCCTGGGCGTGGACGACCTCGCCTACGAAGGCCTGGCGCTCGGCTGCGACGGCCTGCTGGCCGGCGTTGGCTGCGCCTTCCCGCGCGAGACCGTGGCGCTCTACGACCTCATGAAGGCCGGCAAGTTTGCCGAGGCGCTCAAGCTCTACCAGTGGATGACGCCGATGCTGCACCTCGATGTGTCGACCAAGCTGGTGCAGAACCTCAAGCTCATCGACCTGCTGGTGGGCGTGGGCACCGAGCACATGCGCCGTCCGCGCCTGCCGCTCATCGGCGCCGAGCGCGAATTCATCGAAGGCATCGTGAAGAAGGCGCTCGCGACACGGCCTGTTCAATACCAGTCGGTCATGTAATAACCGCACGGCGTCGCGTTTTTCATCGTCCCCAACCCAGTAGGAAGAAGCATGAAGACAAAAGCAAGCATGGTTTCGTTTCTCGGACTCGCGGCGCTTGCCGCAATCACCGTTTCCGGCCAGGTGCAGGCGCAGGAACAGGTGGTCAAGATCGGCCACAGCGGACCGCTGTCGGGCCCCAATGCCTTCGCGGGCAAGGACAATGAAAACGGCGTGCGCCTCGCCATCGAGGAGCTCAACGCGAAGAAGCTCATGGTCGGCGGCAAGACGCTGAAGTTCGAGCTGGTCTCCGAAGACGATCAGTGCGACGCCAAGACCGGCGTGAGCGTGGCGCAGAAGTTCGTGGACGACGGCGTGAAGTTCGTCATGGGCCCGTACTGCTCCGGCGTGGCCATTCCGGCCTCGCGCATCTACAGCGACGGCGGCGTGCTGCTGTCCACCGTGGGCACGAACCCCAAGGTCACGCAGGGCGGCTACAAGAACCTCTACCGCATCATCGCCAGCGACAACCAGATCGGCGGCGCGATGGCGGTCTATGCGGCCAAGGTGCTCAAGGTCAAGAAGGTCGGCGTGATCGACGACCGCACCGCCTTCGGCCAGGGCCTGGCGGAAGAGTTCACCAAGGAAGCCAAGACGCAGGGCCTCACGGTGGTCGGGCAGGAGTTCACCACCGACAAGGCCGTCGACTTCACCGCCATCCTGACCAACATGAAGGCCAAGTCGCCCGAGGCCATCTTCTTCGGCGGCTACGCGCCCCAGGCCGCTCCCATGGCCCGACAGATGAAGCAGCTGGCCGTGGCCGGCAAGCTGCTGGGCGGCGACACGGTCTGCAGCCCCGCCACCGGCAAGCTCGGCGGCGACGCGGTCAACGACGTGGTGTTCTGCGCGCAGGGCGGCTCCATCCTCGAGAAGGCACAGAGCGGCCCGGCGTTCAAGGAGAAGTTCAAGAAGCGCTTCAACATCGACGCCGATGCCTACGCCGCCTCTTACTACGACCAGGTGATGTTCATCGGCGAGTCGATGAAGAAGGCCAACTCCGTCGACCCCGACAAGGTGGGCGCCGAGCTCTACAAGACCACCTACAAGGGCGTGGCCGCCACCTACGCCTACGACGACAAGGGCAATATGAAGCAGGCGCCGATCACGGTGTTCACCTTCAAGAACGCCGCGCCCGTTCCCCTGGCCAGCTACTGATGGGACCCGGCCGCATGCAGCGCATCCAGGTCATCGACTCTCACACGGGCGGCGAGCCCACGCGCCTGGTGACCGGGGGCTTCCCCGACCTGGGCAAGGGCAGCATGGCCGAGCGCCGCGCGCTGCTGGCCGAGCGGCACGACAAATGGCGCGCCGCCGCCGTGCTGGAGCCGCGCGGCAGCGACGTGGTGGTGGGCGCGCTGCTGTGCGAGCCCGTGTCGCCCGACGCCGCCGCCGGCGTGATCTTCTTCAACAACGCCGGCTACCTCGGCATGTGCGGCCACGGCACCATCGGGCTGGTCGCGAGCCTTGCGCACATGGGGCGCATCGGCGTGGGCGAGCACCGCATCGAGACGCCCGTGGGCACGGTCACCACCACGCTGCATGAAGACGGCTCGGTGAGCGTGCGCAACGTGCCGGCCTACCGGCACCTGCGGCAGGTGGCGGTCGAGTTGCCGGGCCATGGAACCGTGCGTGGAGACGTGGCCTGGGGCGGCAACTGGTTCTTCCTGGTGAGCGAACACGGCCAGCGCGTGGCCAGCGACAACCTCGCCGCGCTGACCGACTACACCGCCGCCTTGCGCCGCGCGCTGGCGGCGCAGGGCATCACAGGCGCCGACGGCGCCGAGATCGACCACATCGAACTCTTCGCCGACGACAGCGAAGGCGCCGACAGCCGCAACTTCGTGCTGTGCCCCGGCAACGCCTACGACCGCTCGCCCTGCGGCACCGGCACCAGCGCCAAGATCGCCTGCCTCGCGGCCGACGGCAAGCTCGCGCCGGGCGCGGTGTGGACGCAGGCCAGCGTGATCGGCAGCCGCTTCGAGGCCAGCTACGCGATGGACGGCGACAAGGTCATTCCCACGCTGCGCGGCCGCGCGCACATCAGCGCGGAAGCCACGCTGCTGATCGACGACGCCGATCCCTTCGGCTGGGGTATCCGGCTCTGACATCGGGCGGCATGGACGCGGATGCCATCGTCATCGGCGCCGGCATCGTCGGCGCGGCCTGCGCGCATGCGCTCGCGCAGGCGGGGCTGCGGGTGCTGGTGCTCGATGCGCGCATCGGCGGCGCCACCGGCGCGGGCATGGGCCACCTCGTGGTGATGGACGACAACGCGGCCGAGCTGGAATTGAGCCGCCGCTCCGTCGCGCAATGGCGCGCGCTCGCGCCGCGCATGGGCGAAGACTGCGCCTACAGCCCCTGCGGCACGCTCTGGATCGCGGCCAATGCCGAAGAGATGGCGGAGGCCGAGCGCAAGCAGCAGCGCCTGCACGCACACGGCATCGACGGCCGCCTGCTGACCGCGAGTGGACTGGCGCGCGCCGAGCCCGCCCTGCGCAAGGGCCTGGCCGGCGCGCTCGAAGTGCCGGGCGACGGCATCCTCTATGCGCCCAACGCGGCGCGATGGCTGCTCGCGCAAGCCGCCGACGCGGTGCGCGTCGAGCATGCAAAGGTCGCCGCCATCCAGGACGACGGCACGCTGCGGCTCGCCGACGGCAGCCGCCGCAGCGCGCCGCGGATCGTGCTTGCCAACGGCATCGAGGCCACGGCGCTGTGCCCCGAACTTCCGATCCGCCCGAAGAAGGGCCATCTGCTGATCACCGACCGCTACCCGGGCACCGTGCACCACCAGCTCGTCGAACTCGGCTACGTGACCAGCGCGCACCACAGCGATGGCGATTCGGTCGCCTTCAACGTGCAGCCGCGCCCCACCGGGCAACTGCTGGTCGGCTCGTCGCGCCAGTTCGACACCACCGATCCGGCGGTCGAGGCGCCGATGCTGGCGCGCATGCTCCAGCGCACGCTCGACTACCTGCCGGGGCTCGCGAACCTCAACGCCGTGCGTTCATGGACCGGCATGCGCGCCGCCTCGCCCGACGGCCTGCCGCTGCTGGGCAGGCATCCGTGGCGCGAGAAGCTCTGGCTCGCGGTCGGGCACGAAGGCCTCGGCGTGACGACCGCGCCGGGCAGCGCGCACCTGCTCGCCGCGCTGATGACCGGCGCCAAGCCCGATTTCGACGCGGCGCCCTACGCGCCGCGCGGCCTGCGAGGAATGGCATGAGCGGCCACACCCTGCTGCACATCGACGGCCATCTGGTGCGCGTGAAGACGGGCAGTTCGGTGGCCGCCGCGCTGCGCTTGGCCGGTGGCGGCGGCATGGGTGTCGCGCGCACGTCGGTCACGGGGCAGTCGCGCGCGCCGTTCTGCGGCATGGGCGTTTGCCAGGAATGCCGCGTGCTGGTCGACGGTCGCCGCAGGCTCGCATGCCAGACGGTGTGCGCCGAGGGCATGCGCGTGGAGACGACGGAATGAACCGCATCGCGACGGACAGATGCGACGTGCTGGTCGTCGGTGCCGGACCGGCCGGCATGGCGGCGGCGGTGGCGGCCGCGCCGAGCGGCGCATCCATCGTCGTGATCGACGACAACCCCGCGCCCGGCGGACAGATCTGGCGCGACGGCCCCGGCGCCGCGCTGCCGCCGGCGGCGCGCAAGTGGCGCGAAGCGCTCGCCGCGCACGCCAACATCCGCGTGCGCAGCGGCACGCGCATCGTCGCCATCTCCGCGCCCGGCGAACTGCTGCTCGAAGACGCCGACGGCGCGACGCGCATGGCGTGGCGCAAGCTCGTTCTGTGCACCGGCGCGCGCGAATTGCTGCTGCCCTTCCCCGGTTGGACGCTGCCCGGCGTGACGGGCGCGGGCGGCCTGCAGGCGCTGGTCAAGGCGGGCATGCCGGTCGATGGCGAACGCATCGTCATCGCGGGCAGCGGGCCGCTGCTTCTTGCTGCTGCCGCGACCGCGCGCGCGGCGGGCGCGAAGGTGCTGCGCATCGCGGAGCAGGCATCGTTCGCATCGGTCGCGCGCTTCGGCGCCAGCCTGGCGCGCTGGCCGGGCAAGGCGGCGCAGGCCGTCGGGCTGGCCGACGGCGGTTACCGCACCTCGTCGCGCATCGTCTCCGTGCACGGCGTGGCGCAGGTCGAGTCGGTCCGGTTGCTGCAGGGCGGCAAGGAAACCGACATTGCCTGCGACCGCGTGGCCTGCGGCTTCGGCCTCACGCCCAACACGCAGCTCGGGCAGTTGCTCGGCTGCGCGCTCACGCCCGCAGGCAACGGTGCGCAAGCCTTGTCGGTCGATGCAAGGCAGGCCACCAGCGTCCCCGGCATCTACGCCGCCGGCGAATGCACCGGCTTCGGCGGCAGCGAGCGCGCGCTGGCGCAGGGCGCCATCGCCGGCCATGCCGCCGTGGGCAACGAGCGCGCGGCGAAAGCCCTAGAAGGCGAGCGCGCCCGCTGGAATGCCTTCGCGGCGCAGCTGCACCGCAGCTTCGCGCTGGCCGAAGACATCCGGCGCATGCCGCAGGCCGACACGCTCGTCTGCCGCTGCGAAGACGTTCCTTTTTCCGCATTGGCCGCCTGCTCCGGCTGGACCGACGCCAAGCTGCACCGCCGCTGCGGCATGGGCGCCTGCCAGGGCCGTGTCTGCGGCGATGCGGCGCAGTTTCTTTTCGGCTGGACGCCGCCCGCGCCGAGGCCGCCGCTGTCGCCGGTCCGCATCGCGACGCTGGCCGGCCTCGTCGAGCCGGACATGGCGGACCCCGTGGACGCCCGACAATGACGCCGCAGCATCCGCAGAAGAACACCATGGCCGTCCCGCAGACCGATTCCCGTCCCCCGCCCAAGCGCCGCGCCGCCGACCTCGCCTACGACGCCATCGAGACGCTGCTGTCCACAGTGCAGCTCGAGCCGGGCAGCCAGATCGCCGAGGCCGACCTGGCCGAGCGCACCGGGCTCGGCCGCACGCCCGTGCGCGAGGCGCTGATGCGCATGGTGTCGATCGGCCTCATCGTGCAGCAGCCGCGCCGGGGCCTGCTGGTGTCGACCATCGACCTGGCCGACCACCTCGACGTGATCCAGACGCGGCGCGTGCTCGAGCGGCTGATTGCCGCGTGCTCGGCGCGCCGCGCCACCGCGCAGCAGCGCACGGGCATCGTGCATTGCGCCGAGATGATGGTCGAGGCCGCGGGCCGTGGCGACCTCAACGACTACATGAAGGCCGACCGCGCGCTCGACCTCGTCAACCACCAGGCGAGCCACAACGATTCGGCGGTGAAGGCCGTGGTGCCGCTGATCGTGCAGTGCCGGCGCTTCTGGTACGCCTACCAGCACGAGGGCGAGATCGTCGAGGGCGCCAACGCGCACCTCGAACTGGCGCAGGGCATCGCCACCGGCGACGAGGCCGCCGCCATCGCCGGCGCCGACCGGCTGATGGACTACCTCGAAGTGTTCGCGCGCAAGATCATCGACAAGTAGGCCGCCCGACTACCTACTACCCGCCGGCTGCGCGCCGCCGCTGGCGCAGCACCGTCGCGCTCTCGCCGCCCTGGCCCCAGTTGTCGGGGTCGATCTCGTCGATCAGCACCGTCACGTCTTCGGGCCGCTTGCCCAGCACGTCTTGCAGCAGCTTCGTGGCGCCGGCGATCAGCGCGGCCTTCTGCTCGCGCGTGGCGGGCTGCTCGCGGCGCGCGAGGCGGATGGTGACGAGGGGCATGAGCGGATTCCTCCAGGGAGCGTGGCTGCGCGATTCTGCCAAGGCTGCCCGCCGCGCTGCGCGCGCTGGCTCAGCCAGATGCTCGCGATCACGATGCCGATGCCCAGCACTTGCCAGGCCGAGAGGCTCTGCTCCAGCAGCGCCCAGCCCAGGATCACGGCCGTCACCGGGCTCAGGAAGGCCAGCGGCGCGATCGCCGAGGGCTCCAGCCGGGCCACGCCGCGGAACCACACGATGTAGGTCAGCGCGGCACCCACCAGGCCCAGCCAGCCGAAGCCGATCCAGTTGTGCGGCGTGAGCGCGGGCAGCGGCGGCTCCAGCAGCAGCGCCACCGGCAACAGCAACAGGCCGCCCGCCGTGAGCTGCCACGCCGTGAAAGTCAGAGCCGACACCGGCGGCTGCCAGCGCCGGCTCAGCACCGTGCCGAAGGCCATCGACACGGCGGCTGCAATGGCCGCGGCGATGCCCACGGCGTCGAGCGCCGCGTTCGGCGTGAGCACCAGCAGCGCGACCCCGCCGATGCCCACCGCCGCCGCCACCACCGACAGCGCGCGCACCGGCGCGCCCAAAAAGGCGCTGGCCAGGAACACCACCAGCAGCGGCTGCACCGAGGTGATGGTGGCCGCCACCCCGCCCGGCAGCCGGTAGGCCGCCAGGAACAGCATCGCCCACAGCATCGAGAAATTCAGCGCGCCCAGCACGAAGATGCGGCCCCACCATGCGCGCTCCGGCAGCTTGCGCACGATCAGCAGCAACAGCAGGCCGGCCGGCAGCGCGCGCAGCAGCGCCACCGTGAGCGGGTAGTTCGGCGGCAGCAGCTCGGTCGTGACGATGTAGGTGCTGCCCCAGATCGCGGGCGCTGACGCGGTAAGGAGGACGTCGGTGGTGCGGCTTGTCATGGGGCCAATCTATTGAATTGACCGGTAGTTGTGAATGCTCGAATAATGAATTGATTCTTTACCTTCAGTCGTCAATTCGATCCGATCCGGCATGGACCATCTCACCGCCCTCAAGGTCTTCCGCACCACTGCCGCCACGGGCAGCTTCGCCGGTGCGGCGCGGCAGATGGGGCTGTCGGCCGCGGCCGTCAGCAAGAACATCGCGCAATTGGAGGCGCACCTGAAGGTGCGGCTCATCAACCGCACCACCCGGCAGATGAGCCTGACCGAGGCCGGCGCCGCGTACCACGAGCGGCTGTCGCGCATCCTCGACGAGCTTTCGGAAGCCGATGCCGCGCTCGCCCCCATGGGCAGCAGCCCCGGCGGCGTGCTGCGCGTGAGCGCGCCGCTCACGTTCGCGCTCACCTCGCTGTCGCCCGCCATTCCCGAGTTCATGGCCCGCTACCCCAACTTGCGGCTGGAGCTGAACCTGCAGGACAGCCGCTCGGACATCATCGGCGAGGGCTACGACCTGGCCATTCGCGGCAGCGACCGGCTCGAAGATTCCAGCCTCGTCGCGCGCCGCCTCATGACCATGGACCACGTGCTGTGCGGCGCCCCCGGCTACTTCGCCACCGCCGGCCGCCCCGCGCGGCCCGAAGACCTGAAGGCCCACGAGTGCGTGCAGTTCACGCTCTCGGGCCATGCGAACAAATGGACCTTCAGCCGCGCTGGCCGCAGCGTGGCGGTGCCCGTCGACGGGCGCTACAAGGTCAGCTCCAGCATCGCCGTGCGCGACGCGCTGCTCGCAGGCTTCGGCCTGAGCCTGATTCCGCGCATCTACGTCGAGCACGAACTGGCCTCTGGCCGCCTGCAGGCGGTGCTCGAAGACTGGGAGGCCGACAAGACGCCGGTGTACGCGGTCTATCCCTCGCGTCACCTGGCGGCGAAGACGCGCGTTTTCGTCGACTTTCTGGCGGAGCGGTTTTCGGGGCGCTGACCGTTCGGGAGCGGCGCGGTCAGTCGGCGTCGGGCGCCGGCTCCGGGCCTTCCCAGCCCAGCAACTCAGCCAGCCGCTGCACGATCCAGGTGGCCTCGGCCACAGACACGCCGGCCTCGGGTGTGGCGAGCCCGGCGTGGATGCGCCGCAGGATCTCGCTTTCGACCGGCACTTCGGTGTGGTGCTGGATCTGCGCGTGGCCCACGAGATGGTTCGCGAGGTCTTCGCAGATCTCGTAGCGCGCGCGCACCACGCCGATCGGCTCGCTCAGGCGCTGGCGCGCGTCGCTGTAGACAGCGAAGAACGAGGGCGGGATGAAGATCTGGTTGTCGTCGGACATCGCGAGTTGCTCAGGAAGACCGTCGTCCCAACGACAAAACGCGCCCGGGGGCGCGTTCGTCGTCGTGGCTCCGGGGAGCCGGCGAGGGCTGGATCAGCCGCCCTTCTTGGCGCGCTTGCCAGGGTTCTTCTTGCTGCGCGTTGCGGTGCCGCGCTCGAGGCTGACCTTCTGGCCGCCACCGGAGCGAGGCACGGTGTAGCCGGGCAGCGGCGTCGGCTTCGGGGTGGCAACGCGTTCGGCTTCGGTACGGAATGTCTTGGGCATGAAAAGCTCGGGTAAAAGTAATGTTCGAACCCGCAATTAGGCCACATCGAGGATTTCATATGCCAATAACCGAAACAGCCGCCGGCGCCGGGCGTCCGCGCTTCGTTTCGGGCTCGCTGATGCGCCATGTCTGCGTCATGGCGGGCACGGGCGCCATCGGGCTGATCGCGGTGTTCGCGGTCGACCTGATCAACCTGTTCTACATCTCGCTGCTCGGTGAAAAAGAGACGGCGGCGGCGGTCGGTTTCGCGGGCGTGGTGGGGTTCTTCCATGCGTCGCTGTGCATCGGGCTGACCATCGGCATCGCGGCCGTGGTGTCGCGCACGGTGGGCGCGGGGCGCATGGACGACGCGCGCCGCATCGGCACTTCGAGCCTGGTGTTGATGGTGGCTCTGTCGGTGCTGGCGGGCACGGGCACGGCCTTCTTCCTGCATCCGGCGCTGCAGGCGTTGGGCGCGCAGGGCGAGACGGCGCGGCTCGCGCATCGCTATCTGTCGGTGACGGTGCATACGCTGCCGCTGCTGGGCATCGGCATGGCGACTTCGGCGCTGCTGCGTTCGGTGGGCGACGCGCGCCGCTCGATGACGGTCACGCTGGCGGGCGCCTTCGTGACGGCGGTGCTCGACCCGATATTGATCTTCGGCTTCGGACTGGGGCTCGACGGCGCGGCCATCAGCGCGGTGGTGTCGCGCACGGCATTGGCAGCCCTCGGGCTGCACGGCGTGCTGGTGAAGCACCGCATGCTCGGCCCCTTCCAGGCTTCGCGGCTCGGCGCCGATGCGCGCGCGCTCGGGTCGGTGGCGGGACCGGCGGTGCTGACGAACCTGGCCACGCCCGTGGGCGCGGCCTTCGTCACGCATGCGGTGGCGCAGTTCGGTCCCTCGGCGGTGGCGGGCGCGGCCACCATCGACCGGCTGACGCCGGTGGCCTTCGGGCTGGTCTATGCGCTCAGCGGCGCCGTAGGACCGATCCTGGCGCAGAACCTGGGCGCGGGGCAGTACCGCCGCGTGCAGGAAGGGCTGCGCGCCAGCCTGCTGTTCATGGTGGCGTCGGTGGCCGTGGCGTGGCTGTTGCTGGCGCTGGGGCAAGGCCTGCTCGTTCGCGCGTTCTCGGCCGAAGGGCAGGCGGCGGAACTGATCTCTCTGTTCTGCAGCTGGCTGGCCGCGAGCTTCTTCTTCGCGGGCGGGCTGTTCGTGGCGAACGCGTCGTTCAACAACCTCGGGCATCCGCTGCTGTCGACCGGCTTCAACTGGGGGCGCGCCACGCTGGGCACGATCCCGTTCGCCTGGTGGGGTTCGCACTACGGCGCAGCCGGCGTGCTGATCGGGCAGGCCGTGGGCTCGTCGATCTTCGGCTTGCTGGCGGTGGTGGTGGCGTTCCGGCTGGCCGCGAAGCTGGCGCGGCAGGAAGCCCCCGATGCGGCGCCGGCCCCGGTGCTCGACGCGCCGGTGGCGCCGACATCGGCGCTGGCCACGCCGCAGCCGGCCGTTACTGCTCCAGCAGCCGCACCTTGACCGACTTGCCCTTGACGCGGCCGCTGGACAGCTTGCGCGCCGCCTCGGCGGCGATGGCGCGGTCGACCGCCACATAGGTCGAGAACTCGTTGACGTTGATCTTGCCGACTTGGTCTTTCGCGTAGCCGCAGTCGCCCGTCAGCGCGCCCAGCACGTCGCCGGCGCGGATCTTTTCCTTGCGCCCGCCCACGATCTGCAGCGTGGCCATCGGCGGCTTCAGCGGCGAGCCCTTGCCCGGCGTGAGTTCGGACAGCTCGTGCCATTCGGATTCACGGCCCTG